>DATLKM010000158.1:0-5978 GCA_035538435.1 Binatia bacterium
ACGGGCAAGACGACTCTCCTTCGAAACATCATTACCCAAGATCTTTGCCGAGTTGTGGGACCTCCCGATGACCGCCATCGCATCCCCATGGTCATCCTGGATGGGAAAGGCGACATGGAGTTTTTCTATAGCCTGCTTCCCCATATCCACCGCGCAGGGAGGCTTGGCGATCTGCGCGTGCTCAACCCAGGCCGCCCCGACCTATCGGTGCGTTACAACCCGTTCCACTGCAGTGACGAAGACTACATGCCCGTGGTGAACATGGTGTTCGGCTCGTTCAACCTCCATGACGAGTTCTTCGCGAAGCATCAGCTGAACTACCTGGCCGACATCGTCCGCGTGCTTGTGTATACCGGCCTGAAGTTCAACTTTTACGATGTGCTCGTGATGGCCATCGATGAACTGGTGCTACGCGAGCAGGTTGCCAAGGCAACACGGAGGCTCCAGCAAAGCGAAGCAGTTAGCACACAACGACGCCTGAACTTTGAGATGTCTGTGAAGAACCTCTACCAATCCTTCGAGGATCGAGAACGGGTTCCGAAGATCCAAGGGCTGCTGAACGAATGCATGACCTTCCTCGATGACGAGCTGAGCGTCATTACAGGGCCGTATGAAGAACTGCTCTCGTTCGATGAGGTGATTGAACAGGAGCTCATCCTTTTTGTGACCTTAAATGTGAACAAAAACACCGAGCCGGTGCGCGCGCTCGGAAAGATGCTCTTACAGGGCCTGCAACTGATCGTCGGCAAGAGATACGAGAGCGATGAACATCGCCGCAGAGCCAACAAACCGCTATTCAGCGTGGTGCTCGACGAGTTTGCGCCGTTTGGCTACCGGAACTTTCCGCAGATTTTGCAGACGGCGCGAGGGACCAACACCGCCTTTCTCTTTTCCATGCAGAGCCTGCCCCAGCTCATGCATGATGGCCGGGGGTTTAAGGAGGACGTTACTTCGGCGCCTAACACCACCATGACCATGCGCACGCGGGATGAGGAAACGGCCTACTACTTCCTCAGGGCTTCTGCCGAACATCGCGTCACGCGGCGCAACCTGTCCATGGAGCGATGGCGATTCTTCGGATTTGAGAGGTACGGGGAAACCGGCCGGGCCCAGGACGTTGAGGCGCGCGAGACCAGGGCCCTCGACGAGCACATCAAGAACCTTCCCAAGGGCCAACTAGAAATTCTGATGACGGATGACACACGCGGCACGCTTCACAGTCACTTGCACGTCCGCCCTCCGGCTGATGTCACCATTCCCAACTTCGAACCTGAGCTGTATCCGCGGCTCAAGCAGTCCCGCGCAACATCCGTGGGCGCGAATCTGCGATTCAAGAGGCCTGACCTGTCGGGGCCACGCTACGCCAGGCGGGGGCATTGACGGTGCGGGCCGAAATTCGAGCAACGTGTTGCGGGATAGTTCTGGCTACTCTTCTGCTGGCTCAAGACCCTTTGCTCGCGCGAACTGCCAATCAAGCACACTCTGCCCCGGACACTTGGTACCAATTCTTGCTGAAGAAGTGCAATCCGTCTGATTTCGACTACGGAACATGGCTCGAGCAACGACGCAGAGCGCTGCTTGAAGCCACGGTCAAGGATCCACACTTCTGGTACAGCGTGTTTATGACGGCCTCGGTAGTGTTCATGGCCGTGGCATGCGCGAAGTTGATGTTCGACAGTCGCCGCCGCATGCGCGTCACGGCCGAGATGATGGCGGACCTTTACAATCATGACCTCTACTCGCGTCGCGCCGCGAAGCAAGCCATCGAGAAATATAACCATCACATCGAGCAGTGCAATCGCGCAATGGAATCCGCGGAGGCGGGCGGGGGCCGGGCTGGCTGGGGCAGTTCGGAAGTGGACCGTCTGCGGGCCGAGCTCCAGCGTGTTGCAACCCAGCTCGAGGCTGCGACGCAAGATCGGAAGAAGCTTCAGGGAGAGCTCAGCCAGAAGTCCCTGATCGTTGCTGACCTTTCCACACGCATCGACGCTTTGGCAAAAAAAGTGAGCGGCCCGAAAGGCGTTGATGCGGGGATCGGGGAGCCGGCGTCTGCCGGCGCCAATGGGGACGGCGCACGGTTGGTCGGCCAGATCAACCGTCTCCAGGAAGAGTTGTACGCCGAGCGGCAGAAGAACAAGCGCTTGAAAGGTGCGTGAGAAAGATGCTCGCCACAATCACGGGGTTCGGGAGCATCTGGCGCCGGCGTTTCGGGAAAGACGAGAATGATCCGAGGCGATTCGCGCGAGGGGCGTACTTCAACACCACCGGTGTTCCCGTCAACGGAAAGATTCGGACACGGTCCAAGATCGTCGGGCATATCCGGTTCAATAGCGTCGGGGGATTCGATCCACATCATCCGCTTGCGGCGATCAACAGCGTCTTCGAATGCGCTGATCCATGTCTATGGAATGGCCAGAACAAAGTCCTCTTCAAGCGGAGGCTGCGGGTTCCGCAGCAGCCTGACTGCTTCCTTGTTGTTGCGAGAGCTCGCGAGTTCGGACACGTCAGCGTCGGTTCAGCGGCTTGGAGGTCGGAAGGCACGGTTCTGATCTCGTTCAGCGAATGCGGGGATCAACAAGAAGCCATGCTTTTGATGCCACCTCACACCTGGTTGCGCACGGATCTGGGCAGATTCGTTCTTCGGTCGAGCGTACCCTGTCCTTGGCGCGCGCGGCTGCAGTTGGAGTCTGCGTAAGGATGCGCCGGCGATGCGATATCCGAAAGGGTCGATTCAACTCAACCAGGCGCGTGACCTTCCGCTTCTGCGCCAAATCCTCCGGTCGGAATTCGTGACCGACTCGCAACTGTTCGAGTTCTCGCAACTCAGCCACTACGAGACGAGCCGCAACTCCTTCCACTGGAGAATGCGCAGACTCGTTGGCCGTGCACTGGTGCTGCGTGAGACATTGCCAGCCGGGACCGGAGACACTGTGTATTCCGTTGCAAGCGCCGCGGCGACGTTATTGCAGAGCATGGGCGAGTACTGTTTGGTCGGGCGTGGCCACTCCGACAGAGAGAAGGTGAATGGAAGTGCGTTGCACGCAATCGGCCTGAACGAGATACATCTCAGCGCACTGCGTGCCGGAGTGCTTATCCGTTGGACGGCCGGAATCGAAATAAGGTCTCAGAACGAGCTGACCGCGTTCGGTTTCGCCAAGGATTACGACGCGATTGTCACCGTCAGTACGGAGATCGGGGAGCGGACGTTTGCACTGGAATTCGAACGAACTCCAAAGCCAGCGAAAAGCTACCGGGCAATCGCCGCGTACATAAGCCGTGAGGTGCACGTGAATCGGCTGCTTTATTTGGCTGCGAACTACGACATTTTGCGGTTTGTCTCAAGCTTCTTCGCGGACGTGGAGTTTCCAGTTTTCTTTGGCCTGGTAACGGATTGGCATTCCCACCTGCTCGAAATGCCTGTCGTAGATGGTCATGCGAAACGCGCATTCCCGCTGCGGCAGGCCCTGAACGGAAGCGCTCGAAAAGCGGAAAACACGGGCACCGCCACGAGCTACTCTTTGCCCTTTCATTGACCTTTCTATGGCCGCTGATTGCATCCCCATTGAATCTTCTGGCTGCCTGTAAGCTGAAGAATTTCTTGGAACTATTCCTTTACTATTCTGGATTCTGATGGTCTTTTGAGGTTCCGCAGCGGTGGGTTGCGCCCTCCGTGTCATTTGTCTGCGTTGTGGGGATTGTGGCGTGCTGATTCGTAGGGCGATTTATTGTGGTGTGAGGTTGAGCGAGCGCATGTCCGAACGACATTATCGACCGCGGATTACAAGCGAGAGGTTAGTCAGATGAACACCATGTTGGTGAAGACCTTGGTTGCGTCTGTGCCTGTATGCGTGATGCTCCCTTGGATGGGCTGGGGACTTGCGCATAGCCCCGGTCATTACGTGGATTTATTGGGCGCTGTTCTCGGTGTCACGCTGTTTCCGGTGGGTTACCTGGTTGATGCGCTCGCGAGGCGTGACGTTCGAGGATGAGCTGTGTGGACGTTTGAAAGAGCTTCAAACAGGAGGTCAAGAAATGAAAAAAGTACAAATCATCACAGATGGGTCCTGCATCGGAAATCCAGGCCCAGGGGGTTGGGCTTGCATTCTGCAATGTGGAAGCGAGGAACGCGAACTGTCAGGAAGCGAAGCGCACACAACCAACAATCGAATGGAGCTCGCCGCCGCAATTAACGGATTGAAGGCTTTGCGCGAGAGCAGCGAGGTGGAATTGGTGACAGACTCGCAGTATCTCAAGCAAGGCATCACGCAATACTTAACGCGATGGAAGACCAATGGGTGGCGAACCTCAGATCAAAGGCCAGTGCAGAACCAGGATCTCTGGCGTGAACTGGATGAATTGGTCTCTCACCACACCATCCATTGGACTTGGGTTGTCGGCCACGGGGATCATGACCTGCAGAATCGTTGCGACAGGCTCGCGCTGCTTGCAGCGCGAAAGCAGGCGGGGCATTCGGTTTCGACGTCAGCCGACTCTTCCGGTTCTTATGCTTGAGCGCGGAATTGGTTGTAGGCTGCAACAAGGACACTCGTTGCTTTTGAACCCTTGTCGATAGAAGTTGGAAACCGCAGGGTGAGGCACTTCAATCCTCGGGTGCGCGAGAAGCTGCGCTGCGACCATTCCTTGGCTTGCGGCCCACTACCTTCTGCGCCACGGAAAGGAGAAGCTTTCGGTCACTATCGGTTGTCTTGGCTAGAAGCCTCCGCAACTTTGTCAGATAGCGGGAGTCTTTCCCCGAACTGCCCCAGGCAATCTCGTCTGTCGTTTTTCGTTTGGGGAGATTTGGAAGCTCGGGTGGCTTCTCCCCATCATAAAAGAGCTGGTACATCGGAACGTCGAGGGCCCGCGCAAATTTCTCAATCGTTTCAACGGATGGCACAGTGTGGCCATTCTCCACCCGGGAGACATAACAGCGGAACAAGCCCGTGCGCTCTTCGATGTCCCCTTGTGAAAGCTTCTTTTCCTCACGTAAAGACCGCAGCCGGTCTCCAATAATCACTCTTGTCCTCCTCGCTGTCGCCGGAGCCTTCAAGTTATGGGGACCCGAGAACGCTAGCACAGGCCCCACGCTAAGGAAAGATTGTCTGCTCGGTGCGGTTTTACCGAGCTGGAGCTATGTCAAACATGAAGGGAGGATGCGCGATGTTTGGAAAGATGAATGTGACGCTAGTGCTCGACCTTCACAGGGCAGCAATGGAGGTCGCGAATTGCTCCGATGGGGCGGTGGCTCGATTGCTGGACCTGGCCGAGTATCCAAAGATCGAAAAGTGGGTCCAGTTCCCGAAGGCGCTCTTCGTGTTTCTTATCGTCCCGGGAGATCCCGAATCCGGTGCCTTCTACGTCTACGACCGGCACGCAAAGCTTTGGTGGTGGGTCGATTTCGACGACGACAACTACGGCGGATACGCTGCCAGCGATTTTGACCGACTGGTGCGTGAGTGTCGGTTCCTGGACCTCGTGGAGCGTCCTCACCTATTGGCCGACGCGAATCAATGGATCATTGAACCAGGGATCCCACCAGAGCGATCGAGCAAGGCAGCGGCGGCCAGCGCGCCGACGGCCGCGTGATACGAACACTTGGGTCCGTGCCGACCGCCTAATTCCCACCACCACAACAAGTTGACCCGCGACGCCACTTATTTGACATTGCTTCGCCGCGGGTTTAGGTAAGCGCAAGCTTTTTGCACCCGGCCGCGCACAGGAGGAAACAACGTGAAGACCGTGGTCAAAGCCAGCTCCAAAACCGTCCGAGAGTATATGAGCCTGTTCGTGAACCGGGGCGCCTACACGCTACAGTCTCCACGTCCGAACCCGGAGACAGGACGGCACTACTACTTCCAGCCTAAGCATAAGACCACCTGCAAGGCGTTAAGCCTTAGTTCCACGACGATTCGCCGCCATCTGGAGGGTGAAATCACCGTCGGGTTGTACGCCATAAACCCCGCTACGCAGCGCTCGAA
>DATLKM010000159.1:0-4939 GCA_035538435.1 Binatia bacterium
ATACGATATTGATGAATTGCCAAAACAGATGGCAGTTTTCAATGTGCGCCGCGCCGTAGCGGCCCCTCTTGTACCCCATGCCGATAATGAGCAACGCAATCAGCGCGGCAATGACGTGCAGGAGCTCCATGCCGGTAACGCTGAAATACGCCCCCCCGAACAGGCCGGTGCCCCAGGGGTTCGTGGAAAAAGTCACGCCTTGCCCGATCATTTCGAGCCATTCGTGAATGTGCAGTATGGCGAAAAGCAGTCCCGCGGCCAGCGTGACCATCGTCCAGCGGTATGCGTTGGCCCGGTCCCCCACCCGCGCCGCACGCACTGCTAGCAGCATGATGAAACTGCTGGTAACCAGAATCGCCGTCATCACCAGCACGCTGACGATCGTGGAAGAGTGAAACGGCCGCGGCCAGTTGGGAGTCGCATTCCGCAGGAATCCATAAGCCACCAGGCATGCCGCGAACGTCATGATGTCGGAAATGATGAACAGCCACATCGCCAGCTTGATCGCCGGGATCGCAAACGGCGAGGGCTCCATCACCGGGGTGTGGTGCTCGCCCAAAGCTACCTCAGAGTGACTCACGGCGCCTCCTTTGATTGGTTGCCTAAATCCTCATCCACAACAGCACAAACAAATACACCCAAAGCACACCCATGAAATGCCAATAGTACGAAGTCGCATTCAAGGTGCTCCGCCTCAATGTTCCCTGGCCGAGTTTCCGTATCACCCGTCCAAGCCCGGCAAGGCCGCCCAACACATGCAGCGCATGGATGGCGGTGAAAACGTAAAAGAACGAACTGTTCGGATTCGTGGCCAGGTACAGACCCTGGGACCTGAGCTGCAGCCAGGCCATGTACTGCCCCGCCACAAAAAGCAGCCCAAGTCCGAAAGTCAGCAGCAACCAGAGTCTCGCGCTCTCGACCGAACGTCCCAAGCCTCCCATGTATGCCGCAACGCGGCGCCGGGCCACTTCCAGGCTGGCGCTGCTGGCCAGCAGCACCGCGGTGCTCAGGAAAAGGATCGGCGGCAACGTGATGTGCCGCCAATCGTTGGATGACCCCTGGCGAACAATCAGCGCGCTGGTGAACGCGGCAAACGACATGCAAATCGCCGCGATGCCCACCCAAATCGCGCTGCTGGAAGGCGGCGGCGAATATTCTTCAACCCCGCGCAAGCTCCCCTCAGCCGGAACAAGGTTCCGCCAGCCGCCATTGCCGGTACTGCCGTTTCCAGACTTCTCCGGATCGCGGAAAACCTCAGGTTTTGGTGGTGGTAACGTGGTCGCCATGGTCTTTACACTCTTCCTCTCATGCGTCCGGTGTATCGGCGATCAATCGCCTTCTGCGCCGCCGAGAGCCTGCTCCGGCGAGTTCTGCATGATGTAGTCGGCGCCCGACGCCGTCTTCACGCCATATTGCTCGGCGTCGTGATAAACCACCGGGTCTTTCCCGCCAAAATTGTTCCACGGTGGCGGCGAAGGCATGATCCACTCCAGGGAAGTTCCTTCCCACGGATTAGCCGGCGCCTGCGGTCCGGCCACCCTGCTGTGGATGAAGTTGTAGATGAAAATCAGTTGTACCGCCCCGGTGAACAGCGCGGCAACGGTAATGAACTGATGCAACGGGATGAGCGGCTTGAGGTAATCGTCCGTGAACGCCGCATATCGCCGCACATTCCCCGCCCAACCCAGATAGTGGAACGGCATGAAAATGCAATACGTTCCCACGAACGTCAGCCAGAAATGAATCTTCCCCAAGGTCTCGTTCATCATCCGGCCGTACATCTTCGGGAACCAGAAGTACGTTCCGGAGAAGATCCCGAACATGGCCGCCACGCCCATCACCATGTGGAAGTGGCCCACCACAAAGTAAGTGGCGTGCAGCATGATGTCGATCGAAGGCTGCGCCAGGAAGAAGCCGCTCACCCCGCCGCTGACAAACATCGAAATGAAGCCCAGCGCGAACAGCGATGCCGTATTGATGCGCAGTTTCGAACCGTACAGGCTCCCGATCCAAATCAGCACCACCACCGTCGATGGAATGGTGATCATCAGTGTCGGGAACGAGAACGCCAGCGACGAGAACGGGTTCATCCCGCTGACAAACATGTGGTGGCCGTAAACCATGTAGCTCAAAAACGCCAGCGCCCACATCGAGTAAAGAATCGCCTTCATGCTCACCATCGGCCGCCGCATGTTGGTAATCAAAACATGCGTCACGATGCCCATTCCGGGCACGATGGCGATGTACACCTCCGGATGCCCGAAGAACCAGAACAGGTGCTGCCAGAGCAGCGTCGAACCCCCGGAGTGCGGAATCAACTGGTCGTTAATCACCAGGCCCGAAGGAATGAAGAAGCTCGTCCCCGCCACGTGATCCAGAATCAACAGGATGCAAGCCGGCATCAACACGGCGAACGCCGTCAGCCCCATGCACGAAGTGATAAACCACGCCCACGCGCTTACCGGCAGGCGGCTCAAGGTCATTCCTTTGCACCGCATATCCAGCACCGTGGAAATAAAGTTCAGCGCGCCCAGCAACTGCCCAACACAAAAGATACCCAGCGCCGTTGCCCAAATCACTTGGCCCGCCCCTTGTCCAGGGCCGGCCGCTTTTCCGATGGCGCTCAGCGGGGCATAGGAGGTCCAGCCTGCGAGCGGCGGCCCATCACTCACGAAAAACGCCGTAATCAAAACCAAAAACGCCGTCAACGTGACCCAGAACGACATCATGTTGAAGTGCGGAAACGGCATATCTTCCGCGCCCGTCTGGATGGGCAGAAAATAATTGCCGAAGGCTGCGAACGGCGCCGTGGTCAGCACAAAAAACACCATGATCGTCGCGTGCATGGTCATCAATTGCAGGTAGTATTCCGGCGTCATCACTCCGCCCGGCGCGCCGTTCGGAGAGAGCGTCTGGAGTCCCGGAATCGCCGCATTTGTCCACCCAAGATGAATGCGCATCAGCCAGGACAGCACCATGCCCACCACCACCGCGACCAGCGCAAGGTGGTAATACTGGATGCCGATGACTTTGTGGTCCGTGCTGAAAACATGCTTCCGGATAAACGTCGTCGGAGGACCGTGATGCGCTGCTGGGGCTGCTGACACTTCGTGCATTTGCTCACCTCACCGAAAGATAAAAGTCACCGCCGAAGTCCAATCTCACTCGCCCTTACTCCCTTGCTACTGCGCGGCCGCCTGTTTCTTCAGCCAATCGTCATAGTCCGCTTGTGACATTACCTCCAGGTACGCCCGCATGTTGTAGTGCCCCAACCCGCACAATTGCGAGCACACGATTTCATACTTGCCGATTTGCGTGGCCGTAAAATGCACCGAAAGGTCCAGCCCCGGCACGAAATCCTGGTGGATGCGCAGCGCCGGCACGTAAAACGAATGGCTCACGTCCTTCGCGTGCATCAAAAGATGGATTTCTTTGTTAACCGGAATTGCCAGCTCGGCGGTTACGATGTCGTCCCTGGATTCCACGTCGTGCTCCGGATCCAGTCCAAATAAATTCTGCGTGCCTTCGTTGATGAGTTCCGGATGAATCGGCCCAAACTTTCCATCCGCTCCCGGGTAACGGAAATAGAACGCAAACTGTCCCGCTTGCACCTGGATCGGTATGGCGTTGGCCGCCGGCGGCGTGAAGTAAACCGTGGCCCACGCCTTCGTCCCAAATGCTCCCAGCGCCAGAACTTCCACGCCTACCAGGACAATGGCCGCACCCACCAACCCCTTCGCCCCGCCCGGAAACGTCTTCAGTTTTCCGTCCTTGCTCGGACTGGAAAATTGCCAGATGAAAATGGCCAGAAGAATCTGCGCGGCAAGGAACGACACCCCCGCCTCGATCATGGTGTCGGCCATTTGATTGTCAATCAGATGGCCATGCGTTGAAATGTCTGCCGGCGCCTCCCAGGTGTGCATCACCACGGGAATCGCCGAAGCAATTGCGATCACAATGATAGTTACGGCCAGAAATTTCCCCATCGCTCCCGCCTCTGCCCGCTTCAAGGGCTCACGTGCTTGAAACTTGTGCGAGTCCAAAAATAAAAAAGCCAAGCCCTCGGTTAGTAGGGCTTGGCCTTGAATACGAAGTTGACAGTCTTCGTCTCGCTGCCGCCGATGGTTACTTCCTGCGATTGCTCGCCGTAGGATTCCTGCCACGCGGTAACCGTGTATTTGCCTGGGGGCAGATTCGCCAGCGTGAACGCCCCGCCGTCGCCGGTGACGGTGTAGTGCGAATTCTTCATCACCGCGAATTCACCGTGCATCCATGGATGTACGTTGCACTTCACCGGAATGAACTCCGCCTTGTCGTACTTCTCGCTGATGGCCGGCGTCCCCGGCGGCTGCGACTTGTTCCACTCGCGGTTCAGCTTCGGCAGCGGGTGGATGTTATGCGACGTCTGGTCGTCGTTGATGATCTTGAGTTCCTGGTTCACCTGGAACGCAAGCACGTGCGGGATGTAACGGCAACCCTTCTGGGTGAATACAGCCGCCGTGGACGGAGCTGCGTCATCCGGCACGCCGGCTGAAATGTACACAATCACATCCTGCAGGCTGTTCCCTGATCCGGTCACAACCGTCTCGACTGTCGGAGGTGTCGTATACATCTTCGCGCAAGACGGTTCCTTGGACATATCAATCGGCTTCATCCTGGCCGGTGTTCCTTCATAGGTCACCTTGCCGCTGATGGTGCCGCCGGCTGGTCCGGCAAACGCCACCGCCGCGGCGGCCAGCGTCACCAGTCCTGCCATGACTACATGCTTCATTTGCATTCCAATCCTCCCTCTTGGGTCAATTCCATTCCGTTAAGGTTTCACGCCGGACCCGGTGTTGGTGTTCTCCACCTTCTTGGCGCTCACGATTTCCGCGCCTTCCTTGGTGCTTAGCCACAAGGTCAGCTCGGGGCTCTTGTTGTTGTATTGCAGGGTGCGCAG
>DATLKM010000160.1:0-1948 GCA_035538435.1 Binatia bacterium
GAACTCGCGGATTTCGTCAAGGGCTTCCCACGGATTCTTGCCGCGCTTGATCCGCTCGATCCGCTGCGCTTTGGTTTCCTTCGCAGGCCCGGAATCAGTCGCTGCCGAGTTTCCGTTCCCCGATGTTGTTTGTGTCTCCGAATGCATCCTTGCCTCAAGAAAAATTGCGCCGTAAAAACAAAAACCCGCTAACCAGGTTGCCTCTGGCGAGCGGGTCGCAAAATCCGAATTTAGACGATGACTACATTAACGGATCACACTCCCGCGCCAGTTTGTTGGAATTACAACAACAAGCGCACAGCCTGTTCGCGCGGTGAAGACCCATAGATAAATGCTAGCGGTGACGGTTCCTTGAGTCAAGCAAAGTTCTTAAGTGGAAGAGCCTGGTCACATCGTATCCCCCTGGCGAGGTTGAAATGTTTGAGCGAGAAGAGGCGGAGGGAGATGGAGTTGTTGTTGAAGGGGACGGGGAGATAATCGCCGCCGTCGGGGCTGTGGGAAAGTGGGAATGCCGCGGGGTTTGCGGGATTTCCAAGCGGAGTGGGAAACCTGTTTTTGGTTTTCCACGCAGCGGCTTTTCCACAGCCGGCTCGATCCGCGCAGCTAAAATGCGTGGGCCATGTCGGCCCGTTACTTCGATCTGATTCGTGAAATGAAACAGAACACCTACAACCATCGCCTGCGGCTGGTCGAAAGCGCCAAAGAGCGTGGCATCAAACCCACGGCACGCCTTTTCGCGACTACCGTGCCTACGGTCCGCAAGTGGCTGCGGCGCTTCCAGCAGCACGGCCCTTCCGGCCTCGCCGAGCAGTCACGCGCCCGTCACCGTCAGCCCCACAAAACTCCTGCGGCCACCGAAGCCAAGCTGGTCGAACTGCGCAAGACTCTTCCCACCTTCGGCGCTCGCCGTCTGATTCGTGAGTTCGATCTGCCCCTCAGCCACGGCGCTCTGGAACGCATCTGGCGGGTGCATGGCCTGATCCAAAAACGCCGCCGCAAATACCAGCGCAAACAGGACCTGGCGCACATCAAGGCGCGCTGGGCTTTGTTTCAGCAGATCAGTGCCGACACCAAAGATCTCGACGACATCCCGCGCTACTGGACGCAGGCGCAGCGGCTGAAACTTCCGGTCATCCAGTACACGGCCCGCGATGTCCGGAGCGGCCTGTTCTTCTGGGCCTTCGCCGAGGGACGCAGCGCTTCGGCCAGCGCCGTCTTCGCCGCGCGCATCCAGCAGCATCTGGATCGCTACGGCGTCTCGCTCCGCGATCTGGTCTGGCAAACCGACAACGGCGGCGAGTTCAAAGGTGACTTCCCCAAAGCTCTCGGCGGCAGCCAGCACGTCCGCATTCCGCCTGCGGCTCACACCTATCAGAGCGACGTCGAAACCGTGCATCGCCTCGAAGAAGACGAGTTCTTCGACCTTGAGGACTTCTCCAGCCGCGGCGACTTCATCGCCAAGGCCCACACCTATCAGCTCTACTTCAACCTCGTCCGCCCCAACTCGCACAAAGAAAATCAAAGCCCCTGGCAGATCATCGAGCGCCTCGCTCCACGATCGCCTCTCCAACTCTGCTTGCTTCCACCCGTATTCTTGGATTACTACCTCAACGGCCCAGGGGGATACGATGTGCCTAGGCATCCCTAGCAAGGCTGTAGGTCTTCCCGTATCCGGTCGAGCCACGCACGTTCGGATAAATCAGCGCGATGCCAAGCTCGCTCAAGAAATAATTGTTGCGGCCCAGGAAGACCGGCTGGCTTTGCCCTTCCGGTCCACCATGAATGACGACGAGCGCCGGGCGCTTGCCGGTGAATTTCGCTGGGGGCTTGTACAAGAATCCCGAGATCTCTTTGCCGTCGAAACTTTTCCACCGGACTAGATCGGCTTGGGGGAAGCTGTCCGTTTTGACGGCAGTCTCGCTGAAGGTCCACCGTTCGAGTTCGCCAG
>DATLKM010000161.1:0-26010 GCA_035538435.1 Binatia bacterium
AGGCACTGGAACAGATCGAACGGCAAGTCGCCGAGATGGAGTCTGCCAAGCCCGATGATGGTACACGCCGTGAGATCGCCCGGCTGCAGCAGCGGATCGATACCCTTCGCCGAGAGATGAACACTCCGCCCACCGCCTGGCAACGAACCGAACTGGCGCGCCATCCGCAGCGGCCGCAGTCGCTCGACTACATCGAGCGCGTCTTCACCGATTTCAGCGAGATTCATGGCGACCGCGCGTTTGGCGATGACGCAGCCATCATCACCGGCATGGCGCGATTTCACGGTGATGAAGTGCTGATCGTGGCCACGCAAAAAGGGCGCGACATGAAGCAGCGCGTCCATCGCAACTTCGGCACGCCGCATCCCAGGGGCTACCGCAAGGCGTTGCGCATCATGAAAATCGCGGAAAAATTCCGGCGGCCGATCATTTCGCTGGTCGATACCGACGGCGCTTATCCCGGAATTCACGCCGAAGAGCGCGGCCAGGCCGAGGCCATCGCGCACAATTTGCGGGAAATGGCGCGGCTTGAGATTCCGATTATTGCCACGGTTATTGGCGTAGGGGGCAGCGGAGGGGCGCTGGCCATCGCCGTCGCCGATCGCGTCCTTATGATGGAAAACTCAATTTACTCTGTGATCTCGCCCGAGGGCTGTGCCGCCATCATGTGGCGCGACGCTTCCAAGAAGGAGTTGGCCGCCGAGGCCATGCGCATTACCGCCACCGATCTGCGTGAACTCGGCGTCATCGACGACATTGTTCCCGAGCCCGAAGGCGGGGCTCACCGCGACTACGAAGCCGCCGCCAATCTTCTCGACATGAGCCTGCAAAAATACCTCGGCGAAGTCAAAAAACTCACTCCGGCCGATTTGATCGTGTCACGATATAATAAGTTCCGCCATATGGCCCAGTTTTTCCGGACCGAGTAGGTGCCGTCCCATTCCCAAATCAGGAGTTCTAAACCGGGTTCTACCCGGCCATCGGTGCGCGTTTTCACGTATCGCGCAGCCCCACTCCGCCGTATAATGAAATGTTTTCCCCAAACCGAATGCGCGCACTCCGGTGCGCCTCTTCAGTAAAGGAAGGTCCAGGAATGTCGAGTATCGATGTAGCCCCGCAGGGCGCCGGCGGTCAGTTAGCTCGGAAACGCATTGTCAATGACATGAGCATTCAGGTCGCCACCGTGAACGGGTCCGGTTCGCAAAGTTCCAACACCGTCCTTTTGCGGGCCATTTTTCAGATGGGCGTGCCAGTCTCGGGTAAAAATCTTTTTCCTTCGAACATCGCCGGCCTGCCTACGTGGTACACCATTCGCGCCAACAAAGATGGCTACATCGGTCGCAAGAAAGAAATCGACTTCCTGGTCGCCATGAACTCTGAGACCGCTCAGGACGACGTGATGACGCTCGACCCTGGCGCTTCCGTTCTTTATGACGAGCCCCTCGCGCTGAACAAACTGCGCAACGATCTTATTTTCTATTCCGTTCCGTACGACAAAATCGTAGCCGCGGTCTGCCCCGAAGCCAAGCTGCGCAAACTGGTCAAGAACATGGTGTACGTGGGGGTGGTGGCCCAGCTGCTTGAAATCGAAATGGGCGAAGTTGAGAAAGCCATTCGCAAGCAGTTCGCCAAGAAGGTAAAAGCGGCGAACCTGAATCTGGCCGCCGCGCAAGCCGGCTTTGACTACGCTAAATCCAATCTCGAAAAGCGCGGCGTCTTCTACATCGAGCGCATGAACAAGACCGCCGGAAAGATCATCATCGATGGCAATTCGGCGGCCGCGCTCGGCTGCATGTTTGCGGGATGCACGGTTGTCACCTGGTATCCCATCACTCCTTCGTCCTCGCTTGTCGAAACCATGATCGAGTACATGAAGGAATACCGCATCACTCCCGACGGCAAGGCCACGTTCGCGATCGTGCAAGCGGAAGACGAACTTGCCGCCATCGGCATGGTCATCGGCGCGGGCTGGGCAGGTGCGCGCTCCATGACCGCGACCGCCGGCCCCGGCATTTCGCTCATGTCGGAATTCGCCGGCCTCGCCTATTACGCCGAAGTTCCGGGCGTCATCTGGGACATTCAACGCGTCGGCCCTTCCACCGGCCTACCCACGCGCACATCGCAAGGCGACATTCTTTCGACCGCATTCCTATCGCACGGCGACACCAAGCACATCATGTTGATCCCATGCTCCGTGGCGGAGTGCTTCAGCATGGCTTCAGAAGCGTTTAATCTCGCCGAGCAATTTCAGACCCTCGTCTTCGTTATGTCCGATCTCGACCTGGGCATGAACAACTGGATGTCGGATCCGTTTGAATATCCCGCCACGCCGATTAAGCGCGGAAAAGTTCTGACCAAAGAAGATCTGCAAAAGCTCGGCGGCTTTGCCCGCTACAGAGATTTGGATGGCGACGGCGTGGGCTATCGCACGCTGCCAGGAACCGATCATCCCGCGGCGGCGTACTTCACGCGCGGCAGCGGCCACAATGACAAGTCGAGTTACAGTGAGCGCCCCGACGATTACGAAAACAACATGGAGCGGCTGAACCGCAAATTTGAAAGCGCCCGCGCCTTTGTGCCGCGGCCGGAGATCACCAAGGGGACGAACGCGAAAATCGGCATCATCGCTTATGGAACCTCGCATTGGGGCGTCAGCGAGAGCCGCGACCAGCTGCGCAGCGAATACAACATTGAAACCGACTATCTGCGCCTGCGCGCTTACCCCTTCACGCGCGAGGTTCACGATTTTGTGGAGCAGCACGAGCGTATTTATGTTGTCGAGCAGAACCGCGACGCGCAGATGCTCAGCCTGCTCCGGCTCGACCTGAAGCCGGAACTGACGACACGACTGCGCAGCATCGCCCACCTCGACGGCCTGCCGCTCGACGCGCGCTCCGTTACTGACGAACTGAGCAGCATGGAAGGCAAGTGACTCAAAGGGTACGGCTTCACCGCTGCCGCAATCACGAGACGATCAAGGAGCGGCTTTAGCCGCCGAGGGAGAAAATGTCAACCACCACCGTTGAACCAGGACAGGGACCAGCCGGACCGAAGACCAACCGTATCGGCCTCACCGTCATCGACTACAAGGGCGGCAAGACCACGCTCTGCGCCGGCTGCGGCCACAACGCCATTTCCGAACGCATCATTGAAGCCATGTATGACATGGGGGTCGCGCCCGAGCGGGTGGTCAAGTTGAGCGGCATCGGATGTTCCTCCAAGAGCCCCGCCTATTTCATGAACCGCTCGCACAGCTTCAACTCCGTGCACGGACGCATGCCTTCGGTTGCCAGCGGCGCACTGCTGGCGAACCGCAATCTTATCGCGCTGGGCGTCAGCGGCGACGGCGACACTGCCTCCATCGGCATCGGCCAGTTCGTTCACCTGATGCGCCGCAATCTTCCACTCATCTACATCATTGAAGACAACGGCGTGTACGGCTTGACCAAAGGCCAGTTCTCCGCGACCGCTGATCTCGGCTCGAAATTGAAAACCGGCGTCATCAACGATCTTCCGCCCATCGACACCTGCGGCCTTGCCATCGAACTCGGCGCTACTTTCGTCGGCCGCTCGTTTTCCGGCGACAAGAAGCAGTTAAGCTCCATGCTCAAGGCTGCCATCGCCCACCATGGCACCGTCATGCTCGACGTGGTCTCACCCTGCGTCACGTTCAACGATCACGAGGGCTCGACCAAGTCCTACAAATACGTAAAAGACCACGACGAGATTCTTCAGGAGATCAGCTTTGTTCCGCACTTCGAGGAAATCGACGTCGAGTACGATCCCGGCGCGTCGGTTCGCGTGACGATGCATGACGGTTCGCACTTGCAGTTGCGTAAGCTGGAGGAAGACTACGATCCCACCGATCGCATCGCAGCCATGAAGCGCCTGAGCGAAGCGCACGATAAGGGCGAAGTTCTGACGGGATTGTTCTACGTGAACACCAAAGCGCCCACGTTCCTCGACATGCTCGACATGATCGAAGAGCCATTGGCCACGCTGCCGGAATCGTTGACCCGTCCCGGCCGCGAAGCTCTGGAAGCCGCGATGGAAGAACTGCGGTAGGAACTACAGTGCGGTTCTGAGTTGGTGTCATTCCAAACAGGGCGAGAGCTCTGTTCAGAAACCTGTTTTGGGCAGCGCTACTTACCCGCCATTGTACCGCCCGCTCCCAACCCCCCGCCGTAATATCTCGCCAAGGCCTGCTTTTCGCTTTCAGTCAATAACGACGTGATCACCCGCATGGACTCATTAATGTCATTCGTGCGGCCCCCGTTGGCGAAAGCCTCCAGTTGTTGCAAAAGGTAATCGCCATTCTGAGTCATCAGCGCAGGCGCCCCCGGACGGTAGGCCACCGGGCCATGGCAGGCCTGGCAGGGCGGAATTCCGCGTTCACCATCGCCAAACGAGACCAGCCGCGTGGCAACTTCTGCCTGCTGCGCCGAAGGCGCAGCCTGAGGAAAGGCGCGATTGTCCTGAAAATCCACGAACACCGGCAGCCTGGCGTAATAGGCGACGACATCGGCCATATCCTGCGTGGAAAGCGACGCGGCTATCGGCTCCATCACTCGCGACGATCGCTTGTGGTCGCGGAAGTCTTGCAGTTGTTTCCAATTTGTCAGCCGATCCATTCCGGCAAGATTCGGCGTTGCCGCAACCGGGCTGAACCCCTCATCCCCATGGCAGTGCGCGCAACGCCGCGCCAGGAGCATTCCGCGAAACGCGTCCCCGCTTGCAGCAGCGGCCGCGGTTTCAGGGGAAAACGTCACGTTGGAAGGAACGCGTCCGTTAGCGCCTGCGTAAACTTTGATCGCGAGGAATCCCCCCGCCAGCAGCGCAGGAGCCGTGGCGGCGATCAATCGCAGAACGCGCCGTTTATCTCGCCGCACAGTCGACCCTTTCTTCTCCATGCAAAGCAGGGAACTGCTCACGGGGCACCACCCTTACTTCCGAGCGCATCGCGTAATGCCCGGGCCCGCAAAACTCACGGCACGCGGTCTTATACGTTCCGGGGCTGGGGAAATCCAACTGCGCCGCATTGATGGATCCGGGCGAGGCTTTCACCGCATATTCGG
Organism: Binatia bacterium; assembly: GCA_035538435.1. GTDB lineage: Bacteria > Acidobacteriota > Terriglobia > Terriglobales > Acidobacteriaceae > Sulfotelmatobacter. The sequence goes on from DATLKM010000161.1 coordinate 5,076, forward strand.
TGCCTTCGATGGCGAAAGAATGCACAGCATCGGCGCTGGTGACGCGAACATGCACGGGCACTCCCGCCGGAACCAGTACGCAGTGCGGAACGAACAGGTACTGCTCAGCGATCATACGCACAGTCACCGAACCGTCGGCATTCTGTTGCGTGCCCAGATTGCCCTCGGCAAATTCGCCGGAGAGATGCAGCGCGAGCGGATCGACTTCCTTGTGCCGTTCAAAACGGCGCAGCACCGGCTCGTCAATCTGGTAGAAGCGCGTTGCCGGAATCAGGCAGAGCACCAGAATTGTGAGCAGCACAGTTCGTACTTTTCGCCAGTTCACCGGTTTCTTCGCCAGGGGGATGCCGAATGTGCTCAGTGGTCTACCCGTGGGCCTCGATCTCTTTCAAGACCGCGCTGCAACGCTCGCAAACCGTCGGATAACTCTTGTCCTCTCCGACATGCGTCGAGTAATTCCAGCAGCGCTGGCACTTCAGCCCATCCGCTTTCTTTACTTCCACGTGCACGCCGGTGGTCCCGTTGCCCGACCCTTCCGTCAGGGTGACCGAGGAAACGATGAACAGATAGCGCAGTTCGTCGGCGTACCGCTTCAGCACAGAATACACAGGCTGGGATGCACTCAGCGCAATTTGGGATTCAAGTCCGGTGCCGATGAGTTTCCGATTGCGGGCCTCTTCCAGCGCTTTCAGCACTTCTTCGCGCACCGACCGCAGAGTTTCCCAATCTTTGGCCTGGGCGCCATTTTGTTCCGTAACCCCCTCACCTAGAATGTCGCTCGCGGCGGGGAACTGCGCCAAATGCACGCTTTCACTTCGCTGGGCAATTTTCGGCAGATATTCCCATACTTCTTCGCAGGTAAAGCTCATGATCGGAGCCAGCAAACGGCCCAGCGCCTCGCAGATTTTCCAGATCGCCGTTTGTGCCGCCCGCCGGGCGGGCGACCACGGCGCCGATGTGTACAGCCGGTCTTTCAGCACATCGAAATAAAACGCGCTTAAATCCACAATACAGAAGTGGTTCACGCGGTGGTAAATCTTGTGAAAGGCGAACTCCTCGTACCACCGCCGGACATCTTCGGCAAAGGCCTGTGTCTGCCGCAGCATGTACTGATCGATCGATTGCAGTTTTTCGAATGGAACCGCGTCCCTGGCGGGATCGAAGTCATATAAATTTCCCAGCACATACCGGAACGTATTGCGAATCTTTCGATAATTCTCGGCCACGCGCTGCATCAGCGCTTCCGATCCCACCACGTCTTCGCGAAAATCAACCGACGCCACCCACATGCGCACAACTTCGCCGCCCAGCCGGCCGGCGATATCTACGGGATCGACATCATTCCCGCGCGACTTCGACATGGCCTGGCCTTTGTCGTCGAGCGTCCAACCCGGCGTCACTACGCCTTTGTATGGAGGCGTGCCATGCGTACCCATGGCGCACAGCAGGGAAGACTGGAACCAGCCGCGGTACTGATCCCCGCCCTCCAGATAAAGATCCGAGGGCCAGGGATACTTCTCTTCGTTCTGCTCGTCAGCGATCAGAGCGAGATAACTCGCGCCGGATTCCAGCCAGACATCGAAAATGTCTGTTTCCTTCTCAAACTTTGCGCCGCCGCAATGCATGCACTTCGTCTCCGCCCCGAGCAGCGCATAAGGCTCGTCGGTAAACCACGCATCGGCGCCGGCGCGGGCGAACAATTCCACTACTTTGCGGTTGATGGCTTTGTCGTTCAGCGGCTTGCCGCAGCTTTCGCATAAAAACACTGCAATCGGCACGCCCCACACGCGCTGCCGCGAGATGCACCAATCCGGCCGCGTGGTGATCATGTTCGACAGGCGCTCTTCACCCCACGCGGGATCCCACTTCACATGTTTGATCTCTTCGAGAGTGCGGCTGCGCAAGCTGTCCGTCTCGCCTTTTCCGCCGGGCATCGGGGTTTCCATCGAAATGAACCACTGGTCGGTGGCGCGGAAGATCACTGGATTGTGGCAGCGCCAGCAATGCGGATACGAGTGCTCGGTCTTTTCACTGTGCAGCAGCGCCCCGCGGCTTCTCAGCAGATCGATGATCGGCTGGTTGGCGTCCCAAACCCGCTTGCCGGTGTACTCCGGCAAGCCGTTGCGCAGAATTCCCTTCTCATCCACGTTGCTGGTGGCGTCGAGCCCGTACTTCACGCCGGTGAGAAAATCTTCCGCGCCGTGCGATGGCGCCGTGTGCACTACACCCGTGCCGGCATCGATGGTCACGTACTCGGCGAGCACGCCCAGAATCTTGCGATCCAGAAACGGATGCTGAAAATTCAGGTGCTCCATCACCCGCCCGGGAAAATGTGCCAACTCCTTCGGATTCTCGAAGCCGCACTTCTCCGCGACATCTTTCGCCAGCTTCGCGGCAACGATATAAACTTCTCCACCTGACTCCAACCCGACATACTCTTCATCCGGGTGAAAGGCCACCGCCATCGAGGCCGGCAGCGTCCACGGAGTCGTCGTCCAGATGATCGTCGACACTTTCTTCCCGGCCAAAGCCGGATCAATGCGGGCCGGATCATCCAGCAACGCGTACTTCACCCACACCGTCGGGCTGGTGTGATTTTCATATTCGACCTCCGCCTCCGCCAGAGCGGTTTCATCGTGCATGCACCAATACACCGCGCGCAGTCCCTTGTAGACGAAGCCGTTCTCGTAGAAAGAAAAGAAGGTCGACAGAACCACGGACTCGTACTGCGGGTTCATGGTGACGTAAGGCCGCTCGAAGCGCCCGAACACGCCGATGCGCTTAAACTGTTCGCGCTGCAGGTCGAGATATTTCTGGGCATACTTCCGGCAGGCCGCGCGCACGTCGTTCGGCCGCATCTGCAATTTCTTGCCGCCCAGTTCTTTGTCGACTTTGATCTCGATGGGCAGGCCATGGCAGTCCCAGCCGGGCACATAGGGCGAATCGAAACCAGCCATGGTCTTCGACTTGACGATAAAATCCTTCAGGCATTTGTTCAGGGCCGTGCCCAGGTGAATCGGCCCGCTGGTGTAGGGAGGGCCATCGTGCAAAACGTACGTTGGAGACCCTTGGCGCGCTTCGCGGATGCGCCGGTAAATCCCCATCTGCTCCCAGCGGGCAAGCGTTTTCGGCTCGTTCTGGGGCAGGTTGGCCTTCATGGGGAAGGCAGTCTTGGGCAAATTAATGGTGTCTTTTAATTCGAGGGGCACCCTGGTGGTCTCTCCAAATGGTTGAATCTTTTCATTATAGGGAGCGTGCATCAGAACGTCTACGCATTCAGGCCGACACCACCCGCTTATCGTCCTCGGCAAGTCCGTTTGACATGGCGAGGCTTCGGGCGGACGGCGCGACACCCGTTCCACATGCCTCCCGCACTCTTAAATGCACTACTTCCCGGTGAAGGAAAGAGGTACAATTTCTATACGAAGCGAGGCCCGGTTTTTGCACATTCGCAACGCCGAGCGCTTTTGTAAACCAAACGTAGAACTCAAGGCAACTTGTCGGGAAACCGCCTCATCTGTGTAGGAGAGGCGTTGCCAGCAGTGCCCACTGGGGAGATGTGAATCGGGGAACCATGGCATCCGCAGAATTCAATCCTCAACTGAATGGAACTTCCGGTGAGCCGGAAATTCATCTCCTGATGGCTCCGCCCGAGCCTCTGTGGAAATCCTTGTTCCGCGGCCTCGACGAGTTTTTCTTTCCCAAGAAGCTCCCGCCCCTCAAGCTGGAATCGAAGCCTATTCCGGTCAAAGACATCTGGGGGTTCTACAACTATAAAAAGAACGGTGCGCTGGGTTCCACCGCAGCCCATGTAGTTGTGATCAGTCTGATCATTGGCGGAACGATCTGGGTGCGGCACCTGGTGCCCAAGGTAGAAGCCAAGCCGTCTGTAAGCACCACGCTGATTGATCCCGGCGATTATGTCCTCAAACCCTCCAAGACACAGGCTGGCGGAGGCGGCGGAGGCGGCGACCGGGACGTCCTGAAAGCTTCAGCCGGCAAACTGCCCAAGTTTTCCATGCAGCCCCAAATTACCCCGCCGGCGGCGGTGATTCGAAACCTGAATCCCAAGCTGGCGGTCGAGCCGACGGTTATGGTTCCTCCGACCATTCAAATGGCCATGAACAACAACATGCCGAACCTGGGCGATCCAAAATCGACGGCTGTGATTCCGTCGAACGGCACCGGTTCGGGCAGTGGCATAGGCGAGGGTTCGGGGGGAGGTGTTGGTTCTGGAAACGGACGAGGTGTAGGACCCGGTGAGGGCATGGGTATGGGCGGCGGAGCCTATCGCCCGGGTATGGGGGCGAGCCTGCCGCGTGGGATTTATACTCCCGATCCCGAATTCTCCGAAGAAGCGCGCAAAGCCAAGTACCAGGGGGTTTGCACTCTGATGATCGTGGTTACGCCCGATGGCCGCGCGACGAATATCCGCGTGGTCAATTCTTTGGGAATGGGTCTGGACGAAAAAGCCATTGAGGCCGTGAAGACCTGGAAATTTGATCCCGCCAAGAAAGACGGCAAAGCAGTGCCCTTCGAGCTGGCTGTGGAAGTCGACTTCCACCTGTACTGAGACTCGGGGAATTATTCCTTCCTCAAGACGGCATGATGCAAGAGCACGCGCTGCTTAAAACCCAGCTGTTGATATAGCGCAATCGCCCGCGCGTTGCTGCCCCTCACATGCAAGAACGGGGTTTCATCCCTCTGACAAATCTGCATTATCAATTCCGCCATCAGAATCCGCGCATAGCCTTTTCCCGCATGCTCGGGATGGGTGCACACCGCGCTCACTTCGGTATAGCCGGGAATCTTCATTCGCTCTCCGGCCATGGCGACAAGCTTTCCATTCTTGCGAATGCCGATGTAAGTTCCTAGCTCATGTGTCCGCAGGCTGAACGGCCCGGGTTTCGTCAGTGTGGTGAGGGCAAGCATTTCTTCGGCATCCGCCGCGCCTAGTCTCAGAATCTCTTCTCCCCTCCGGATCGGACCAATCCCGGCGGCGCCTCCTTCAAACACCATTTGCGGCATGGGGCCCCCCAGGGCCAGCTTGAATCCCCGCCGCTCCTGATAAGGCTCCTGTAATGCCATGTTCAGTTGCCCGTCTCCAATGAGTTCGACCAGGCTGGCGTAGGCGCGATCCGTAGGCTCGGCAATGGCAGCCAGAGTAGAAACTCCCGGCAGGAATCTTCGGGCCTGGCCATTCACCACAGCCAGGAACTCCTGTTGCGTCGTAAGCGCCATCCAAACGGGGTTGTCAAGCGGATGCATGGTTTCCCTTCAGGTTATTGGAGCGTGGACGAACTGCTGGTGACACTTTAATTTCAGAAATAAAGTGCGGATATCCGAAAGTTGCGGGGAAATTTACTTCTTGTAAATACGTTCTCGAAGCGCCGGGTCCGGGGCGAACTACTCCTTCAAATCCACGTGTTCCACGTTCTCAATCGGCCTCGCCAGAAACATCTGCCCGAGTCGGCGAAATTTCTCCGCCGAATCCGTCGCGAAAAATCTCATTCGCGGCCCCTGGCGGCGTTCTTTACCTTCAGCCGGAGGCAGCAACTCGCGCATATGCTCCGCCACCGCTCGGGCAGTCGATTCCGCCGAATCAACAATGCTCACATGTTCCGGCGCCACCCGACGCAGCAAGGGTTTCAGCAACGGATAATGCGTGCACCCAAGCACAAGCGTGTCGGCGTCGCCGAATCCATCCGCAAAAGCTTCGCGCAGATAAATCTGAGCCACCTGCTCGGTCACCGCGTGCTCCACCCAACCCTCTTCAACCAGCGGAACCAGCAGAGGGCACGCCTTCTCCCGCGCCTCCAAGCCGAGGATCTCCAAAGCCTTCTTGTAGGCGTGGCTGCTCACCGTCCCTTCGGTGCCGGCGACGACAACTTTCCTATTGCGGCTGACCGCGGCCGCCGTCTGCGCCCCCGGTTCCACTACGCCTACCACGGGCACACGCACCGCCGCCTTTATCTGATCCAGAGCCAGCGCCGTCGCCGTATTGCAGGCGATGACAAGCAAATTCGCGCCTTCCCGCTCCAGAAACTGCGCCGCCTCGACGGCGTATCGCGCGACCGTTTCTACCGACTTCGATCCATAGGGCAGGCGAGCCGAATCGCCGAAGTAGAGATAGTCGGCCCCGGGTACAACCTCAAGTAAAGCTTTAAGGACGGTAAGGCCGCCGAAGCCGGAATCGAAAACGCCGATAGTGGGGCGATATTGTAATGGAGTCATAAGTGACCAGGTCGTGCAGGAGTTTTTGAGCCGCGCCCTCCGCAAGTTCGCAAGCCCCATGTCTATCCCGGAAGCGGAGCAATTTTTCGATACTGCCCTTCGACCGCTGCTCGATGTCCATCCCTCCCCTGCACAGTACATCTCTGCGCTGCAAATCCATGGCCGCCATCATTTTTCCTGATACGAGTTGCTGATTGTGGCGGCGCTACGAGCCGAGTGTTCAATTCTGTACACGGAAGACATGCAGGACGGGCACCGCCTGGGGAATCTCAAGATCGTAAATCCGTTTCTTTAGATCGTACTGGCAGTCTACTTGAGACGAACGGCCTGTCGAGAGTCCTGATTCCGAGACGTGGCATGGCGGCAGCATTCTCCCGGCGGTATTGGCGCTCCATGCGGGCAGGTGCGGGGATGGCCCAGAAATGCGCAAATCTTGTCCGTTGCTTCAGGCGACAGGATGTGCTCGAATTTGCACGCCTGCTGCTCGATTTCGGTCTCGCTGTCCATGGCCAGGCTATCGGTAAACAGGCGCTCCGCCAGTCGATGCCGCCGGATGATGCTTCCCGCCCGCTCCCGGCCGCGCGGCGTTAACTCCACGATCATCGTGCCGTCGCCCGTCGAGGCCGACATCGGCTTCAGCGCGTCGTGGCAGGGATTCACAAACGGTCTGTGATTGTGCGGCTCGGGAGGATGCGGCGCCGCGGTAACCAGCCCCATCTGCATCATCTTCTCGACCGCCAGGCTCACGGGCAGCGCCCCATGCACTTCCATGCGTTCGACTTCGGCGATTTCGCCATGCTCAGCCAGCACCCACAATTCTTCCAGCACTTCGTCAAACTGTTCTTCGTCCGCCATGGCGAATACTTCCTGGGACGCGATTTTGCCATGATGAAATTCGATTCTCCGGTCGGCCAGCCGCGCCACCACCGGATCGTGGGTCACCATCACGATGGTCCGCCCCTGCTGATGAAACTCGCGCAACAGCCGTAGCACAAGTTCTTCGTTGAACGCGTCGAGATTACCGGTAGGCTCATCGGCCAGAATGATCTTGGGATCGTTAATCAGAGCGCGCGCAATGCATACCCGCTGCTGCTCCCCCCCGGAAAGCTGCGAAGGCAGATGGTGAGCGCGATCTGCAAGTCCCACGCGCTTCAAGGCATCGATTGCTTCCTGCTCATCGGTCATACTGTGAAAGTATTGCGCCAGCATTACGTTCTCAACCGCGGTGAGAAAAGGAATGAGGTGAAACTGCTGGAAGATGAATCCGATCTTTTCCGCCCGCACCCGGTTTAATTCGCTCGATGAAATTCCCGCCACGTTCCGGCCATCCAGCCAGATTTCGCCCGAGGTAGGCTGGTCCAGGCACCCGATCAGATTCACCAAAGTGGATTTGCCCGACCCCGAAGGCCCCATGATCGAAAGCCACTCGCCCTTGGTTACATGCAGAGAAATGTGATCAAGCGCGCGTACCGCACCGTCCTCGGCACCGCATTTCTCACGCTCGTTGTCAGAAGCGGGGCCTTTTGCCTGCGCCGGGTAAAGTTTCGTAACATCCTTGATCTGGATCATCTCACTCACCCCTCAGGATTACTGCCGGCTGCACCCGACGCAGAAGTGAGATCGGCAGAATTGCCGAGAGCAGCGTCACCGCCATGCTACCAGCCAAAACCAACGGCAACACACCAAGTCGCGGCGCGACCGGGGCGTGAAAGTTGACCCTTCCAATCCATGCCGCAATGCCAATTCCCACCACAAACCCGATCGCCGCTCCTGCCGCCCCAAGAGCGGCAGCTTCTGCCGCGAAGAACCCATTCAGCAATCCATCGGACGCGCCCAACGACTTCATGATGGCAAAGTCGCGCCGCCGGTCGAACACCCATCCCATTAAGGTGGAAAGTACACAAAGAGCCGCGGTAAGAATGATCAAAGCCGCAGCGGCCAGCAATGTAGCCCGCGTCTTGCCCAGCACGCGCGCCTCGCCTTCCATGATCTGCCGCACGGGACGGACTTCCGCCTCAGGCACTGTCTTCTGAATTTGCGCCATGATCGCGCTCACGTCTTCCGGCGATCCATTCGCCGCCACTTCAATCGTGGAGGGCTGTACGCCCGTCCACGAAACAAAATCGGCCATCGACAAATAAACTCTGCTGTCTTCCGCAGCCCCGGTCTGCACCGTTCCGCCGGGTGTGAGTTGAATCTCGCGTCCCTGGAAAGCTAATTGAAAACCCTGGCTCTTCGGCGAGACAACCGGCAGCGCCCGCATTCCGACAAGCGCTTGATGAGAAGCAGAAGGCCAATTGCTCACAGACCACCATCGATTAAGCTGCCGCACCCGCTCAAAATCGGTCCCCGCAACTACCACCGGCTGTCCGTCGATGGTCCGCGCCACCACCATGGCGAAAGGAGCAATCACACCTCGTCCGGCGACTGCCGACTCCACCTGCGCGAATGCCTCGGGGGGAAGGGAAGCACCGTCCTTGGCAACAACAACGATATTCGCCCCGTAATTGCGAAATTCCCGCCTCAACTTCGCCTGTACGTCCACATACAAATTCAACATCGCCGTTGTTACCGCGGCAGCCACAATCATGGCCAGCAAAGCTGAACCTGCCCGACCACGCCGCAACACCGCAGCCCGCACCAACATGCGCAGGAACATAGAAGTATGGGGCGAAGCGGCGCGCCCCGCCGCGACTTCCTGCGCCGACTGCGAGAGGCCGCTCACAGTTCACCTCTTAAGGCAAACACCGGATCCATGGTCACCGCCTTGCGGATGGCGGCCGCGCTTCCTGCAAAAGTCACGATCACGGCAATAGCGAGAATCACCGGCAGGAGAACCGGTGCAATCGAAATTTGCGAATCGAAAATCGCCCGTCCAATCTGCCGCGCCAGCACCCCACCTGCGGCAAAACCAACCATGCCGCCAAATAACGCCAGCAAAGCCGCCTCGGCAAAAAAGACCGACGCAACTGCCACTTTGCCTGCGCCCAAAGCTTTCATCAAGCCAACTTCCGCGCGCCGCTCGAAGATCGCCGTCGCCATGGCAGCGGAAACCGCCAGGGCCGAAGCCAGCAGGGCCGCCAGTGTGACCAGGAAAATCAACCCCTCAATGCGCGTCAGCACCGCACCCTCATTCTGCGCCACCTGGCGAATCTGCTCGGCATGAGAGTGCGGAATCGCCTCCTGCAACTGAAACGCAATCGATTGCGGATATGGCGAACAGTACCACCGGTCGTAAATCGCTCCCGACATGCTTTTGGGATCGCGCCGCGCCAGGGCATCTTCCGGTTTCGTCAGCGCGCTTACGTACACACGCCGCACCGCCCCCGGCTTACCCAGAATCTCCTGCGCCAGCACTAGCGGCGCGACAATTTCATCATCCTCCGCACCGCCGGAGGAGAGGACTCCACTCACCCGCAGCGACCGCCCCGAAACCCCGATTGAATCGCCGGTGTTCGCGCCCAGCCTTCGCGCCAGCCGCTCGCCGAGCAATACATCCCGCGACTCATCGCCCGGCCACGCTCCATCTACTTTCCACCATGGATGCGTCGACCTCACCCCTGTCGTAAATTCCTCTTTGCCGTAAGCGAAGCGCTTCGTGAAATACGTTCCCAGCAGCGATGCATCCAGGCGTCGCCCGTCCCGTTCCACAGTCACATTCACCGGCAGCATGGGAGCAAATCCCGTAATGTTGTTGTGCCAGAAAGTGCCTTTGATCTGAGGCAGGTCCGCTTCTTTCAGGAACGCGCCGTCGCTCGGCGGTTTCAGATTCACGCCGCCAATTTCCACGTCCAGCGTGTCTTCCTGGGGAGTTATCAGCAGGTTCGCGCCGATGGTGCGCAGTTCGCGATTGATTTTGTCGCCAATATCCGTGGCCACAGCTATCATCGCCGTCGCTACGGTAACGCCCAGCGTGATCGCGGCTCCGGCCAGCAGTTTGCGCCGCTTCTGCCGGCGGAAAGATTCGTAAACCAGGCGGGCAAACATTTACTGCTTCTCGAACACGCGGCTTTGGGCCGCAATGTCCGCCTCTCGAATAATGACCGCATCGGCCGTGGTCGTCGCCTTCAGAGGAATCGGATTACACCCGCCTGCCGTTCCCACCGACTGCGGGTTAATCGGCGCGGCGCAGTTCTTGCACACCACGCCATTGCCCGACTTGTAGAAGCCGGCGGCTCCACAAATCTCGCACGCGTCGAAGACCACCGCTACCTTTCCGTCCGGCTTCTGGTAAAGAAAGAACCTTACCTCGGTTCCATTCTCCCTGGCCGCAAAGCGGTGCAGGTCGCCGTCAGAAACCTGCTTCAGAGGGATGCTGATCTGGCCGTTGGCAAACGCCACTTCCGTCGCCGGCGACAGCGCGCTGACGCTCTTGGTGTAAATGAACTCCGCCGTAATCAGCGCGATAAATACAAACGAGAAGGCGTAGATCGAGGCTGTCCACAAGCGTTCTTTGCGCGCCGACCACATCGCTTTGCGCCGCTCGGCGGCGGATGCGAAATCGCTGACCGGTTGCCGCCGCTTGGCGTCGAACAGAACCATCAGTGCAGCCAGGGCAAAAATCGTGACGAAGAAGAAAAGATCGTTGCGGACGATCGGCCCGATGATCGCCATCTCCGTTCTCGAGGAAGGAATAACCCCGCTCTCCGAAAGTTCGTGCAGCCCGGCAATCACCAACTGCGCCGCCACCAGAAAAAGAATCGCAGTCGTGACGCGGAAGAATTTTTGCAGATTAATCCGCACGCTGCCTTTGACGAACATCACGCCAAACGCAATCGCCGCAATCACCCCCAGAAGCGTGCCCATGAAGCTCATCAATTCCGTGGAATTCAATGTCACGGCGGAAAGAATCAGTACCGTCTCCGCGCCCTCGCGCAGCACCATCAGGAAGACGAAAAAGAACAACCCCAGCCAGGCGTCATTGCCTGCAAGGAGGCCGATTTTGCCTTCGATGTCGCCCTTCAGCTTCCGTCCTGTCTTCATCATGAAGACAACCATAGTCACGACGAAGAATGCGGCCACCAGCATTACCCATCCTTCAAAAACATCTTCATTCAGGTTCAGCCGCGAAATGACGATGGCGACGCCAATGCTGCCCAGGAATGCAGCCCCCAGCGCCGCATAGACCGCCTTGCGCAGGTCGTTCCGGTTAATTTTCGCGAGATAGGCGAGGGTAATGCCGACGATCAGGGCCGCCTCCACCCCTTCTCGCAGCGTGATGATAAAAGCCTGTAGCATGAACGATTGCCTATTGTTTCGCGCCAGCCCGGTCGGATTTCAGGCCGGCACGATGTTGAAAATGAATTTCAATTTCAATATTAAGGATATGCCCGCTAGAGCGGGCCAGTCAATCAGCACAGTCACAAGCCTGCGTGATTTGCATCACACGGCGGAAATGTGCAGCGAATGGTGCGGCAAGCACAAGTGATTGGCCTACGGGCTGCTGTAAAATTCTTCGATGATCCGCCAGATCGCCCCTGTGTTCTTCACCTTGGATATCCCCGCTACTCTCGCGTATTACGAGTCAAAGCTGGGATTCAAATGCCTGGGAACATGGCAGGCCCCACCCGTCTACGCGATCATTGCGCGCGATCAACAGGCGATTCACTTCCGCTGTGCCGCGCCCCCTACCGGCAATCCCGATAAGTATTCTGATGAACTACTCGACGCCTACCTCTTCACCGAAGATGCCGACGCTCTGTACGCTGAATATGCCGCGCGGGGCGTGGAGTTCACGCGGCACCTTTCCAACATGCCCTGGGGTTCGCGGGAGTTTGTGGTGAAAGATTGCGATGGCCGCCTGCTCGCGTTCGGCGCGAATGTGTAAAGCGTTTCCGGCGGCTTCGGTCCGTCGCTTTTGACGTCGATTTTTCGGCTATCTTGCTTTGAAGTTTTGACCCTTGTTCCGGCGGTTCAGCTGTGAACTGCACGTCCTGCTACGGCCTGATCTCAAAAATCGTACCCGGCCCCTGTCCAGTCGTCGTACCGCCCGCAAAGTTCGCGCCGATGAAAAATCCATTGCGCAGAAGCAATCCGCCCTCCGGATTGTAGCCCGCCTGATTGAACTCAAAGATGGTGCTTTCTGTATAGGTGCCATTCCCGTTAGGCGTCAGTTTAACGAAGGTGCCGCAATTAGGTTCGGTACTGCCCGCGCAGTTGTTGGTTCCACCGAATGCGGTTGTGACATAAAGATCGCCCATGGGATCCAGGAGGGGAGGAGCCTCTGGCGACTTGCCGTCAGCGCCACCGGTGAAGGTATAGATCACGTTCTCCGACCAGATCACTCCTGAACTCGACGGCGTAAGTTCAACAATCGATCCCGGACCAAAATCGTCGCCGCTGTAGCGAGTGCTGACAAACACCTGGTTATCGCTTCCCAAGGCAATGCCCGAGGGATCCGAATTGTACTGAAACAGGTACAGGAGCTGCTCTTCCCACTGTCCTCCGCCGTTGGACGGAGACAATCTGTAAACCCCGCCTCCCTTGTTGGAATAAAAGCCGCCGAGCTGATTAATCCAGATTGCGCCCCCGGCAGTGTACCCGTACAACTTTCCATCGGCTGACATTGCTAATCCTTCCGGCGCAATTCCATCGGATTGAGGAATCACCAGAAAATCGTGGATGTCGTTCGCAGTCCATACCCCTCCCGCCACCGACGGAGGCTGAAGTTGGAAGATGTCGCCGCAACCGGCATCGCCGCAAAACAGGGCGTCGCCACCCCCACCTGCCGCAGCCGCCCCGTACAGGTTGCCGGCGGAGTCGAACACCAGGCTCCCGGCGGGGTTCGCGCCCACGGCGGAGATCGATGTGCTGAAGTCAAACAAAATCGACTCCACCCACTGCGTTCCACCCTTAGCGGGAGGGGAAAGCTCATAAGCAATTCCGCTATTGATAGAAGGGCTGCCTCCGCCGTAATAAGTTGTGCCGTACAAATTCCCCGCTTCGTCAAGCACCACGCCACCGGCCGGGTTGGCTCCGTCGGGATTGCTGGCGAAACTGTACAGAACGGTCTCTGTGTAGCTTCCGTTCGCGTTTCGCTTCAGTTCGAACACCGTCCCGAATCCATGCGCGCCGCCAAGAATCGTAGTCCCATACAAATTGCCGGCCCTGTCGGCGACTAACTCTCCGTTGGGCGCTTCGCCGTCAGGTGTGCCGGCGAAGCGATAAATATTTTTCTCGACCTGCGCCGCCGTTGACGATACTCCGGAAATCAAAACAGACAGCGAAGCGATTAAACGGATTGCAATTCTGGATCCTGCTCTATGCATGAAAATCTCCTCGGACGGCTTCGTTTGCGACCGCCGATCGATCTGCTCTGTGCGGGAAGAAGCCTCCGGCGCATTTTCTACACTTACCTCTGTGAAGACAAGACGAAATATTCTGCACAGGGCCGGAAGACTCAATCGCTTTTTCTTCATCTGGTGAGCGCAGGCGGATGGGCCCTGAATCTCATGAGCCCGAACACTGCCCTGTGATTCATGTCACATCCGCATTCCCGCCCGCTAGTAGTAAAATGTGGCGACACTCAGGTAGTTCGGGCATCAGGTCGCACCGCGATGCGCAACAGAATGTGCCTTCACAGGTTGACGGAAAGGATTCATGGCCCAACCGGGAAGGGCGCGGAGTGGGCGAACGACAACCACCCTGACGACTAACAACCGGATCACTCAGCATCGACGGACTTCCAAATTCCTCCAAGCCGAGGTTCTTTCCCATGTCCACTAAAGCCCCAGCAGATGTCGTCCAATCCACCAGCATCGATTCCATTCTTCAGGAACAGCGCAAGTTCGATCCCCCCACTGATTTCAGCAAGAACGCCCACATTAAGAGCCTCGCAGATTACGAGCGCCTGTATCAGGAATCGATCGATCATCCCGAGAAGTTTTGGGCTGGGGTCGCCAACGAACTCCACTGGTTCAAACGTTGGGACAAAGTTCTGGAATGGAATTGCCCTTGGGCCAAATGGTTTGTGGGGGGCGAAATTAACCTCTCGTACAACTGTCTCGACCGCCACATCGCCACGCCTCGGAAGAATAAAGCCGCCATCATCTGGGAGAGCGAGCCCGGCGAAATCCGCACGCTGACTTATCAGCAGCTTCATCGCGAGGTGCAGAAGTTCGCCAACGTTCTGAAATCTTTGGGCGTGAAGAAGGGCGACCGGGTCGCCATCTACGTGGGCATGACGCCCGAGTTGCCGATTGCCATGCTGGCCTGCGCCCGCATCGGCGCGCCCCACACCATTGTCTTTGGAGGATTCTCTTCCAACGCCCTCATCGACCGCATTCACGACTCACAGGCCAACACCGTCATTACGCAGGATGGCTCCTACCGCCGCGGAGCGGAAGTGAAATTATTTCCTGCCGTCGAGGAAGCTCTGAAGTCATGCCCGAGCGTTAAAAATGTCGTCGTCTACAAACGCACCGGCACCGCGATCAACATGCAGCAGGGAAGAGACCACTGGTGGCACGAGCTGATGGCCAAGGCATCTGACGTCTGCCCGGCCGAGCCGCTCGACTCCGAGCACCCGCTTTACATTCTTTATACGTCGGGAACGACGGGCAAACCCAAGGGCGTCGTTCACACCACGGGCGGATACTCGGTCGGCACGTACCTGACAACCAAATGGGTCTTCGACCTGAAAGAAGAAGACACCTACTGGTGTACGGCCGACATCGGCTGGGTCACCGGCCACAGCTACATTGTTTATGGACCGCTGCAAAACGGCGCCACCAGCCTGATGTACGAAGGCGCGCCCAACTTTCCCGAGCCGGATCGCTTCTGGTCGATCATCGAGCGGCACCGGGTCAACATTTTTTATACGGCGCCGACGGCGATTCGTACGTTCATCAAGTGGGGAGACGTATGGCCGAACAAGCACGACATGTCGAGCCTGCGGCTGCTGGGCACGGTGGGCGAGCCGATCAATCCTGAAGCCTGGATGTGGTATCGCGAGACGATCGGCGGCAACCGCTGTCCGATCGTCGACACGTGGTGGCAAACTGAGACAGGAGCGATCATGCTGACGCCGATACCCGGGGCGATTGCCACCAAGCCCGGCTCGGCGACCCGGCCTTTTCCTGGAGTGGTGCCGGAGATCGTAACCATGGACGGCAAACCCGTCCCTGAGGGGTCGGGCGGATTCTTGATACTGAAACGGCCGTGGCCGTCGATGCTGAGGACGGTTTATGGCGATCCTGACCGCTATGTGAAGAATTACTGGTCGCAGATTCCCGGCGTCTACTTTACCGGCGACGGCGCACGCAAAGACAAAGACGGCTATTACTGGATCATGGGCCGCGTGGATGATGTGCTGAACGTGAGCGGACATCGGTTGAGCACGATGGAGGTCGAGAGCGCTCTCGTGGCGCACGAGGCCGTGGCGGAAGCCGCGGTGGTGGGGCGGCCCGACGAATTGAAAGGCCAGGCGATTTCGGCGTTCGTGACGCTGGAGCAGGGAAGGAAGCCCACGAATGAACTGAAAGAAGAGCTGCGCAAGTGGGTGGCGAAGGAAATTGGGGCTCTGGCCAAGCCGGATGACATTCGCTTTACCGATACGCTACCCAAAACCCGCAGCGGCAAAATCATGCGCCGCCTGCTGCGCGAACTGGCGTCGAGCGGAGAAGTGAAAGGCGACACAACCACGCTGGAAGATTTCGGCGTAATCGCGAAGCTGAAGGAGAGCGAAGAAGTGTAGGGAAACCTGTGCGGCAAGTGATGGCGCTTCGCGTTTCTAAGGCGATTTTCGTTCCTGGCGGGTGGACCACGCGCCCTGCTTGCTTCAGCCATGCGTTGAACTGGCGCCGGCAGTATTGCGGTGCGAAGAGGAGTCACACATGAAAATACGTCAGCGCATTGCTGTGATCTTGTGCCTGGGGATAGGACTGGCGTCGTCGGGGCTCACCGTGGCGCAGTCCTCTCCGGGGTCGGTACAAGAAATGAGTCATACCGATCGCGAGCCGCCCGGACTGCATGACTTCGATTTTTTATTCGGACGCTGGCAGGTCCATCATCGAAAGCTGAAGCACCGCCTCGTCAACAGTCACGAGTGGATAGAATTCGAAGGGACATTGTTCTGCCAGCCGCTGATGGGTGGCTACGCCAATGTCGACGACACCGTGTTCGAATTTCCGGGCGGCACTTACCGCGGTGTAGCCACGCGGTCGTTCGACACCAAGACGGGGCAGTGGTCGATCTGGTGGCTGGACAGCAGGACGCCGCTTGGGCCGATGGATCCGCCGGTGCGCGGCAGCTTCCACAATGGCGTAGGAACTTTCCTTGCGAACGACGATACCGAAGGCGGAAAACCAGTCCGAACGCGGCTCTTATGGACCGAGATCACATCCACATCAGGTCATTGGGAGCAGGCTGAATCCGCCGACGGCGGTAAGACGTGGGAAACGGACTGGATCATGGACCTCAAACGGGTGCAATAGTTCGCGCATGCGATAACACCTATGCGGAGTGTAATGGCGTTTCGTTTTTCCAAAGCGGTTCTCGTTCTTGCAATCGCACTCTTCTACACGATTCTTGTCCTGAACAACATCACGGACTACGGCTCCAATTACGAGTTTGTCCGCCACGTCCTGATGATGGACTCGACCTTTCCGGGGAACCACCTCATGTGGCGTGGCGTCCATTCGCCGCTAATACATACGGTCTTTTACATCGGCATCATCGCCTGGGAATCGGTCACTATGCTTCTATGCTGGTGGGCTGGTGTTCGGTTGCTGAAATCGTTTCGTTCGGACAGGACACAATTTGCCTCTGCGCTGAACGTCGCCGTGATTGCGCTGACGACGAGCCTGCTGATGTGGTTGGTAGCATTCCTCGATGTCGGGGGCGAATGGTTTCTGATGTGGCAGTCGAAAATATGGAATGGGCAGGAAGAGGCATTCCGAATGTTTGCCGTTGTCGGTGTCGTGTTTTTGATTGTGGTGCAAGGCGAGCCAACTCCCGATTAACTGCTTGCCTTTAAGAGTGGAATTATTTCATCAGCTCGCCTATTTTCGTCCTAAGCTGCGAGCCCATCTCGTATTGCGGCTTCGAGCGTATCGACATTTATATCCTTTAGAGCTTTGAACCGAATGCAATATCCGGTCGCGCTCGCCTTGCCTAGTTTTTTTCCGTACGTTTTGGCTAAGTACTTCTTATCTTTGAGACCAAGAATATAGACAGAGATTCCGGTTTTGTTTCCGCTCACGCCAATTCGAAAAAACTCTCTACTTTTTCCGTTGGCATATTTTATGGTGTGGAGTCCATAGCCAATCGTAGGGTTGGAAACAGTTTGCTCTTTGGTGTCTTTACCATCGAAGAACCATAATTTGCATTCGGGCGACACTTGAAGCGTGAGCCGATGCAACTCTTGCAGGTCGCTGCGTTTTGATTCTGGTTGGCCGGCAATATACTTCTTGATTTGTTCGTGTACGTTCATAGGTTCTGATCCCCCGTTGCGCGCGTGGCCCAGCCTTTTGGCTTTGATGGGATCACCACAATTGAGGGTGCCCCATCGCTTGCGCACTTTGCAAGGGGTGGGCGCCATGGACGTGCCAGTCTGGAGTCTTTGCTCGCATCATCGAACTGCAGGATAAAAATAACCACAAACGGAATCCCTCGCGCCCACAGCAGCATCGTACCCGCCCTGGGCAAAGTACACGAAGAGCGGGGCACCCACTGTGATTTTGGCTTTTGTAGATAGCGCTACGGAAGAGGCTGCCCCAGCTTTGGCGGTTTTCGAAACGCGGGTTCCACGAGCGCTGGTTCATTGTTCTTAGCCTTCGTTTGGAATCGATGACTATGTTTCCCACCCAACGAAAACCGCGTTGGGTGGGGCAGCCTCTCTCGTGCTAACGCACGCAAGAAGGATTAAAGCTGGGCCAGCCCCCCGGACGGCGCCAACTGGGCCACAATGAAACTTATTCTGTCGCTGGACCGTAACTATCCTGCAGGAGGTTTACATGCAGGACACAAAAGAGCGGTTGTCTCTACTCTGGATCTTCGCGTTATTGAATTACCTGTACGCGGACGTGGTTGCTTTGTTCGCGATTGCTGGCTCGCGAAACTCATTTGATCCCCTCCCCTCATGGGCTCTGATGGGTTCGGCGGTGTTGATGGAAATACCTATCGCCATGATTCTGGCGTGCCGCCTGCTTCCGTTTAGGGCGAACCGACTGGCAAATATCATCGCGGGTGGCTTTATGACGCTTGTAAACGGTTTCCTGACCTTCGTCGCGCCTCTAATCGGGATGGGCCGCCCGCCTGCTTTTCTAGAGTACTTGTTCTTCGCAACCATCGAAACTGTGGCGACCTCGGTCATCATCTGGCGGGCGTGGACTTGGTCAGAGGTTGAGACTGTCCGCACGTCTTAACTGGTTGCTCAAGTAATGAGGTCAATATGAAAAGAAAACTAACACAGATCGCGCTGGTGATTGTGGGGCTGTTATACCTGGCGTTGACCTAACTTTTGTATATGGACCTGCGGCATTCCAGCTGGCTTTTGGAACAGAAGAGCGAGTGCGAGCCGATGTTGCTGAGGCACTTTGTTTCGGTCGGGGTATTTCTGCTCATGGCCGCGAGGAGACCATCTGCGCCCGCTCGATGATCGCTCTCGCCGCCCGGTGGAACATCTCCCATGCCACGGTGATGGCGATTCAAACCGTGGAAGCCTGGAATCACGGTGTCCACAGAAGCTTTGCTGATGTGATCCTATTCCTTGTGATCGGAGTCGTTCTTTTAGTGCTTCTGCCAGCAACGCGAGGGGGAATCGCGGCAGGAGTTGCGTGAACGCGAGCGGCCGCCACGCTCTACGCGGATAACCGTTTCTTTTCATTCTATTTTCGCCTGATTTGTTAGTCTCACCACTCGGTTGTGCAGACCTTGACATTCCAAAATAATACACTACCATATGGTTGTGGATAGATTGGGTACAACCTTTGCGGCTTTGTCTGATCCCACCCGGCGGGCGATGATCGAACGGCTCTCCCGTGGGCCTGCATCTGTGCACGGATTGACGGAGCCGTTTGCCCTTTCGCAGCAGATGATTTCCAAACACATTGCCTACCTGGTGCGGGCGCGGATTGTGATTAAGGCGAAGCGTGGGCGGGAGAGTGTGTGCACGCTCAGGCCGGCGGCGATCAAGACAGTCAGCGACTGGGCGATCAGCTATCGCCGGTTCTGGGAAGAGAGCTTCGACAAACTGGATGCAGTGGTAAATCAAATGAAGAACGATCAAATAACGAAAGATCAAATGAAAAAAGAGGAGGCCAGAGATGGCAAAAAACACGGCTAGCGAGATCGAGCGGATGGTTGTCACAAGAATTTTCGATGCCCCACGCGAGTTGGTTTGGCAGGCGTGGACCGACCCGAAGTATGTGGTGCAGTGGTGGGGACCGAACGGCTTTACTGTGCCCGTTTGCCGGATGGATTTTCGCGTTGGAGGAAAATCTCTCTTCTGCATGAAGACGCCGGATGGGCAGGAGTGCTGGAATCTGGTTGAATACCACGAGATTGTTCCCCTGGAAAAGATCGTTTCCTTGATGCACTTTTCCGACCCGAAGGGAAACAAGATCGATCCCGCGCAATTAGGAATGGAATATGAGGCCATCGACGGCGCCTACGACGTGACCATCTTCGAGGATCTCGGAAAGGGCCGGACGAAACTCACCCACACTGGAAATGAACCCATGGAGAGCGCAAGGAACAGCGGCCAATTGGAGGGCTGGAAGCAGATACTCGATAAAGTTGCCGCAGTGGTTACGAAGCTGGCCCAGGAGAAATAAGGGACCGAAGCTTTGATTCGCGAAACTCAATCATGGAGAAGACATGAACAGAATACCGTTTCTCGCTGTCGTCCTGCTGGCATGCGCATTTGCCGCGCATGCCCAGGACACGATGAAGAAAGAGCCAGCCGTCAAACCCGCCGATCCGGAATTGAAAGTCGTGCTCGATTCCTGGAATGAGATTGGCCGCAAGCTGACGGCCATGGCCGAGGATTTTCCCGAGGACAAATATGACTTCAAGCCGACACCCGCGCAACGCAGCTTCGCCGAGCAGTTGCTGCACGCGGCCGGTTCAAACTACTACTTCACGAATCCTGTGATGGGGCAGAAGCCTCCCGCGGCAGAAGATCCGAAGCGCGAGCAGTACAAAACCAAGGCCGATATCGTCGCATTCGTAAAGAAATCGTTTGCTGACGGGGCCGCCGCCCTGCAGTCGAAAGGCGAAAAAGGCCTGATGCAGACTGTCGTATACGGCGATCAGAAAGCGCGCGTTCTCGACATCGCATACGGCATCATCGAACATGGCGGCGAACACTACGGCCAGCTCGTTGTGTACTACCGCCTCGCAGGCCTTGTGCCGCCGGAGTCGCGGCCAAAGAAGTAAAGCTCCGACGAATGACGAATAGACCGGGGACAGACGGACATTCCCCATTTTTCTCAAGTGGGAAATTTGGGGAATGTCCCGTCTGTCCCCGAATTTCTGTCCTTCATTCTTGAGGTTTGGGTTGCGAGGACTGTTGTTGTTATGGCTGCGGGCGGCTGGCGGGCGGGACGATACCGTTCATCCGCAGGTACTCGACCATCTGACCGTAGTGATCCTTCGGATGGAAGGCGCCGACAATGGCGATTGCGAGACGCGTTGAGAGGAATGGGGATACGGGCTTGGGCAGCGGCGTGACCTCGTTTTCGGAGGTGACCCCGGAAAT
>DATLKM010000162.1:0-13575 GCA_035538435.1 Binatia bacterium
TGAGAACCGAGAACTGAGCCGAGAACTGAGAACCGAGAACTGGTTCTAATGGGTTCTCTTCGGCCGCGTGATGCGCTCATCGATGGGCTTGCGGCCGGCGAATCCGCCCGTCAGGCTGTGCCAGTGGGTAATGGATTTTTCCCCCATCTTCCAGCACAACAAAACCGTTTCGCCTTCCACTTCGCAGGGAAAATCGAGCAGGCCGGTATCGATATCTTTCACCTGCACGCCGATGGAATCGATTTCGCTTAACGCGTCTTTGGCGCGCTGTTCCGCCTTTGAGCGCTCCGCTTTGCGGCGGGCGACGGCGACCACGTCGATGCGCGTGCCGCCATTCAGAAAGATTCTCTGATTCAGAGCCTGCATCTCGCCGTCGATCTCTTCCATGGTTCTCTTGGAATCGATTGCGGTGCGCAACAGCGATTCCAGCACGGGCAGCAGGGATTGGGCTTCGTCGAGGGTAAAAGTGCGTTCGGGCATAATCGGGTGGTTGACGCCTCCTTCATTTTAACGCATGGCGAATCGGGTACGCGAATGAATTGCGTTTCGCGCCCGGGGAGCGCAGAATCGAAGATTCAGTGAGAAGAGGTGAATATGCACTTACGGGCCGAAAGCTCCGTTTGTTGTGCCTGGTGTGGATCGGAAATCCGCGCCGCTAGCGGTCCGTCGCCGGCCACCTACGGAGTCTGCGCTCCGTGCCTCGGAAAAGGGTTTGAGGCGCCCGTGGAGAATCTTGTCTTGATCGCCGACGCCGATGCGGATCGCCTGCCTTTTGGGCTGATTCGCATGGATGCCGAAGGCCGCGTAGTCGCCTATAACGCTCAGGAAACCGCATTGTCGGGGCTGCGCAAGGCCGACGTGCTGGGAAAGAATTTTTTCCGCTCTGTGGCGCCATGTACCTGTGTGGAGCAATTTGAAGGTCTGGTCCGAAACATGATGGCCAGCGAGCGTCCCCAGCGCGAGCAAATTCAGTTTCTGTTCAAGTTCAGGGACAATGCCACCATGGTGCAAATCGCCATAACCACCGACCCCTGGTCAGGCTACGCCACGCTGCTCGTCCGGAAATCGGATTGAACTTTACGATCGAGGTGAACGCTTCTTCCCGGGACGAATTGGGAACGGCACCGGCCTAAAGCCTGCCGTGCGACGGATCGGTGGACCTGGCTGAGTTTACGTCAACATGCGGATGCTGCGCGGGAAACGTTCCCGGCGCATAGCACTCGCCGTCGCTGCTGTAGTTCGTGCATCGGCCGTCGATGTCTTTGCGCTGCGGCGACTGCGCGAATTGCCAGACTTCAGCGAAGCTCACGCCGCTCTCTGAAGGCGCTGGAGGATTCTTGGGAAACGTGCACCCCGGCGCGGGCGGGCACGAGTCGTTGATGGCCCAGTAAGTGATTCTTCGATTGCCGGCGCTCGCGCGAATGTCCTCGGCGGTGACCACGTTGCCGTCGTCTTTCGCCGCTTGCCCGGAGCAATAAACTCCCGCGCCAAATCCTGCGGCGCTCACGCCGTCCACCCACGCATAGATGTAAGCCTTCTGCTCGGGCAGCATGCGGCCGCCCTGCTCCTGATCGAGAAAAATTATGGTCTGCGCGTGAAATCCTTCGCGCCGCGCCGCAGTCGCCGCTTTTGCCGCATCAGCTTCCCCAAGCCGCCGGGCGTTTCCGACAGATTTCAATTCCGCATAGAGCCGTCCGTTAAAAAGAACCAGAAAGCCGAAGCCGGCATTCGCCACCGCCGCGCGATGCCCCGCCCAGCTGTTCGCCTTTTCCCCAGGAGGGTTGTTGAGCCAGTAGCCGGCGTAGGAAAAAGTCTGGCGGAGAACTTTAAGATTGGCGTCGCCGGGATAATCGTTGCGGTCGAAGCCGAGATAAGCCGCGGTGCGGCCGCCCTCCTCGGCGCGAGTTTGAGCCTGAGAGTACGCGCTGACGAGAGTCCAAAGCACCAACACCACGATCAAGGACTTCATCCTTTGATCTTAACGTCATCGCTTCGGACTTAAAAAGGCGTACCAGAAGTCGAGCATCACGCCGTAGGGAATGACCTGGTCTTCGTTGAAGGCGCGCATCACCAGGGCTTGAATCAATTCCCCAGCGGCTGGAACGGCCCCAGCACCGCGGAAACTCCGGCGCGCTTGCGCAACTCGCCCAGCAGGGCGCTGGCTGCATTGGCGTAGGTCTTGCTCGGATCGGAGGGATCGGCCCACACCGCGTCGTAAACAATCTGCGCCGCTTCTTTCAGGTCAATATGCAGGGCCGCGTCGAATACATCCACGCGTTCCTGCATGCGCTCATAGCATTGCTTGCAGATCGTCGCCGGCTCCGCGTTCACGCCGTGATCGCCCAGGCTGCATTCCACCGGCGCACCCGCCACATTGGCGTGAGCGGCATAAAGCTGCGATTGAAATTCCTTTAAGAAAGCCTCGCGCTCTTTTTCGATCACGCTATCGGGGATCGGCTCCAGCACCGGCTTTGCGAACGCCGGCTTGGCGTCCGGCGCAACCCGCTCCTTCGCCTGGCAGCCCGGGCAGGCGTCAAGGTCCGCGGGATAATACAGATGGCAATGGGCGCAGGGCAGGCCATAGCCCGCATGCATCGCGCCCTGAATTGGCGACGCTCCCGCATGCCCATGGATGGAACGGGCTTTCTCCGCCGGAATGGCCTGTGCCGGTTTAGCCGCGGCCGCGTGGCTGGATCGCGTCAGGTCCATAAAGAATGAGCCGCCTCTAACCAAACGAAATGCGACTGTCCCAGTGTATGCACCCGCGCCCGCCTTCTGAACATGACCCCAGTACACTCTCGGGTACTGGCCGGGCGTACAATCACCGCGACATCGTCTCGCGCTCCTGTGCCTGTGTCGGCTGGTTCTGCATGAGCTGGTTCTGCATAAGTCTGAGCAGTTCATCGTGGCGCGCGCGATAAAGCTGCCGTTCCGGGTCCATCCGTGCCGCCGTCTCCAGCTCCGCCAAAGCTTCTTCATAGCGGCTCATGCTCATCAGGCAGGCGGCCAGGGAATAATGGTTGTCCGGCGACGCTCTCAAGCGCAGCGCCTCGCGAAATTCCTTCTCGGCCGCGGGCAGTTGCTGCTGCTGGAACAGCGCCGTGCCCAGCGCGTGGTGGGCCGCCTCCGAGTCGGGATCGAGCGACACCGCTGCTCGCAACTCATGCACCGCCTCCTCAATTTTTTCATCCAGCAATAACGCCTCACCCAGGGCGCGGTGCCCTCCCGGGTTCGCCGGATCCTGCCGCACCGCCAGCTCCAGTTCTCCTACGGCGTTCCCGTAATCTTTCTTCGACATGTACGCCCGCGCCATGCAGGCGTGCCCCTGCTCCCACTCCGGGTGTTCGCGGTAAAGTTCACGCAGTTCCGCCAGGGCCGAGTCAAATTGGCCTTTATCGCAGTAGGTATTGGCCAGGTTGTTGCGCACCGAGGGCTCGTCTGGAGCCAGCCGTCTCGCCTCTCGATACTCGGACAAGGCTTCGTCCAGCCGGTTCTCTTCGTGAAAAATCAGCGCCATGTTGGAATGCGCTTGCCAGAAATTCGCATTCAGCCGGATCGCCTCACGGTAAGCGGTAATGGCCGCGTCCGGATTTTTGTCCGCATGAAATGCAATCCCCAGATCGTAATAAGTATCGGAATTTGCCGGATCGCGGGCCAGTGACTCGGCGAATGCATGTTCCGCCGCCCCATACTGCTCATTCGCATAAAGACCCAGCGCCAGAAACTGATACCCTTCGGCATTCTGCGGGTCCATGCTCAAGGCCGTGCGCGCCTCGGCAATCGCGTTCGGCCCGTCGTCAAGACGATAGAAGATGTAGGCGAACGCACTGTGGTTCTCGGGAAAATCCGGCATCAGCCGGGCAGACTTGCCGATCTCCTCGAACGCATCGTCCCACAGTTCCTGCTGGCGGAGCATGGTGCCCAGGACAAAATGCAGCGCCGCATTTTCCGGATCATCCCTCAGCGCCCGCCGCACTGCCAATTCCGCCTCGTGAAAGTGCTGCCCCTTCGCTTCCATCGCGGCCTGGAAAAGTGTCGCGGGAATCTCCTCGCCCTTTCCCGCCTGCCCGGAAGGAACACTCCCAATCACCCCCAATAGCTCGGGTTCGGCCCCAGCCTCTTCAAACTGGCGAATCTCAGCCGGGCCCGCCGCCCGCGCCAGCCCGCGCTCATGAATCAGCCGCACCAGCCGCGCCTGCGGAACTCCCGCCCCCTGCCAGGCCATTAATTGAGTAAGGGTTAAAGGCTGAAAACCATCCCGATCGGCAGCCGGAGCGACCCCGTCAAGAAGTACACATAGAAAAAGACAAAGCAGGCACAGACCCTTGCGATTCACTCGGACTTCCCCCGAATCCAGTTTCGCTTGCAATTAGGAGCGGATCGAACTCGACCGTCGCGCAGCTGGCAGTATCAGCGCTCAGCCCACATTAGCCCGTCGGCCAAACTGGGGGTAAGGTCACGGAAGTAATAGGCCTTGCGAAAACTGGGAGAAGGAGCAACCGGAAGCGCTGGGATATCCCACCCTTCGCGGTTTTCCGAAGGGTGGGAATTCGGCATTCTACCTGCCGCTTTTTGTCTCTGCCGCGTACGGATTCTGATACTTCAGCACGGTCGAAAGATCGATGCCGCGCACAATTCCATCCGAGTGATAGAACAATCCCCAGGAATCGATCGTCGAGTTGTCGGGAAAAACACAGGCCTCCAGTACCTGATCGATGCTGCGCTTCATCACCCAGCCGCCGCCCGCCGCAGTCGCCCCGCCCCACAAATCCGAGCCGCCCAGTTGCGTGCAGTAAAGCGATGCCGGATTGCCTTCCCCTTGTCCGTTCCACGGGACCGCCGCGTAATAGGCCAGCGCCGCGAGCGTGGGCTGCGTCGTATAAAGCGTTTGCAGCGAAAGGTGAATGCGGGATCCGTCCGCAGCCGAAGTGTACTGGCAGAATTCCTGCGTGCCCGCCAGCTTCAGCCAACTCGAAATGGCGCCGTTCGTGCCATAGACAGGAATGCGGTTTTCGACCAGCCCGCCCGTGCTGGTGCAATAGGCCTCAGGCGCGGATGGCTTCGACACCGTCGCTTTGCCCGCTTGCGCCTGCGCCAGCAACAACGGAACAAACAACAGAATCGCTGTGAATACCAGTTTTGATTTCATCATGCTCCCCCGGGAAGTTTTAAAAGCGGGGAGAAGTCTATCACGATTTTCGCCGTTTTCTGGCCTGCTCCGGCTCTTCAAACCCCCTGACACAGGCGTCATTCCGAGTCCCGCGTTTTCTCCAGCGGGACGAGAAATCTCACGCCCCGGCGCTGTGGATGCATGAGGCCTCTTGGTGCGCCTTCGTGCTCATTTTGATTCATTTAGAAAACGGCTCCTGCGGAGCCTTCCCCAATCCTCGCTCTCGTGCGAAATTAAAAGCATGGCCCTCGTTGTCCGCCCCTCGCCCATTCACTCCGTTGGAGTTTTCACCACCGCCCCCGTCAGCAAAGGCGAGCGCATCGTCGAATACGTCGGCCCGCGCATCACCCCCGACGAGGCCGACCGCCTCTACGAAAACGCTGCCCGCACCTATTTATATGGATTAGAAGACGGCAAGACGGTCATCGACGGCGAAGGCCTGGGCGCCTACCTCAACCACTCCTGCGAGCCCAACTGCGAAGTCGACGAAATCAAGAACCGCGTCTGGATTCTCGCCCTGCGCGACATCGCCGCCGGCGAAGAACTCGTCTGGGACTACAACCTCTACGACGATGACGATCCCGCCCCCTGCCATTGCGGCTCGCGCAAATGCCGCGGCACCATGTACTCGCGCGAATGGATGGCCAAAATGCGCCGCCGCGCCAAGAAAAACGGCTCCGCCCCCAAACGTGTGAACGGCCGGAAAGCGTAGCCATCTTCAACCCCAACGGCGCTCTGGTTACAAGCTAGAACGCAACCCCTCCCGGCGGCGTGATCCTGAGCATAGCCGCCCTTCAGGTGGAGCGAAGGATCTCAAGTCCAAGGGTTCGTCGGGTGTAATGTTTCCCTTACTGCGCGCTCACATCCTTGCAATATGCCGGCTCCTGCGTAGGCCCAGGCTTCCGATTCCCATCAAAACACGCGTCGCCGATCCACTTCTCCGTATAGCGCAGTTTCACGTCTGGCGGAATGTCTTTCTCTTTGATCTCGGTGAAATCGAAGTCAATGTGCCCGTCCGAAAACACCGTCCCCAGCAGATACCCGTAAACATACGTCCTCGATTTCGTCAGTTCCGCGCCCGGCGGCAGCGGATACCGTTGCGCCCCGCCCGTCCCCACGATCCAACCCGGCAGCACTCCCGCGTCATGCCAGCGCTTGGTCTTGTAAATGTCGCTCATAAAATAATGTGAGTGGCTGGCCACAACGTAAACTTTCTTTCCCTTGCTTTGCAGATCGAGCAGCCAGCGGTACACGATCTCCCCGCTCTTCGTTCCTTCCGCAGTTTCGTTCATGCTGTGATCGCAGGTCACGCTCCACGGCAGCGCTTTGTGCATGCCGACTACGAACGTCGAAATTTCCGGCTTGGCGGCGTCTTTCGTCAGCACGCCCTCCAGCCACTCCATTTGCGGCTTGTCAAACTGTTCGTCCGAGGCGTTGTCTAGATAAATAAAATCAATCCCCGCCTTCGCGAAGTGATAGTAAGTTTTGGGCGCGCACAAATCGCAATCCACGCATTGGTGAATACATTTCTGCCCCTCATCGGACAACCCCTCCCCCGCCTTTATTTCCGCCGCGGTCTGCGTGCCTTTCACGCAGGCCAAGGGCTTGTTGGCAAAGTCCTGCAAGCCATCCTGTTCAAGCCACTCGCTGAATGACTTGGCGAACCCGCAGCGCGTCATCGGAGGGATGGTTTCATGGTTCCCGATCCCGAGGTAGTAAGGTATCGAGGCGTCCTTAAAGGGCTGGATCTGATTGTGCTTGAAGTCCTCCCACGCGCCGTAGAGATACTGCGAGATATTAAGCGGCTGCCCCTTCAGCTTCGCAATCTGCTGCATGTCCTGGTCGAAGTCGTAAATCGCCCGCAGATCGCCCAGGTGCCAATAAAACATGGCCCCATCTTTTTTCGCGCCTGCCGCCACCGCCGGCATGATCACGTCGCCGCAATTTCGCGAATCGCCCGAGACGGCAAAATGCCACAGTGCCCCCGGCTTGCCCGGGTCTCCTGGTGCGCGCGAAGGCGCCGAACCCACGCTGCCCGGCCGGTTCTTGCAGTTGCAGTCGCAACTTAATAAGACCAACATACTCGACAAAGCCAATGCCGCGGCCGCGACCTTACGCAAAGTTATCCTCACATACGCCTCCACAATGCGGATTTCCCTGGGTCGCAGCATTGTGGCCGTTTCTGCCGTCCGCTGGCAAGCTAAAAAAATGTCCCCGGAATTTGCCGCCCTGAGGTGCGCTCGGTCATTTCCAGCGCAGCAGCATGGGCCCGCGTGCGGGCATTTCTGCGGAGTCGACAAACCCGCTTCCCGGAGCAAACCGCCCCCTAAGTCCCGCCTACCCGATCAAACCTATTGACTTTTCCTCAGGCCCGATTGACCTTCAATGTCAGGGCGCAACCTCGTCTCAAAAACTGTTTCTTTTTATCGACCGATCCGTAATCATGCGCTCAGGAGCCTGCCAGTGAACCAGATCCGTCTCTGCCAAAAGATTCGCGCCATCCCGATCGTCGCAGCCTGGCTTTTCATTTCCGCCTTCGCCGCCGCTGAAACCTGCCAGACCGCCAATGACATGGACGCGGCCACCCGCACCGCCCTCACCAGCGCCGCCGACCGCTACTTCTCCATGGTCGCAAATGGCGACGTAAATTCCCTCAAGCAAAATGCCATCCCAGCCGTGGCCGCCGATTTCTCCGGCATCGCGTCCACTATCCAGGCGCATCAGGCTGACTTGACCGGCTCGAAGGCGACCGTGCGCCCGCCCTTCGTGCTGCAAACCGAAGGCTCCGCCCCAACCGCGCGCGCCGAATTTCTTTGTGGAGTTTTTGGCGAGCGCGGCCAGACCAGCAACAGCGCCGTCTTCACGCTCAACAATCTGCCGCCGGGAAAATATGCGATCGCAATTTCCGACGCCGCCACCGCCAAGGGCCCCTTCTCGGTTTCATTCGTGCTTCAACAGGTGGGTTCCGAGTGGAAGCTGGGCGGCCTCTACATCAAAGCCGGGCAAATCGCCGGCCACGACAGCAACTGGTACATCGCCAAGGCCAAGGAGTTTCAGAGTAAAGGGCAACAGCACAATGCCTGGCTCTATTATCTGGAAGCCCGTTCCCTGATTTCACCGCTGCCGTTCATGAGCACCGCCGTCACCGACAAGCTGTATGACGATTCGCAGAAGTTGCAACCCGCAGATCTCCCCGCGGATGGCAAGCCGGTCGTTCTCTCCGCCGCCGGCGCCACCTACAAGCTCAGCGCGGTTTTTCCTGAAATCGTGGGCAACGATCTCGACTTGATCGTGCGCTATGACGTGGCCAGCGTCGCCGACACCAACCGCGCCTATCAAAGCAACGTCGCCGTGATGAAAGGCCTGGTTGCGAAATATCCCGAAGTCAAAGACGCCTTCGCCGGCGTAGTGGCCCGCGCCGTCGACCCCGGCGGACACGACTACGGCACCTTGCTCGCCATGAAAGACATTAAGTAGGAAACTGTCTTTTAGTTCGGCGCCGGCGCCCACTTGCGGCATTGCTCCGCTGTGACCGGTTCCTTCAAAGGCGCTCCCGGCCTCGATCTCACCACGCCGTCCGATGTGGAACAAAAGTTTCTGGATCCGGTGGCGCTGCTCGCCGGCGAAGCCGTCGCGGCAAATTCACGGCACGGCCCCGCTGCCGTCCCGCACTCCGCCGCCATCGCAAACCGGTAGCCGGTTTTCGCGCACCACTCCCCGGCCGCGCAGTTGCTGTTGCCCAGCGTCGTATCGATCATGTTCGCGTGTTTCGCCGATCGAAAGCCCGGCCCCCGCGGATCGGGTCCCAGCGACGCCAGATCGCGCGAATAACCTTTATACGCCGCTCGATATCCCGCCTCCGCCACACCAATCGTACGCACGGTCGCCGCCGCCGATGACTCGTTCGCCGCAATTCGCGCTCGCAATATATTGGGAATCGCGACCGCCGCCACAACCAGCAGCGCGCTCGGGTCCGCTGTCGTTCCCGTGGTAACGCCTTTAATCGCCGCCTCCTCGCCGTAGGCGCGGTACACAATCGGCTCGGTCTTGGGCAATAACGCCGCCAGGCTTTCGCTCATCCCCGGCGAAAATTGCCGCATATTCGCCGCCGTCATGGCCACAGGATCTTCATAGAGGAAGCTCGACACCTCCGGCAAATAACCGGCCGGCAATTTGTTTTCCAGCACATTCGATTTCCCCAGTGACGCCCCCGACTTCTCCAGTCGAATGCCTGCGCTCAGAGTTTCACGCTTCGAAGAAACCAGCATGTATCCCTTCACAAAGGCGTACACCAGTTCCGTCGGCTTTTGTGCGGAAGGAATCGTCACCAAGTGATACACGATTCCGTCTTCTTCGGCCTCGCTCGTTTTGTAATGCATGGCCAGGCAAATTTTCGCCAAAGTCGCCTGCAAATGTTCCGCATCGCTCACTTTGAGCACCGTTCGCCACTCCGGCTTGACCTGGGGCAACCCTTCCATTCCCACCGCCACCTCTCCGCTAAGCAGCGCCAACAAGTCGTCTTTCAGGCTGATGTGCATCCCCTGCTCCATCGCCGCAATACCCGCCAGAGCCATCGGATTCGACCCCGACGCCAGCTCCTTGAGGTCGGTGAAGATGTCGCCAAAGTTTTTCAATCGAACCCCGGCCACAATCGGCGACTGCGGAGAAAGGAAATCCAGGCTCTCCATCGGCCCCGGCGATATCAACCACGAAGCGATCGCTCGCCGCGGGCCCACAAAACTCAACTCGCCTTCGCTCAGCGGCTTGTCGGGATTGTGCGAATACTGCCACACCACGTACTTCATGTCCCCGAATCCCGACTGTTGCAGCAGTGCCTGGCTCTGCTTGCTGCCGGAGTGCTGATTCAGAATCGTGTGCAGGTCGGCCGACAGCAGCATCGAAATCCCGTCCTTATACGCCTGCTCCACTCGTTGCCCGAAAAGCGTTCCCGCCAATCCACCCGATTTCGCATCCAGCATGGCGTTGACGCTGCGCAGCGACTCCACATTCTGCGCCGCCACCACATAGTCCGGCCGCACCAGAACGCTCAATTGCTGCCCCGCATTCGAACTCGCTCCGGCAAGGTCTTTCAGCTCCAAAATCTGTACCGCCGACGTCCCGCCTCCGCCCTTGAACATCGCTTCCAGGTAATTTTTCAGTCCCGGCTTCCGCAACGGCGCGACCATGACCAGGTTGCGCTCCTTTCCCGAGGTCTCGCCCCACACCACCAGCTCATTTCCCACGAATTGCGAAGCCTCATCGAACTTCTTCAGGAAATCTTCGATTTGCGGGCCGGAAGTATGAATCGATCCGTGCTCCCACCAGTCGCGCAGCACCGGACTCGAGTCGAGATGCTGCTTCAAAATCGTCGCGGCCTGGCGGGCAACGTCCCCATAATTCGGAAAAGCCACATAGTAGGTGGTCGCCGCAGGCAAGAGTGGAAGCAATGCGCTCTCGTGGCGGTCTTCCGGGAACCGGATATTCTTTCTCAGGTCTTCGGTCAGCTTCCCCAGCTCAGGCAGCAATCCCGGATATTTTTTGACGTCGTCGGCGAACGGCGCTTCAGGCTGGGAAGAAGGTTTTGCCTGAGCAGCCAGCCGGGAAACAAAAAGAAAAATCGCCGCCGCCAGACCGGCGCCGGCAAGCAGGCAAAGGCGTGAGGCTCCTGCGCGTTTCATAAGCTCACCTGCCGCTAACTTACGTGAGAGGCCCCGGCCGGAATAGTGGCAACTGGAATTCCTGCGCCGCGGCGGGCCTCATCAGGAACGGTCGCCGGGCGTGTTTACTGCTTCAACGTTCCCGTCCAATTCAGCACTACCTGCTCCGGCAGCGACTGCCCGCCCGCCAGCCGCTTCAGCGCCGGGAAGCGCTCTCCGGTGGCCACCGGGCCAATCGCAGAAAAATCGTTCGTGTGCAGTCCCTGCTCAGCGGGCGCGCCAAACTGGAAACTGTCGGAGTTCTGCACCGGCACCAGCATCAGCTTGTCGCCGCTGGTGTAATAAAGATGTTTTCCGTCCTTGCTCCACGAAGGCCACTGCCCGCCTCCGTTCGAAACCTGCCACTTGCCGCCGGGCCCGGGAAACGCGGTCACATACACTTCAAATCTCCCCGATTCGTCCGACATGTAAGCCAGCCACTTGCCATTCGGCGAGAGCTCGGCCGCGCTCTCGTTCGCCGGCGATTGCAATAGCGGCATGATTTTCTTTTCGCCGTTCAGGTCGGCGTAGTAAACGTCTTCCCGCGTGGCATTGTTCTGCACCATCACGAAAACATAGCGGCCGTCGCGCGACCAGCTCAGGATCGATCCCCAGTGTGAAGGCGTCTCCACTTTCATCTGCGCACCCGAGCCGCTGGTCGGCTGGATCCACATGCCTCCCATCACCGATCCGTTCACCATGCCGACAACAATTCTTTTTCCGTCCGGAGAAAACGCAAACGAAATATTGGACGCGTCGGCAAACGTGCTGCGAAACGCCGTGTTCCGGCTGGTGTCGATGATCCACACATCGCCCTTGCCGGTGTCCGCATCGGTCCGCACCACCCCCACGGCTGACCCGTCGGGCGAAGAAGTGGGCGTCAGATAAACTCCGGGTTCGCCGAACTTCCCCAGTTCCTTCCCGCTGGCGTCGACCCACACCGCCTGCGATTTCTGCAGCGACCCTTCGCGATATACCAGCGTGCCATGCGCCGCGGTAAACGCCGCCACATCGCGCGCATTCCAGTAATCCAGCTTTTCCGCCACCGGTATCGGATCTCCGGTAAACTTCAGCGCCTTCGCGTCGAATTTCCGCGCCACCAGCACCGCCTCGCGGATATAAAGAAGGTATCCCTCCGAATACTGCACGTTCGAACCCTTCTCCAGCAGTTGCCGCGGTTTTTCCCCGGAAAGCGAGGCCCCGAACAAACTCCCGGTGACAGTCGCAACCCCGCTGGCCTGCCGCGCAGTAAACAAAAAGTGGTCCCCATCGGGAAGAAAATGAGGATTGCGGTGCGTCCATCCGCTTTCCGCCTGCGTAATCTTCTCCGCCGTTCCGCCGCCCTCCGCCACCTTATATAGGGATTCAAAAATGTTCGGCGTGAAAATAATTACGCCCCGTGGACTCCACGAAGCTCCGCGCCCCTCCGGCGCGTCGCAGATAATCTGCACCGGCCCTCCCGCCAGCGCCACTTTCTTCATCTTCCCGCCGGAGAAAAATCCCACAAACTTGCTGTCTGGCGACCAGAAAGGAAACGTCACTCGTTCCGCTTCCGCCAGCGGCCGCGTTGCGCCGCTCGCCACGTCGCGGACCCAAAGCTTCGTATTCGCGGCTTCTCCTACCAGGAATGCGAGCGTGGCTCCGTCGGGCGAAAGCATCGGCGCTCCGTCCACAACCGGCGCAAAGCTGGTCCCGTCCGGCGCCAGCCATGCCGCCGTCAGCGGACGCTGTGCTTCTTGCAGTTTCGACCGGTTCGCCGCAAACAGAACACACGCTGCAACTGCCACCAGCCATCCCGCCGCAGCCGCGATCGCCAGCGTGCGCTTCTGCACCACCCGCCGCGCGCGAACCTGCGCCGGCGCCGCCAGTTGGCTCGAAGAGGCCTGCGCGATCCACTTCAATTGCAGCTTGAGATCGTGCACCGTCTGAAAGCGGTCATCCGGGTCCTTCGCCAGGCTGGTGCGCACTATCTGCTCCAGCGCCGGCGGCGACATGGGCTGCACCGTCGAAATCGGCGGCGGATCGGACGCCAGAATCGCCGCCACAATGCTCGCCTGCGTCTTCCCGCTGAAAGCCCGCCTGCCCGAAGCCATTTCGTACAGCACCGCCCCCAGGGCAAAAATGTCCGACCGCACGTCCGCCTCTTTGCCTTCGGTCTGCTCCGGCGACATGTATTGGAACGTGCCGATCACCGTTCCCCGGCTGGTCAGCGGCTGGTCGGCTGAAGGCTGCGAAACCGTCATCACCAGGCTCGAAGCCGGCGTCGGCCCGTTCGCGGGTACGGCTTTGGCCAGTCCGAAGTCCATCAGCTTGGCGCCGTTTTTCGTCAGCATCACGTTGCCCGGCTTCAGGTCGCGATGGACCACGCCGCTCTTATGCGCCCGCTCCAGCCCCTCGCAAATCTCTATGCCATAGCGCAGAACCTGCTCGATCGGCAGCGCGCCTCTCGTCAGCCGCTGCGCCAGCGTCTCGCCTTCCAGAAACTCCATCACCAGATAATCCACGCCATCCTGGTGCCCGACATCGAACAGCGTGCAAATGTTGGGATGATTGAGAGACGAGATGGCTCGCGCCTCGCGGTCGAAGCGCTGCTTGGCCTCAGGATTATTCGAGAGATGAGACGGCAGAATCTTCACCGCCACGGTGCGGTCAAGCCGGGTATCGCAGGCGCGATACACTTCCCCCATTCCGCCGGAACCCAGCGGAGAT
>DATLKM010000163.1:0-4603 GCA_035538435.1 Binatia bacterium
CTTCGGCGGCCACTTCGCCGCGAATTTCCGCGGCGATTCGGTTACCGTCGATGATTTTGGCGGGCATGGTGAAATCTTACACTGCGCCGCGGATGCTGCGTCGTTGCGGTAAGGCCCGCACTTTCACCAGGGCGCAGAGACCCCACGCGGAAACCTCTCTCCCCCGACCGTATCAATAAGGGAACACTTCTCTCGCGAATCACCCGGGAACCGTCAGACGGGAGCCATGCTCTGTTACGCTTTTTAGAATTGAGCTTTCAATCGCAATTGACACCGGGAGCGCGGTTTACGGGGCGAATTCTGCGGTTTTTCCAGCCCTCGCACCAGCACACAGCGTTTTCGGCCACGCTGCTGCTGATGGGGACGGTGATGGCCTCGCGCGTCATCGGGTACATACGCGAGGCCTACATTGCATACGCGTTTGGCGCGGGCCTGCAAACCGACGCCTACGTGGCTGCCTTCACGCTGCCTGACTGGCTTAATTACATTGTGGCTGGGGGAGCGGCCTCCATCACTTTTATTTCGATCTATACCCGCTTTCTTGCCGAACAGCGCCAAGCCGAAGCGGAGAAGACGTTTTCGATCGTGATCACGGTGATGTCGACGGTGATGGTCATCGGCACCATCGTGACGGAAATCTACACGCCGGAATTCGTGCGCTGGATGTTTCATGGCTTTTCTCCGGGCCAGATCGAACTGACCGTACACCTGACGCGCATTCTTTTGCCCGCGCAGATTTTCTTTTATGTCGGCGGGGTCGTTTCCGCGGTGCTGCTTTCGCACCGTCTGTTTCTGTTTCCGGCGTTTGGGCCGCTGCTCTATAACATCTTTATTATTCTGGGCGGCGTGGTAGCGGGGCATCGCCTGGGCATTGCGTCGCTGGCTTATGGCGCGCTGGCGGGGAGCGTGGTGGGGCCGTTTCTTGCCAGCGTGGTCGGTGCGGCGCGGATCGGCACGGGATACCGCCCTTCGTTCGATGTGACCAACCCCGCGTTTCGCGAGTGGGTGCGTCTTTCGATCCCGTTGATGCTGGGCGTTTCGCTGGTGACCGCCGACGACTGGATTCTGCGTCACTACGCTTCGAGCGGCATGGGCGACATCTCGCGGCTGAACTACGCCAAGCGGCTGTTCGCTGTGCCCATCGCAGTTCTGGGCCAGGCGACGGGGCAGGCTTCGCTGCCGTTTTTTGCCCGGCTGTTCAACGAAAAGCGGCTCAAGGAATTTGCGACGACGGTGAATGACTCGGTTTACCGCGTGGCTGCGGCGTCGTTTCTGGCGGCAGGATGGATGATGGCGGCGGCGTTCCCGCTGATCGACCTGGTCTACCGCCGGGGGAGATTCACGATCTCCGATACGCAAACGACGGCGGTTTATTTCTTCTGGTTTTCTTTGTCGTTGGCGCTGTGGTCGGCGCAGGGGCTTTACGCCCGTGCTTTTTACGCCGCGGGAGACACGCTGACTCCCATGGCGGCGGTCACCATTATTACTGCTGCGTCATTGCCGGTGTACTCGCTGCTGTTTCGCATTTACGGCGTGGTGGGTCTGGCTTTTGCTTCGGACATTGGAATCGGGGCGAATCTACTGGCACTGGCGATTCTGCTGCACTGGCGCGGCATGGTATCGCTGGGCGGGTTGCGGTGGAGGGAACTGGCCAAGGCGGCTGTGACCGCGGTAGCCGCCGCTTTGATCAGTCTGGGAGTGGCGCGCGGCGTCGCTCCTCTTCTTGGGGGGCGAGGCAGCAGGGGCAACGATCTGATTCAATTGTGCCTGATTTCGGCGACGTGGGCTGCGGCAACGGCGGCTGGTTTATGGCTGCTAGGATCAGAGTTGCCGGGGGATTTGCGCAGGCGTAAAGCGGCCTCGTATCCGGCGGTGGCGCATGGGGAGAGCAAGGAGATTCTGGATACGGGAAGTCAGCCGTGACGGTTGCTACCGGAAGCTGGCGCTGCGGAATTTCTGGCGGAAGTCTTCGCCTTCCATCTTGATGACGCGACACATTTCATGCAGGCGGGAGCGCATGCGTTCGCCGATGCGGTCTCCGAGCGTCTCCGAGCGCATTGCGGCCTGCACGGCTGAGCCCGATCCATTCATGCCAGCGGGGGCGCGGTCCTCAAAGTTGGTGGTGATGATCGTCACCCGGTTTTCGTTATAACGCGTGTTCAAAATCAGGCTGACGGTGTCCCATACCCACTCGGTGGGTTTGACCGCGCCCAGTTCGTCGAGAACCAACACGCCGGCTTCGAACACGGGGCGCAGAACATCGAGTTCCGTGGTCTGGAC
The DNA here is from genome assembly GCA_035538435.1 of Binatia bacterium. Taxonomy (GTDB): domain Bacteria; phylum Acidobacteriota; class Terriglobia; order Terriglobales; family Acidobacteriaceae; genus Sulfotelmatobacter. The sequence continues at coordinate 2,281 of DATLKM010000163.1, forward strand.
GGTTGCGTTATAGGAATTCTGAATTTGCTTCAGCAGTTCGCGATAATCGTAGAAAAGGCAGGGGACGCCCTTTTGCAGCACCAACTCCTTCATGATGCCGACGGCCAAATGAGTTTTTCCCGTGCCGATGGTGCCAATGATCAGCAGGCCGGTCCCATTGCGCGGATCGTACTCCTGCACAAACTTTGCTGCCGAGAGATGGGCGAACGCAAGCGAGGGATGCGCGCCGGGATAGTCTCCCTCGTAGCTGGCGAGCTCACAATGCTCATAGCGGCGCGGAATCCGGGAAGCCCCAAGCAACGATTCCCCGCGGGCGCGCAGTTGGCAATCACAGCGCGTCACCCGCCGGTCCTTGGGCGCGCCCGGCTTGGCCGGCAGCACCTTCCATCCCGTGCCCTCGCAGAGAGGACAAACTTCAGGCCGGGTTCGCACCAATGCCGGTCCGGTCTGGCTTTCCCGCACATCAGTTCCGCTTCGCAAATCCGCTTTCATGTCTGTTTTGACTTTGCACCGGACGGGCACCTGGCCGCAAGTGCGAAACGCGGCGCTCCTGTGTAGAACCTGTGAAGCCCCGCGACGGACTGTGGAGGATCGAGGAAAACGGTTCGCGGCCGCGGACGCCCCACGGGAAATATTGGACCAGGCGCGGGTTCCGCATGGCGGGTAGTGCAAAACAGGCTTCGGGCGCGCATTTTCACAGTTGACATTCCACGCAGAGAGAGGAAAATACGAGCCGACAGGTTTCCCAACTCAGCCACAGGCGTTTGTCCTCCCGGTATTTCGGCTGGGTACGAATGAACCTGCGAGGAGCAACTATGAATAAAGCCGATCTGGTTGATAAGATCGCGGGCGCCTGCGAGGTGAGTAAAGCGCAGGCCACCACGGCCATCGATACCGCGGTCAGCAGCATCACCGGCGCTTTGAAAAAAGGGGACCGTGTGGCTTTGATCGGGTTCGGAACATTCTCGGTGTCGCAGCGGAAGGCGCGCAACGGACGCAATCCTCAAACCGGAGCCACCATCAAGATTGCCGCACGCCGGGTGGCGAAATTTACCCCAGGGGCGGAACTGAAGAAGGCAGTGAACAAGAAATAAGATCGCGAGGATGGAGGGCTTGGGCCTCTGTCGCGAGCGGTTCAGCACTCAGCATTCAGCAATCAGCACTCAGCCGGTTCGGCGGAGTGCCGGACGCTGATTGCTGAGTGCTTTTTGCTGCACAGTTTTTTCCCGCGCAGCTTTTTGTTGCACAGTTTCGGTCGACCATTGCGGCTACAATGGCTGAACATGATCGCCCACTTGCGGGGAAAAATCCTGGCGAAACATCCGAACCACGTAATTGTGGAAGCCGGCGGCGTGGGATACGACGTAAACATCAGCGTTCCCGCGTATTCGGAACTTCCGGCGGCTGGATCGGAGACGGCGCTGCACATTTATACGCACGTACGCGAAGACGTGATTGCGTTGTATGGATTTGTGCGCGCCGCGGAGAAGGGGCTGTTCGAGAAATTGATGATCGTCAGCGGAATTGGGCCGAAGCTGGCGATAACGATATTGAGCGGCATGGCGGCCGACGATCTGGCCGCCGCGATTCGCGCCAGCGATCTGGCCCGGCTGACGAAGATACCCGGAGTCGGAAAGAAAACCGCGGAACGGATGGTGCTGGAGTTACGCGATAAGCTGCCAACAGTACAAGGCGCGCCGGCGACCGTTCCCACCCTGAATGCCATCGAAGAAGATGTTTTGTCGGCTCTGCTGAACCTGGGCTACCAGCGTGCTGCTGCTGAGAAGGCGCTGGCCGCGAGCGCTGGAAACGGCGATTCGTTCGATGAGCGGTTCCGGCAGGCGCTGGCGCGGCTATCGTCGTGATCCTTCCTCCGCCACTACTTGCCGCCGCTGCCTCCCGCCGCGGCTACTTGCCGATGCAAAATGTGCTGAAGATCAGGTTCAGAATATCGTCGGTGGTGGTTGCGCCCGTGATCTGGTCGAGCGGGCGCAGGGCGTTGTAGAGATCGAGCAACAGCATTTCGTGCGGAATCTTTTCGTTGACAGCCTTTTTGGCCGCGTCGAGGCCGGACAGCGAGTCGCGAATCAGTCCCGCCTGGCGGGCGTTGGTGATGAAGCCCGATTCGCCAGCCGCACCTGCTTCGCCGCGAACGTAACGCAGAATTTCGCCGCGCAGTTCGGGAATGCCCTCGCCGGTTAAAGCGGAAGTGCCCAGGATTGACGCGCCCTCTGCTGAATGGCACCGCCCCCCCTGTGGTGTCTCGCCGCCAACGTGTGCCGGCCGCAAGTCGCATTTGTTCTCGACGATAATCGCGGCTCCG
>DATLKM010000164.1:0-11795 GCA_035538435.1 Binatia bacterium
CGCGCTTGAGGGATACGACTGCAATTGCGTGGAAGTGCTGCCGGGAAACGGGGACGGAACCTTGGGGTCGCCGCTTACCACTCCTCTTCCGTATGGGCTGGGCGGCTACGCGGTCGCCGTGGCCGACTTCAACGCCGACGGGAAGCTTGATGCGGCCGTAGCGGGCGAGGCTTACCCCAGCTATATAGTGGCCATTCTGCTGGGTAAAGGGGACGGAACGTTCGCCGCCAATGGACAGTACGCGGTCTCAGCCAGCCCCCAGTCCATCGCCGTGGGCACATTCACCGCGGACAAGGCCAAGCTCGATCTAGCCGTTGCCAACACCGCCGGTTCGTCCGTCAGCGTCCTGCTCGGGAACGGTGACGGAAGTTTCCAAGAGCCTGTTTACTACGCCACACCGTTTCCGACCTGGGTGACGACTGCGAATCTCGACACCGACGGCAAGGTTGATTTGGCGGTGGCAAACTTTGGGGACGTCACGGGAGGAACGCCCGGCATAACCGTTTTCAGGGGTCATGGCGACGGCACCTTCCGCGTATCACGCTTCTATCCCGTGGGCAAGGAGATTAACTACGTTGCCAGTGCGGATTTCAATGGTGACCACAAACCGGATCTGCTGCCGATCGACTCCCTTGGATATGCCGTGATCACCCTCTTGAACACTGGCGTGGCCAGCTTCTCGCCCACCACGCCGTTGAACTTCAAGCAGCAGACCGTCGGCACCACCAGCCCGCCGCAAGCGGTCAAGCTCACCAACTCCGGCGCCACCACGCTGAAAATTTCGTCGATCAAGTCGAGTTCCGGGTTTGGGGTGACCTCGACTTGCGGATCGAGCGTCGCCGCGGGCGCGAATTGCACCATCAGCGCGACCTTCTCTCCCACCAGGAAAGGCGCCGTGCAGGGAACAATCTCCATCATCGACAGCGCGTCGTCGAAGCCCGAGGTGATCGCATTGCTTGGGACCGGGACCTAGGAAAAACACCGCGCCCACTCCCTTTTCTGCCCATCGAATCACGTATCTTTTCTTCGACTGCTCCTACAATCATTTCATGCTGAATTGGATCGTGGTTGGAATTGGAGATATTTCGACGCGGCGGGTGATTCCGGCTATTCAGGCCGAGCCGCGAAGCCGCCTGTACGGCCTGGTCACGCGCGACGCAGCCAAGGCCGCGCCGTACTCGGTTAAATCCTGGGCCACCCTCGAGGAAGCATTGGACGACCCCGGAGTTCAGGCGGACGTTCAGGCAGAAGTTCAGGCCGTCTACATCGCGACCCCGCCATTTCTGCACGCACCGCAGGCGATTCAATCCCTCCGGGCCGGCAAGCATGTTCTGTGCGAGAAGCCGATGGCGATGAACGAGGCCGAAGCCCGCGTTATGGTGGACGGAGCCGAATGGAACAAACGGCTGCTCGGCGTCGCGTATTACCGCCGCGCTTACCCCAAAGTGAGGCGGGCGAAAGAATTGCTCGCCGCCGGCGTCATCGGCCAGCCGTTTCTCGCCGAACTTACCTGCCACGAATGGCGCGATGAAGAAAGCAGCCGCCGCAGTTGGCTGGTCGATCCCGCAAAAGCCGGGGGCGGCCCGCTCTACGACATCGCATCCCACCGCATTGACGTGCTGAATTTCCTGTTCGGGCGGCCGGCGCGGGCGACGGGGTTTCTATCGAACCTGGTGCATCATTATGCGGTCGAAGACAATGCGACTGTGATGGTCGACTACGAGAGCGGCGTCCGGGGAATTGTGGACGCGCGCTGGCATTCCCACATCAGGCGCGACGAATGCCGCATCCGCGGGACCGATGGTGAAATCCAGATGGGCTCTTTGAACGGTCCCGACCTGATTTATCCCGGAGGGCAGGAACATCTTGCCGTGCATCCCAACGTGCACTTGCCGGTGATCGAGAATTTTGTCGAAGCAGCGGAACAGAAAACCGCTCTCTTATGCAGCGGCGCAGACGCTTACTGGACCGATTGGATTACCGGCCAGGTAACCGGGGCAAAACCGGGATGACTAACTGGCGCGGCTCTTCAGGACTTCGATGGCCTTGTTGAGCTGATCGTCCTGGGGGTTCTTGGGCTTGGCCGAGGGTTCCTCGGCGGCGGGTTCGGCGCCGTCATCGTCGGCAACTATGCTATCGGTTTCGTCGGCCACCAGAACGTTGGGAGTGACGGCCGCGTCCTGAATCGCCTTGCCGCTGGGCGAGTAGTATTTCGCCACGGAAAGAATCAATGCGGCCCCGTCGCGCAGTTCAATGGTCTTCTGCACCGAGCCGTCGCCGAAGGTCTTGTCTCCGACTACGTCGGCGCGGGCGTTTTCCAGCAACGCGGCGGCAACGATTTCAGCCGCGCCGGCCGTGCCCTTGTTCACCAGCACGGCCACGGGAAGCGATGTGACCGCCTTAGATGCCTCGGCATTGAACGCTTGGCGGGGATATTTCTGCCCCTGCAGATAGGTGATCGTCCCATGATTTAAAAACAGATTGGCGGTAGCGATGCCTTCACTTTCCTCGCCATCGGAGGCGTTGCGCAGGTCGAGCACCAGTTTCTTCGCGCCCGAATGCTCCAGCGACTTGATCTTCGCGGCAATCTCCTGAGCCTTACCTTTGGTGAAGGCCTCAACCTTGATATAGGCGATACCGTCGGGCAGCATTTTGTCGGAAACAGGCGGAATGCTCACGACTTCGCGCGTGATGGCGACCTTCTGCGGCTCGGCGCGGCGCGCCCGCACCACGGAAACGTTCAAGGTTGAACCCGCCGTGCCGGCAATCGCGTCGCGGATTTCGGGCAGCGACATATCGCGGGTGCTCTGGCCTTCAATCGATTCGAAAATGTCGGTGGCTTCAATGCCGGCTTTGTCGGCGGGCGAACCCGGAATGACCGAGACCACGTCGGCATAACCGAAGCGCTTGGAAACCGTCGCGCCGATGTCCGCTCGGCCTTCCAATTTGTGGCTCTTCAGCGCCTTGTAGGCGGCAGGGCTCAGATAGCTGGAATTGGCATCCAGCGATTCCACCAACCCATGCAGAGCGCCGTCGGTGACTTTGGGAATATTGGGGTCTTCCACGTACTCGCTTTGCACGCGCGAGAGCACTTCGCTATAAACCTGCATCTGGCGGTAGGAGCCGTCGTTGGAAGAGGCGTGAACCCCGCCGAAATTTCCGGCAACCACGAACAGGAGGATGGCGAAAGACGAAACGAGAACGGCAGCTTTGACTTTGATGGACATCGCGTTTTTCTTTATCCGGAATTCTCTGGGAAAGGAATCAATCCCTGAAGAGCTGATAGTCATTATATAGGGTAGATGCCAATTTTCGGGTTCCGGTCGCCCTGTTTGCCATCCCCCGGTAACCGGCCGACGCAAGAAGGCGGCGGGATTGTTCCGGCTGGGAGCTATGCCGGCGGCTTGAAATTCAAGGTGACGTTACTCTGCACGGATACGGCGCGGCCATTCATCTGATAAGGCTTGAAGCGCCATTGCCTAACCGCATCGATCGCAGGGCGGGCGAAAAGCAACGAGCCTTGCAGAAATTTGGCTTCCTCGACGACGCCATCACGGCTGATCAAGACCTGTAGAACGACGGTGCCGGTTTGTCCCCGGGCAGTAGCGGGATACTGAGGATCGGCGGGGGCTTGCGCCAGCAGATCGCGCAGCGCCGCCTCGGCCAGAGAAACCGGCTCGATCGAAGACATTGCGGTTTCCGGCGGCCTGGTTCCGCTGGCCTCAGGCGTGGACGAAGCCAGTTGGGTTTTCAGGCTGGAGGGAATGGCTGCGACTGTGGCTACCGATACGGGGCGCGGAGCCAGGGGATGTTGCTGCGGCGTGGCGGCATGCACGATAAGCGGAGCACTTTGCACCGGTGGAGCAGTCGGTACGACCACCGGAACGGTCGTACTCGCGGGCACGTCGGTTGCCGACGCGGCGGAAGGTTTGACATCTACCGGGGTGGATGCCGGTGGCTCGGATGGAGCTTGAGGCGATGGTGCTGGAACGCTGCCGTCAGGCGTGGCGGGAGGGGGCGAAGTTGGATCGTTGCCCAGAACCGGCGAAGCCGCGACGGGATTGTTTGCGTCGGGTGATTTATCCGGCTTGGCGGTCGGATCGACTACGGGGACAACTCGAATCTGGGCCGGATCGGTGGTAGCGTCGGGAATGTTCTCCGGCGTGGGTAATTTGTATTCGTCTCCGGCCAGGGCGAAGCTGTCGTGCTGAGTGGGCGTTTGGGGCAACGCGACGGGGGGCGGATTCAACCAGTTCCTGGCGGCGTGGACCCCTTTTTGGGTGAGACCGCGCAAGATAAGCCGCGTGCGCGGGACCGCAAATAAAATGGCGATCACGGCGGCGGAGGCCACGAGAAAGATGAATTGGCCGCGCTTCGATGGCGGTGGCCCGGGCGCATCTTCCAGGGCAATGCCGGGCACAGGTTCGATTTCTTCTGCGGCAGGCTTGGGCGGAACGGTGTGGCTCCATTCCCCGGACTGATCGAGGGCGGGCGCGGCCGCGCTTTGCGAAGGCGTCTCGCCGTAGGAGAGCAGATCGGTTTTTCCCGGCAGCTCGGGCGAGGAAGTTGCCGGTTTGTTCAAACGCGCTTGCAGAGCGGCCCAGCCGGTGAGGGGCTCATGCGGTTTGTTTTCGGGCTGAGGCTCGGTCGACGAGTCCTGCAACCCGGCCGCGGTGGGCTCCAGGTCGGCGATCGCATCGACTGCGGCGGCGGCCTCTTCCAAAGATTTCTGGGCGTCCGTTTTTTCGGTGTCAAACTGCGCCCCGGGAGTTGAAGCGGGCGTCTGTAGAAACTCGCCGGCGCGAAAAACTTTTTCGGGCTGCTCCGCCAGCGCGGGAGCGACATCAGCGGCCGGGGTGGCGAGCACGGGCGGCTTGTTCGCTGCCGGCGCCGCGCTTTGCTGCCGGGAACGCAATAACTGGCATGCGGTACTTATGGTATCGCGCGCCTGTTCGAGACCAACCGGCTTGACGAGAACGGAATTCGCGCCCGCTTGCAGCGCTTCGGGCAATTTGCTTTCACTGCTTACGACGGCGACGGTGAGGGGGCGCTGAGCCGGTTTCTGATCGCGGGCCGTCTTCAGCAGGAAACCCGCCTCGGGCTGGTTATCCCAGTCGGTAATGACAATCTGAAATTGCTGGGTGGTGACGCGCTCGACGGCGTCGACCGCGCTGGGGCAGAATTCGCCCTCGAGGCCCAGTTCGGCCAGAACCTGCCGGATGGGGTCCGCGACCTCGTCGAGGGAGGTAAAGATGAGGCAGCGCAAGGGCATACGCCTCAAGCCTAGCAGCCCAGGTAACGGCGGCAAGTTACCGAGGTTGAAGGCGGAAACCTCGAAAACGGCGAAGTACATGTACTTCTGCGCGAGCGAGCGGGGCGCCGTACGAGGGGTTGCGCTAGAATCTTGAGTCCAATTCGCGGGCGCTATGCACACGGCGGAGATCGTCATCATCGGCGGCGGAATTGTCGGCTCCAGCATTGCCTATCACCTGACTGCCGCGGGCTGCCGCGGGGTTTTGGTGATTGAGCGGGAGTCGGCCCAGGGTAAGGGGTCGACCGGCAAGAGCATGGGGGGAGTGAGGGCGCAGTTCTCCACGCCCGTCAACATCCAGATGTCGCTTTATTCCGTCCCTTTCTATGCCAGCTTTGAAGAGCGCTTGGGTTTGCCCTGCGATTACCGGCCGCAGGGATATTTATTCTGCGCCACGAACGACAGCCATCTGAGTTATTTGCGCGCGAATTACAACCTGCAAGTCGAGATGGGGCTGAAGCAGGCCCGACTGCTGGCCGGAGATGAGATCCGCACGACGTATCCGCAACTCCGCGGCGACGACATTGTCGGCGGAAGCTTTTGCCCGACCGATGGTTTTGTCGACCCCTACAGCGCGATGAACGGATTCATGAGTTGTGCCGCCGATCAGGGCGCTGTCCTGTGGAAGAACACGGCCGTGACCGGAATCAAGCGCGATGGGGAAGGAATCGCCTGCGTGGAAACAACGCGGGGCGCGGTTGCAACGCGCACGGTGGTGAATTGCGCGGGGGCGTGGGCGGCGGAAGTCGCGCGCCTGGTTGAAATCGAACTGCCCGTGGAACCCCTGCGGCGCATGCTGGTGCCCAGCGAACCTTTTGACGAATTCCCTCACACGGCGCCCATGATTATCGACATGTCGAATGGCTTCCACTTCCGGCCGGAAGCGCGGGGCTTTTTGTTGGCCTGGAACGACCCGGAAGAAACACCCGGGTTCAAGACCGAGTTCGACCCGGGGTTTGTAGAAAAGATTCTCATGCGGGCGGCCGACCGCGTCCCCTGCTTCGATCATTTGCCGGTGAATCCGAAACGGGCCTGGGCTGGGCTGTATGAGATGACGCCCGACCACCATCCAATTTTGGGGGAAGCGCCGGGCGTGCCCGGTTTTTTCCTGGCCAACGGGTTCAGCGGCCACGGGGTGATGCACGCGCCGGCAACGGGGAAAATCTTGAGCGATCTGATTCTCCACCGCCACACCGATCTCATCGACGCAGCGCTACTGGGCATGTCGCGCTTCGGGGAAGGAAAACTGATACACGAAACGGCTGTGTTGTAGGGCTTGGGTGGGCGCAGCACGCCGCGTCTGGCCGAAAGCGGCATCCAGAGGTTTTCCACAGAAACGAAAAAAAGTTGCGCTTTCTACATGATTTACCCGAGTTTCAATCTGCCTTTGCACCTGTAGCTTTGGCTTGATCCAGCCGGGTGTGACCCGGTCCGGTACGGAAGTGGCCGGACGGAACTCCGAAACGAACGCCTCAGAGCGAAGAACTCCGAAGGTTTTCCCAGCATTTGCACCGAGATATTGCGGATCGAAGTTAACCCGGGAGATCCATCTTTTCCGCGCAGGGAGTGCAGCCATGGCCTTGAATGGAGCAGCCGCGTACGGAATCTACCCACAAAGCGTGGCGTTGACCGACATTGTTCGCAACCTGAACCAGGCGGGCTTCGATAATGAAGACATCTGCATGATGCTGTCGCCGGGGCATCCGATTGCCTCCGTGGTGCGGGACGCGAGTTTGTTTAATACGGAGAAAGAAACCACGGCGTCGACCGCCGGCCTGATCGGATGGCTTTCGGAGTTCGGAGCGGTGCTGATTCCCACAGTCGGATTTTTTATCCGCTCGCAGGCATTTTTTCACGCCTTGATGGTGGCCCGTGATGCTCCAGCACTGTGCGGCAATGCGCGCACTCTGGTGGGGCTGGGTTTCTCCGCCGAAGACGCCGAGCGCTTTGAAGATGAGTTGGACCGCCTGGGTGTTCTGGTCTACGTTTCCTGCGCAGAGAACGCAAAAACCCTGTGGGCCAAAGAGGTACTCCGGCACACGGGAGCATTGGAAACCGCCACCCTCAACCAGTTCCAGATGCACATTGCCGCCAGCGCCTGAAATCGAGGCCGGGTAATCCGCCAGTTGTCTTTCATCTTCTTTCCCAAGAATGCTGCCGCGTGCTCTCTTTGAGGTACGGCTGGCGTTTCCCAGGAATGTCCGCAACGTCGCCTGTCCCGACAAGAATCTCAGGGGCAAAAACATCGCGGCATACCTCTGGAAGAATCCGATAGGCTGAACGCGAAGCCTGCCAGATCCCCCCATTTTTCCCTGAAAAGTGATGTTCGTCACAAGCAGCGATGGCGCGGATCACAGCCGCTTGCGTCGAGGCGGTTTGTAATAAGCCAACGCTGCGGGAAGGTGCGGTAGTTCTTCCAGGAGGTCGAACATGGTGAACGACGATCTGGCGAAATGCCCTCTCTGCGGCGGATTTACCCACATTGACGATGCCGAACTGCTTTCTGCCCTGCGCGATCCCCGGCTGCGGAAGCGGGTGGAAAATTTCGTCGAGGAACTGCTGGGCAAAGGCGAACTTGCCCCGACCGGCTCGGGCGGGACAGTAGGTCGCGATTTTCACCGCGATGTACACAGCTGGAACCCTTACGTTCCGATATGGCGGCGCAGCCCGAAAGAATAGTTTGGCGGTTGTGGCCTTGGGAGTCACGCACGAAGGTGATTCGAATCACCGCGCGCAATCACGGCAACGTCCGAAAATCTCCATGGATTTATAAATCCGCAGGCGGTGGAAGGCCGCCGGCTAACGAAATACTTCCTCAAGGAGAAAAAGAAATCATGAAAATCAACAAGCTGCTGCTCGTGATTATCACCATCGCTGCGGGCCTGTTTATTGTGCTGCCAAACCTGTCGTGGGCCGAGGACGGCGCTGCGATCTACAAAACCAAGTGCGCAGCTTGCCACGGGGCCGATGCGGCGGGAAAGCCGGCGGCGAAAATTCCGAGCCTGGTTTCCGATGACGCCAAGAAAGCGTCGGATGACGACCTGGCGAAAGCGGTGGCAGAAAAAGCGAAACATCCGGCTGGCGTGAAGAGCCTGTCGCCGGAAGATGCGAAATCGGTTGTCGGCTACATTCGTACGCTGCAGAAGTAGGGATCGGCACCGTGGTTCTCCAATGCGGTTCTCCGCCCGGGCCCCGGTGAAATCAAGCGGGGCCCGGATTGTTTTTTCGCTTTGGGTCGTCTTGAGTCTTGGCAGAAGACCCAAGCAAGCAGGTGCCCGGTGAGCACAACTAGAAATTTCCCGACAGAGGCGACTCGATCGCAGACGGGGCAGGAAACTATCGTGCCCATTGTGATCGGGCAGAGCCCGAACATGTGCCGGGTCCGGGAGGCTATCAGCACCGCGGCACAAACCGACGGTACCGTGCTGATTTCGGGGGAGTGCGGCGCCGGCAAGGACCTTATAGCCCGCGCCATTCATGCAACCGGCGCCCGGCGATTGCTTCCTTTCCGGGTGATCCGTAGCGGTGCAATCGAGAACGACGAAGCAATGGCCGCCCTGAGAGCACCGTATGCGGCGCGCATGACCGGGGAAGACGGGACGATCTTTCTCGACGAAATCGGCGGGTTAAGTTTATCCGCACAGGATGAGGTGCTGCGCTTTGTGCGAGGAGTGGGTGGCGAAAAAGATGGTCCCACGGCGGAAACCGGCGTTCGGTACATTTCCTCAACCAGCTGTGACCTCGAATTGAAAGCGAAAGCCGGGCAGTTTCGCGCCGAACTGCTGTACCGGCTGAGCGCGTTTCGTATTGAGATCGCGCCACTTCGGGAGCGCAAGGAAGACATTCCTCTGCTGGTAGAGCACTTTATCCGCGAGCTGTCTTTGGAGATGAACCGGCCGATCGGGGGCGCCTCTTCAGGCGCAAGAGAACTGTTGCGGCGGCAGCGTTGGCCGGGAAACGTGCGCGAGCTCAAGAACGCGGTTGAGCGAGCGATGATCTATGCGCAAGGCTTGGAGTTGCGCGAGCAGGACTTTCGCCTTGAACCGCCCGCGGCCCCGCCGGAAGAGAACGGAAAAGCGCTGGAGAGCGTGGAGCGGGCGCATATTCTGCGCGTACTGGCTGAATGCGGAGAAAACCAGAGCCGCACGGCCGAATTGCTGGGCATCGATCGGGTGACGCTTTATCATAAGCTGAAGAAATATGGTTGGCGCCGCACGGCGACCCAACAACGCTGAAAATCTTTCCTCGAGCAGCTCCCACCAATGAACCTTAAACTCCTGTAAAGAATTGTCTTGCGAGTGCAGCGGGTAGCCGGGCAGTCAACGGCCGTGCAACTCTTCTCAAAAATCCGGGTTCAATATAGGTAACAATGGAGGGTGGAGGAAAAACCTTGAAAGTTCTGCGCTTGCTTCAAAAAAAACATTATGCGGTGGCGGGGATGTTTGCAGGTCTTCTGCTGGCAGGGGTGGCAGCGGTGTCGCTGAGCGCCCAGAACGGCGCCATGAGCCCGTATCAGGGCGAGGGCGACGGCGTCAGCGCCGGCGGCAACTGGATGGAGTTTCGCGGTGAAGACAAAATGACGGGCGCGAAAAAAGTCCGCTTCCAGCTGATTTCCAACAATTATTTGCGGGAAGATCCCGATTACAAGCCGCGGGTCGAGCTGTATTGCTCCAACGGGAAGTATGACCGCGCGGTGTTCAATCCCGGTGCGCGCCTTGGCCGCCCCGATTACCCCGGTTTTTGGGGACAGCCGAAGATGGAAGTGCTGGTGCGCATTGACGGATACCACGACCACAAGGGCTGGAACTGGATGCGCGACCGGGTGCTGAGTATGGACAAAGGCACCATTCGCGGCGCCATGGGAGCGCAGGTGTTCAACGTGGAAGTGAAGACGCGTAACGGGTACGCAATAGCCGAGTTCTCGCCAGCCGGCCTGAACCTGGACGAAGTCAAAAGCGCCTGCGATCTGACTCCGCACAAGCCCTAGTCTTTTTCGATGGTCGGGTAGGCAAGAAAGGGGCTGAGCCGCCGGGCTCAGCCCCTTTGTCCGTCAAGGGTTCGGCACCCACCAACCTCGAATCTCGGCAATGAATCCATTGCGAGACCGTCCCGATAAAACGCAGGCCCTAATCATTTCCTTACAGTGAAGTAGCGCAAGGCTTCGCCGGCAAGATAAATCGAACCGGTGATGACGATGACGGCATTTACGGGGGCGAGTTCGCGGGCGCGAAGCAGGGCTTGATCGACTTTGGGGACGAGTTCGATTTCAGTGGAGGTGCGGTGGGCGGCCTGCTGGATCTCGTGGGGCGAGGCGGCGCGCGGATTTTCCGGACGTGTGGCGATGACGCGGTCGGCGAGCGGGAAAAGAATTTCGGTCATCTCAGAGATGGCTTTGTCGCGCATGGCAGCGAACAGGAAGATGAGCGGGCGGTTTTCGTAGCGCTCGGAGAGAGCAGAGCGCAGCGCCCAGGCGCCGGCGGGGTTGTGGGCGACGTCGATGACGATTTCGGGCCAGCCATCCTGCGGAGGAAAAACCTGAAAGCGGCCGGGCCAGCTTGTTTCGCGAATGCCGCGGGCGATGAATTCGGCGGTGATGGAGCGAAAGCCCTGCTGATGAAGTTCGACGGCGGCGGCGATGGCGAGCGCAATGTTGCGCAGTTGATGGCGGCCGACGAGCGGGGTTTCGACGAGGATTTGTTGGTCTAAAACAGATAAAGGATAGCGGTAGGTAGGTTGGGTTGGGGCGGCTTGAGGCTGCTGCGTAAAGCTGGGGCTGGCGGGCGAAACCGGCGGGACGAAGGGGACGGCGTTTACCGCGCGGGCGTGGAGATCGAGAATGGTGTTGCCGATTACGTCATTGGCCGCGGGTTGTTGCGGCAGAGTGACGACGGCGCCGCCGGGACGGATGATGCCGGCTTTTTCGCGCGCGATTTCGGCGACGGTATCGCCGAGATATTTTTGATGGTCGAGAGAAATGTCGGTGACGATGCTGACGCGGGGGTCGACGACGTTGGTGGCGTCGAGGCGGCCTCCCATGCCGACTTCGAGAACGGCGATATCGACGTGCCGGCCGGCGAAGTGCTCGAAGGCGATGGCGGTCATCATTTCAAAAAAACTGGGCGGCCAGGGCAGCTGGCGGTTCGCGACCAGAGTCTGTGCGACCGCGTCGACACGAGAGTGAAGCGCGGCGAAGTCGTCGTCGGAAATTTCGTTGCCGTTGATGCGAATGCGCTCGTTGATGCGGACAAGATGCGGCGAGGTGTAGAGCGCGGTCTTGAGGCCGGAGGCGCGAAGAATGGAGGCGAGGGTAGCGGCAGTGGATCCCTTGCCGTTGGTGCCGGCGACGAGCACGCTGGGAAAGCGGCGCTCGGGATGGCCGAGGGCTTCGAGGAGCGCGCGCATGTGGGCGAGGTCGAACTTGTGCGCGGGCGTCTGGGCCAGTTCGTGGCCCAGCGCGAACATGCGTTCGACGGCGGTCTGGTAG
>DATLKM010000165.1:0-2356 GCA_035538435.1 Binatia bacterium
CTCCGCCTTGCCCTCGCTCAATGACCGAATGACCAAACGACTCAATCGCTTTCAGGCCTTCTCCAGCTGGGCAAACTTCTCCACCAGCTTCTTCAAGCCGAACCGAGGAAATTGTACCGTAATCTTGCTGTCTTCGCCTTCTCCTTCGCGCCGGAAAACCGTTCCCTCCCCATATTTCGGGTGCCGCACCTTCTGCCCGGGCCGGAATCCCCGCTTGCCGGTCGGCTCTTCCAATGGAGCTTTGGGGAGGTTGAACTTCTTGCCCCGGCTGGCGAAAAACTCGGCAATGTTGTCGATCGAGTTGTAGGAAGGGCTGGCGCGCCCCGTATCCCGCTGTTTTTGTGAGGCGTGGGAATCGCGCCCCGAACCGGCCTGTCCGCGCTTCCAGCTTGCGCTCTGATCCTCATCTTCGTACGAGTAATGAGTGTCGTAAGCTGCGGAGCTTCGCTGCGCCGGGCGGCCGAGGGCGGCCGTCCCCGCACGGGCAGTGGTGCGGCGTGTACCCAGCTCTTCGATTAATGCTGCCGGGACCTCCTCCAAAAATCTCGAGGGCACGCTGGCCTCCGGCAAATCCGATCCATACCTGCGCCGGTAAACCGCGCGCGTAAGAACGAGCTGGTCCATGGCCCGTGTCATGCCCACGTAGCACAGCCGCCGCTCTTCTTCCACATCGTCGGCCTCCAGCAGCGTGCGCGAGTGGGGAAACAGCCCCTCTTCCAGTCCGCTCAAAAACACCAGCGGAAATTCCAGTCCCTTGGCCGCGTGCAGGCTCATCAGCGTAACCTGCGCGCGCGCGTCGTAATCGTCCGCGTCACTGATCAGCGCCGCGTGATCGAGAAACTGATCGAGCGTTTCGCCACGATCCCGCGAATCCATCGCCGCATTCACCAGTTCGCGCAGATTTTCTATCCGCGAATACGCCTCCGGCGTGTCTTCTTCCTCCAGCAGCTTAATGTAACCCGTGCGATCGATCAGAAACTTCAGAATGTCGCCCGTGCTGATCGTCGGCGCGGGAAACGCGCTCGAGCTCTCGCTTGCCTCAGAAGTATTGCCATCCCGAGGGGAAGTCTTGTCATCCCGAGCGAAAGTCTTGTCATCCCGAGCGGAGGTGGAAGGCCCGCTCGCGGGCCTTCCATCGGCGTCGAGGGACCCTGAGTTCGTCAGAAGCGGCTCGGCACTGCTATCTCCATCCCCAAACTCAAACGAAAAATTCCCAAACTCCGCGGGATCAAAAGCGGTCGCATCACTCTCCGCAGGGGATTCACTCTTCGCTGGTTCAGCTTCTCCGCCTGCCGGTGCCGCGCTCGCCGCCAGTTCTTCTGCAAACGTCCCCGCCATCATTGCCTGCGCATCTTGAATCAGTTGTTGAAAATTCTTTAGCGATGTCAAAGCCCGCGCCGGCAGCAACTGCCGCTGGATGGCCTCGCCAATCGCGCCCCACAGCGAAAGTCCCGTCTCCAGCGCCAGGCGCTCCAGGTCGTCAATCGTTCCCTTGCCGATTCCCCGTGCCGGCGTGTTGATCACGCGCAGCAAAGCGATCGAATCGTCGGGATTCAAAATCACTTTCAGGTATGAAATCAAATCCTTGATCTCGGCCCGCTCGTAAAACGAAAACCCGCCCACCACGTGATACTTCAAGCCATAGCGCCGCATGGCCTCTTCAAACAACCGCGACTGCGAATTGGTGCGATAAAGCACGGCCGCCCGCGGGGTCTCGCCGCGATCATTGGCCTCGCGCAGATAGCGGGCGATAGAATCAGCGGCAAACAGCGCCTCGTTCTCGCCATCCGGCGCTTCGTAGTAACCGATTTTGGATCCGCCCTGCCGCGACGTCCACAAATTCTTTCCTTTGCGCCGCACATTGTTGCCCACCACCGCCGACGCCGCCTGCAAAATATTTTGCGTCGAGCGGTAATTCTGTTCCAGGCGAATAATCTTCGCCTCGGGAAAGTCCTGCTCGAACTCCAGAATGTTGCGAATGTCGGCGCCGCGCCAGGAATAAATCGACTGGTCTTCATCGCCCACCGCGCAGACGTTATGCCGCGTCCCCGCCAGCATCCGCATCAGTTCGTATTGCGGCCGGTTCGTGTCCTGATATTCATCGATCAACAGATACTGAAACCGGCGGTTGTAATAATCGCGCACCTCGGCCGAAAACTTCAGCAGCCGCACCGTTTCCAGCAGCAGGTCGTCGAAGTCGAGCGCATTCGCCCGCCGCAATTCTTTGCGGTATTCCTCGAACAAGTGTGCGATCTTTTCGTTCTTGGGATCGGCCGACTGCAGATATAGCTCCTGCGGGTCGATCATGTGGTTCTTGGCCCACGAAATCCGTCCCAGCACGATGCGCGGCGTCAGT
>DATLKM010000166.1:0-24933 GCA_035538435.1 Binatia bacterium
GTGCCGGCCTGAATTCGACTGCCGGTCTTCTACCGAGAACGAGGTCCAGACGTCGTAGTAGAGGGTCCCGTCATCGGCGCGGTCGGCGCGCCCGCCCTCCACCTGCTCGGCGGCCGTGGTGTCGTAAAAAAGATCGAAAACCCCGAGCTGGTTGCCTTGAAAACGAGCGTGCAGGAAACGGTCGCTGTTGTCGGGCGCCGCGCCGGGTGCGTCGCCGGCCATCATTTCGCTGAAACTCGAAAGCAGCCGCATGGCGTCCGGATCGGCAAGATTGCGGGCGGTGTCGCTCCAGCGGTGAATAAATTCTTCCGCGTTTTCCGGCGCCCGCAGGCCCGGCTGAAGGTCGGAGGGGGTGCTGTCGTTAAAACGAAAATAGGCGGTTGAAAAGCGCTCCTCCAGAATCGCCATGCCGGTGAACAGGCTCATCGACTTTCGTTCCACCTCGTCGGGAGGCGCCAGAAGAACTTCGCCATCACCCTCGAAAAATGCTCCCGTTGTTCTGCCCATAATGTCTTTGGTGAACGCGATGGTGCCGTCGTCGAAGCTGATATGAATGGCCGCGCGGTTCAGGGAAATTTCGCGAATGCGGAATACGCGGGAAGAATCCAGTTCCACCCGGCTGAGCTGAAGGTAAAGCGATTCGGCGGGCCCGGGCTGATGAGTCGTCTGCTGCGCAGTCGCCGGGCAAATCGAGCACGCCATGGCGGTCGCATACCACGCCAGCCCCCAGATGCGGGGAAAAAACTTAAAGCCGCGCGAAGGGAACTTTCTCCTTCGTATGCCTTCGCTGCCCTGGCACAGCGTTTTCTTTGTCCGTACGCCCGCTGGTACTTTGGTCACGTGAGTGAATGCGCCGCGTTATTTAGAATGCGCTCGAATGCGGCTTCGTGTCACTATCCTTGCCATTTGTATGATGCTGACTCCAACACTGGGGTCGGCCGACACCATCCACTTAAAAAACGGACGAACCATCGTCGCCGACCACGTGCGCGAAAACGGCAACCGCTACGAATATGAAATTGGCGATGACACCTACGCAATTCCGAAGAACGCAGTCGATCGCATCGAGGCCGGCGGCACTCCGCTGGTTAACCCGGCCGGGAAGGCCGCCGATCTGCCCGTCTTCGTTCCCACCGACAGCATCGCCAATGAAGGCGACCTGTCGAAAATCGTTGTGAAAGATGGAAAGGTTGACCCTGACGCACTGGCCAAGCTTGAGGCCAAAGGCAATTCGGAGCTGAGCGCAACAGCTGAGTTTATTGCCGGAAAGTTTGAGTTCGACCATGGCAACGCGGACGCGGCGCATCGTTATTTCGATAGCGCTTTGCGGTTTCAACCGGAGAACTCCACTGTCCTTACTTATTACGCCGCCCTGCTGTTGCGAACGGGAAATGCCGCCCAGGCGCTAAGCTACGCCCAGAGGGCGGTGCGCGCTGCGAGCGAATCTCCGGATGCCTATACGGTCTTAGGCTACGCCCAGCAGGCGTGCGACCGGACCAAAGATGCCATTGCCTCCTGGCAACACTCCTTGCAACTGAGGCCCGATCCGGCGGTGCAGCAATATCTGGCCAAGGCGCAGCGTGAGCAGAACGCGGAAACGGATTTCTCCCAGCGCGAGACCAGCCATTTTGTTCTGCATTATGAAGGCAAGCAGACTTCAGAGGCTTTTCGCGGGCAGATTCTCGCGGCGCTCGAATCGGACTATGACGATCTGTCCCGCGATCTGGGTACTCCCCAGCACGACAATATTCTGGTCACGCTCTACACCGAGCAGGCATTTTTCGATGTGACCCGCGCCCCGTCCTGGTCCGGCGCGCTCAATGATGGCAAGCTGCGCATCCCCATCAATGGATTAACCTCCATGACTTCGGAATTGGCCCGGGTATTGAAGCACGAACTGGCGCATTCCTTCATCAATCAGCTTTCGGCGGGGCGTTGCCCACACTGGCTCCATGAAGGCATCGCCCAGTTTCTGGAGCCGAAATCCCTGGGCAGCGATGGGCGGCAACTGTCCCAGCTGTTTGCCGCTCAGCGGAATATCCCGCTGAATGTCCTGGAAGGCAGCTTCATGAATTTTTCCGGAACGGAAGCTTATGTAGCTTACGCCGAATCTTTGGCCGCGGTTTCTTACATCAACGACACTTATGGCATGAGCGATATTCAGCGAATCCTTCAACGCTTGAGCGAAGGCAGTTCCACCGAGGCGGCCCTTCGCGCCACTATTCACTCCGATTACGGGCAGCTGGAATCCGACGTGAGCAAGTATTTAAGCGACAAGTACGGAAATTGAACGAGGCCAAAAGTCGGTCGCATGGACCCCTCCGAGTCGTTCAGCGAGTCAGATCATCCAATAGCGGGGCAGATTTGCCGCCGTACCGCCTCTGTGTTAGTTTCGGCTGATGCTCTTCGGCCCTTATGTCTCCTATCTTTGAATTCCGCTCGCAGCAGCGCGAAGCCCCCGCGGTAATCGAGCCGGTGGCGGGCAGTTTTCCAAAAATCAGCGGCGCAGAAATCGCGGCTTCCACCTACGGCAAGCGCGTGGCCGGGGATTATTACGATTCGCTGCGGGTGGGCCCGGAGCGGATTTTGTTCGGACTGCTCGATATTGCCGGGCGGCGCGAGAATATCCAACTGTTGCTGTCCGCGGCGCAAAAGATTTTCCGCACTGCCGGCCCAGAACTTTTTGCCGGGACAGACATCAACGAATCGGAATCAATGACTGCCTTGAGCCTGCGCTTGAACCGCGGGATTATGGAAGCGGCCGCCGGAGTGCATTCGTGCCCGGCTTTCATCGGCTGTTATCACGAGACATTCGGCACGCTCTGTTACACCAATGCCGGGCACACGCCCGGGTTGCTGCACGATAGCACCGGCGTCGTCGAGCTCGCCTCCACCGGGCTGCCGCTGGGTTTGTTTTCCCACGCCACCAGCGACGCGCCCACCATCGGCATGGAAAAAGGGGCGGCCTTGCTGCTGGTTTCGCGCGGCGTGGTCGAGGGAAAGTGCAAGAGCGATAAACAAGAAGACGTGGAGTATGGAATCGAGCGCCTGAAAGAACGATTTGCCGCCGAGAAAGCCGACAGCGCTCAAAGAATCAGCGAGACCGTCTTGAATGCCGTGGGAGAGATTACCTGCCAGCCACTCGCGCCTCAGGACATGACCGCCCTGGCGCTGGTCAGAGCCGCATAAATCGGTTCAGCCGTCCTCGAGCCGCGGGCGGCTGTCGCTTCGTCAAGCTCATTTCCCGTCTAACAGCCCGAATACGCCCACGCCGGTTGTGGTCCCCACATAGACCTTGCCGTTAATCACTACGGGAGAAATGAATTTGTTGCCCGCGCCGAAGTTGTCGCGCCCGTGCGCCGCCTGCGTGGAGTTGTAAAGTTCCTGCAGGCTGCCCGCACTATAGGCGTGCAGCACCGCGGGATTGGTGTTCTCCGAAGCCCATACGATCCCGTTCAGCAATCCATTGGAAGAAATGCTGGGGGTCGCGCCCGGATAAGCGAACACGGTAGCGGTCTGCGCGACCGGCGTCGAGCTCAGCTTGGCGTTCTCGAACTGGAACGCCAGAATCGGCTGGTTGACCGGACCATAATAAAGACGTTTTTCATAAAACGCCGGGCTGGAAAAAATCCCGCCGCCCAGCGCGCTCGTGAGTTCCTGATAAATATTGTTCTTGCTTGGATTGTAGCCGCCAAGCGAAACCCGATTCACCAGATAGATGTTCCCGTCTTTTCCCGCCCCCGCGGCCAGGTACCAGCCTCGCCCGGCCGTGTCTTGAATTTCCGGCAGCACGATCAGGCCCCCGGAACCGAGGTCCGTGTCATCGGCCGACTCGTTGGGGCCGTCGTACATTTCAAAGTAATCGGCGACCTCCAGCCCTTTTTTCAAATCGAGGCGAACAATCGCGTTGCCGTAGTCTCCCTGGCTGGGAAAACCTTTGCTGTTTAAAGTCGTGTCAAAAATGCCGTTCGCATCCAGAAAAAAAAGATTGCCGAAATTATCGGAGGCGAGTCCGCCGCCCGCTCCCCAGATCGATCCCTGGCTTCCGTTCGGCGTGATGTTGAGAACCGTAGTCTGTTTGAGCGTGGAAGAGTTGTATCCCATGATCCAGCCCGTATACGGGCGGATATCGCAATGGGAAGAAAAAGTCAGCATGACCATGCCGTTAATCAGGATCAGGCCGGCCCTCTCCTTGTATTGCGCGGGATCGAATACGACGAAACCGCCCTGGCTGCCATCGCCCGTGCCGGGATACTGCGCCTGAATTTCTTTGGGACCGTTGTAGAGTTCCTTGCCCGTCGAGGCATCGAGCGCGTGCAGGCGGTGATGATAATTGCCGGAAGAATCCTTCGACATGGCGACCGCATAGATAACGCCGTTCGATCCCGGAGGCCGGCTGATCACGGGCGTGGCCGTGATGCCGATGGTCGGCGTCACCTGATTGCAATGGCGGTCGTCGGAAGGCGTTTCTCCGGAAAGCAGCGTGCTCACGTGCCAGATCGGCGTGCCCGCGTCGGCGTCGAACGCATACATCGAATCGTTTTCGGTCGCCACAATGAGCAGGTTGTGCGTGCCCTGCCCGGCAACGGAGACTTGAGAAAGGTACAAAGGCTGGGCATCGACCAGGCCGTCGGCCGCGACCGTGAACAGTTTTCCGAATTGGTTGTAATTTACGTTGCTGGTGGTCAGGATGGTTTCGGAAGAATTCAGGCCCGTGCGGCTGTTATCGTGATGGTAGGTGAGAATGTCGGATTGCGAAAGCGCCGGCGCCGCCGTCAGCACGCAAAGCGCGAGGATGCACAGCGAGAATCTACTTACGGAGAACAAGGCAAAACTCCGAGCACTCGTCCAACCCGGGGCTGGATGGAAACTGGGTGAATCGTTGCTAGCGGGTTGCGGATGGGGGTGGAGAATGAACCTGGGGATTCTCCGAAAACCCGCTACTAGCAAGGGATTATGACAGAGTTTGGGGGCCGAAGCAAGGCGGATTACAGCTGGGTGGTGCCTGAATTTCAGACACTACCTACAGCTGAAGCGCCGCAATTTATGGAGATTGGAAAGCTGCTGATTTTTCTTGGCATTGCGCTGCTGGTGGCGGGGATTGCCGTCCTTCTGCTGGGTCGCATAAATCTGCATCTGGGGCGGCTGCCGGGCGACTACCTGTACCGCGGGAAAAACACCACCGTCTATTTTCCCCTCGTGACCTCGCTTCTCATCAGCGTGGTATTGTCGATTGTGTTCTATCTGATTAACCGATGGAGACGGTAGCCACGAATTCCTCCGCCCCCGGCAGAAAATTGCACACCGCTGGTGAAACCACTGGCACATGGTTAGAACGGAACCGGGCGCGGCTGGCATTCCTCGTAATTCTGCCGGCGTTCGCAGCTCGTCTTTGGGCCGCCCGCGGCACATTTCTCAATCCCGATGAAGCCCTCCATTTCCGCCTGGCCAATCAGCCTTCTCTCGGGCTTGCTTACCAGGCGAGCCTGACCAATTCGCATCCGCCGTTGCTTTTCTTTCTGCTCTATTTCTGGCGTGCGCTGGGGCACTCGGAGATCATCCTGCGCCTGCCATCCGTTCTGGCGGGAACCGTTTTCTGCTGGATTTTTTGCCAGTGGATGCGCAAGGTTGCGGGTGAACTTTCCGCTTTCATCGCGCTGCTTTTCGTCGCCTTCCTTCCGACGGTCGTTCAACTCGGCGCCGAAGTGCGGCAGTATGCATTGTTGATGGCGTTTTTAGCCGCAGGATTGTACTTGCTCGACGACGCCTTCGCGTCGAATTCGCCCGCCCGCATGCTTCTGTCGGCGTTGTTTCTCTGCCTGGCCGGGCTTTCGCAATACTCCGGTTTTTTGTTCATCATCGCCCTGGGAATCTACGCGTTGTATCGAATTGCCGTGCAGCGCCCTCCACACACGCTGGTGGCTGCATGGGCGGCCGCTCAGGCGGCGATTTTCGCGCTGGCTGTCTTTCTATACAAAACACACCTTTCGCGCCTGGGCGGAACCGCGGAATCTCACCCCGGGATGCGCGTCTGGCTCAACAGCTATCTTCCCCGCGGATACTTCGATCGCGCTCATGACCATGCAATCTCATTCTTGGTAGGGCACAGCTTTGGAATCTTTCAGTATTTCTTTGGGCAGCTCGCGGTCGGCGATGTAATGGGTTTGCTCTTTGTCGTCGGATTGGCGCTTCTTTTCCGGGGAAGCAAAGACGTGCCGTCGGCGCAGCGGCTGGGAGTGCTTTTCCTATGCTTGTTTGCAGTCGCCGCGGCAGCCGGCTTTCTTCGCCTTTACCCCTACAGCAGCACCCGGCACGCGGCATTCCTGGCGATACCGGCAATGGCGGCAGTGAGCATCGCCATTGCGCAAATTTGCTCGAATCGATGGACTCCCGCCGTGCTCGCCACAGCAATCATTTTGGCGATTTGTATTTTGTTCAGCCAGCCACGCCGGCCGTGGATTCCCCGTGCTGACCAGAGTATCGCGCACATGTCGGCCGCCATGAATTTCATTCACCACAATGCAGGCCCTGCTGACGTCATCTTCACTGACTACGAAAGCGATCTCATCCTCGGCCACTATTTATGCGAGCAGCAGCCGATCGCTTTGCAATCCGAACCCTCCGGATACGAACAGTTCCAGTGCACAGGACGGCATGTGGTTTCTCTCGATTTCCGCGGCTGGTCCCTGACGGCCCAGAATTTTCCTGAAGAATGGCGGCGATTCGAGCAAACCTTCCCGCTTCAGCCGGGGCAGAATGTCTGGATTTTTCAGGCCGGCTGGGACACCGGTCTGCCGGAAAACCTGCGCGGCCGCTACACCGAGTTCCGCGATTTGAAATTCGAGTCGTTCGGCAACAACATCAAGCTGTTCAAACTCGCGGCTGTTCAATCGGCGGTCTCTGCGCCCGCGAATTGATCAACTCAGAATCGGCAACGCCCGAATCCGCTTTTTCGTTGCTGCGAAAATCGCATTGCACAACGCCGGAGCGAGCGGCGGCACCGAAGGTTCGCCGATTCCCGTCGGCGGCTCCGCGCTCGAAATCGCATAGACTTCGACCACCGGAGTTTCCTCCATGCGCATGGGCGGGTAGTCGTCGAAGTTCCCCTGCACCACGCGGCCCTTATCTATCGTGATCTTCGCCCGCAGCGCATTCGAAAGCGCGTACACGATTCCGCCTTGAATCTGCTGCTCCAGAATTGCCGGATTCACCACCTGGCCGCAATCCACAACCGCGACCACGCGATGCACCCGGGGCGTGTCGTTTTCCATGCTGATTTCCACCACTTCCGCCATATAGGACGAAAAACAGCCAAAGCAGGCGACCCCGCGGCGGCGGCCCGGCGGCAGCGGCGTTTTCCAGCCGGACTTTTCCGCCGCCATTTGCAGCGCCGCCCGCATGCGCGCCGTGTGCCAGGTGGTGGTGAAATATTGAATGTCTTTGTCCTCCGCCAGCATGTGCAAACGGTATTCCAGCGGATCTTTTCCCGCCGCCTGCGCTAGTTCGTCGATAAAGCTCTCGCTGGCAAACGCCGCTTGCAAGGCGTAGACCGACCGCATCCATCCCAGCGGCACCGGCGTTTCCGCCTGCACATATTCAAGCGACACATTGGGCAATCCGTAAACGAACGCCGCTCCGTCGGGCAGATCAGGATCCACACCGTTCGGTCCAGGCTGGCCTTTCTGTCCGCTGATCGAACCGGCAATTAGCCGGTGAGTGAAGGCGACCGGCCATCCCTGGCCGTCAAGAACCGCGCTGAGCTGATGCAGGCTGGCCGGCCGGTAAGTCGATCCCCGCATGTCATCTTCGCGCGTCCAGATCACTTTCACTGGCCCATTGACCGCCTTGGAAACCAGCGCGGCCTCGACGGCATAGTCGTGCTCCAGCCGTCGGCCAAAGCCTCCGCCCATAAACGTAACGTTGACTTTCACGCGATCGGGATCGAGCCCGACCGCCTGCGCCACAGAATCGCGGCAGTCCTGCGGCACCTGCGTTGGCGCCCAGAGTTCGCATCCGGCCGCCGAGTAGTTTGCCGTGCAGTTTCCCGGCTCCATGGGCGCGTGAGCCATGAAGGGCAGCTGGTATTCCGCGGAAATTCGCCGCCCGGAAACCTTGCTGACATCCCCGGCGGAGTAAAGGCTCGCACCTTTCTTCTGCGCAGCCTGCTTCAGCGACTCGAATACAGCCGCGCTGTTCAGATCTTTATTCGGGCCGTCGTCCCAGGTGACGTTGAGCACGCGTCGGCCCTCCATCGCGCCCCAAACGCTTTCAGCCACAACCGCCACGGCGCTGTCGCCGACTTTTCCGGTATAGCTCACGCCCGGAATCTTTCGCGAATCTTTATCGTCGAATCCAGCCACTTTGCCGCCAATCGTCGGGCAGCGCGAAAGCACGGCGTACTTCATGCCCGGCAGGCGGAAGTCGATCCCGAACACGGCCTCGCCTTTCACCTTGGAAGGCGAATCCACGCGGGCCACGCGCTGGCCCACAATTTTGTAATCTTTCGGCTGCTTCAGCGGAACGTCAGTCGGAATGGGCAGTGTTGCGGCTCTCGCGGCAAGCTCGCCGTAGGAAAGCCGCCGGTTCGATCCGGCATGGACCACCGCGCTGTTCTGCGCGGTGCACGAAGCCCGCGCAACGCCCCACGTCAGCGCCGCCGCCGAAATCAGCATTTCGCGCGCCGCCGCCCCGGCCTTCCGCATGGGGTCCCATGTGGTGCGCACGCTGGCGCTTCCACCTGTGGTTTGATCGCCATATAAAGTGCTGGCGCCCGCCTGCTCAATTTCAATCTGCTTCCAGTCGGCTTCCAGTTCCTCGGCGAGAATCATGGGCAGGGCCGTGCGCACCCCCTGGCCCATTTCCGACCGCGCAACCACGATCGTGATTTTGTTGTCGGCAGAAATTCTCAAATACGCGTTGGGAGAAAATCCCCGCGCGCCTTCGGCGCCGCGATGGGGCAGGTAAAATCCGACCACCAGCCCCGCTCCCGCGGCGGCTCCGGCAACTACAAATTCGCGCCGGCTTAATGGGCTCATCGCGCACCTCCCGCGGCCGCGCGGTGAATGGCTTTGCGGATGCGCTCATACGTTCCGCAGCGGCATAAATTGCCGTTCATCGCCTGCGTGATCTGATCGTCGCTGGGATTCGGCGTCTTCGCCAGCAGCGCCGCGGCGGCCATGATCTGCCCCGTCTGGCAGTAGCCGCACTGGGCAACTTCTTCGGCCAGCCATGCCTGCTGTACCGGATGCAGCCCGTTCGCCGAGAGCCCTTCAATCGTGGTGACATTTTTGCCCGCGGCCTGCGCAACCGGTACCGAGCAAGAGCGCGTCGCTGCGCCCTCCACGTGCACCGTGCAGGCCCCGCACAGACCGGCGCCGCACCCGAATTTCGTTCCCGTCATTTCCAGCGTGTCTCGCAGCACCCACAACAGCGGCGTCTCCGGCGGCACGTTGAACTTTTTCTCGCTTCCATTTACCCGCAGCGTAAAGTCGGCCATGAAGTTCCTTGAAGGTGATAGAAATTGATAACTCATCCTACTGAAGCCGCCAAAAAAGTAAAAACCGATTTGCGGAAGGCCGAATCGACCCCGGTAAAGTGGGGGACAGTTTGTGCCGATCACATTGCGGAGGAACGGTCTTGTATTCCGGCCGCCTCAATGAGAGGGATTTAAGGTCCTCGTGCAATTGCCCCGCCAGGCCGCTTCGCCGTTGATGCAACCCGTCGATCAGCGCCGCTTCCCGCGCTTCAAGATTGAAGTTCCAATCATGATCATCTCAAGGAGCGCCGGGGTGTTGCAGGGGCACACGCTCGATCTGAGCGAATCAGGAGTGGCGGCCATGCTCAAGATGGAAGTGCCGCTGGGCGAACTGGTGGAACTTGAATTCGAGCTTCCCTACGGAAAGGTACACACCCACGCCACAGCCAGGCAGCGAAGCGCCTTCCGCTACGGCTTCCAGTTTGTCTGGGACCAGGCGAGCGAAGCCGTAAAGACCACATGCCGCCAGTTAGAGCGGGAGCAGGCGCTGTTTGGTGCTTGACTTTCCCGCCGGAAACTTTTGCATCAGCGGATGTAATCGAACAAATTGATCTGCGCCGTCTTTCCAATCGTCTGCAGCGTGGCCTCAAGCGATACCTGCGAGTTGGTCAGGTTGCTGATCACAACGGTCAGGTCGGCGCCCCCTACGGTGTTCTGCTGCTCAGCTAAACTCGTGGTTTCGCTGCTGAGGTACGTCTGTTGCGCCGTCAGTTGATTCAGGGCATTGCCGTAAAACACGCGTTGCGAATCGACGTAATTCAGCGCGCTGCCTACTTCCGTCACCGCCGTGCCAATGTTGTTTCCGCTCTCCATGTCATTGATCAGGTCCTGAATACTTTGGAACATGCTGTTGCCTGCGGCGGAAAACAGCTGCGATCCGGGCAGGTTGGTTTGCAGCGTGAAACCGTTGCCCAGCGTGACCCGGTTCACATTCGAATTTCCTTGATACGTGACCCCCGAAGTTGAAGTCGGATCGAGCACGTAGGGAGCGGTTTGCGTGGCCGTGCCGCCGAACACATAGCTGCCTTGATAAGTAAGGTTGGCCAGGCTGACCAGCTGGCTCTGGATGCCCTGCAATTGCACCGTGATTGCCGAGCGGTCGGCCGCGTTGACCGTCCCGTTCGCGCCTTCCGTCCCCAGCGTGATGGCTTGTTGTAAAGAGGAGATCACCGAGTTCAGCGTCGAATCGGCGCTTTGCATCTCCCCTTGAATGCTCCCGATGCTGCGCTCGAACTGGTCGGCCCGCGAAGTCGCGTCCGCGTTCTGCACCAGAATCGCCGCCGCTGCCGGATTGTCGGAAGGCACGTTGACGCTTTGTCCCGAGGCGATCTGCTGCTCGTCGGAGTTGATCTGCTGCTGCGTGAGCGCAATGTCGTTCAGCAGGTCGGGATAGGGGTTGGGATTGATGCGCATGGCGTTATCCGGTGAGCGTGGTCATGTTGATGACCGCGTACATCATGTCGTTAATCGTGGTAATCACCTGCGCCGAAGCCTGATACGCGTTCTGGTACTGCACCATGTTGGCCGCTTCTTCATCGAGCGAGACGCCGGAAACCGACGCCCGCTGGTCCTGAAGCTGTTGCAGTACCTGGCTCGACGCGGTTTGCTCGGCCGACGCATTCGACACGTCATTGCCCACGTTGAAGACAACCCCGGAATAGTAGTCGGTAGGGCTTTGACCGTCGATGATCGGGGAAGAACTCAAAGCATACATGGCTTCCGCATTGCCGTTGCTGCCCTGCGTGCCATCGGAACTGGCGGCGATCAGGGAAGGATCGGTGATGGCCACAGCCATGTCTGCCGCCGCGCCCACGTTGTTGGCGGGCGGAGGCGTGAACAGGTTCGTGCCCGGGTTGCCCTTCAAATCGAAACCGGCCGCTTGTACGCCGTTTACCGCGGTCGCCAGGTTCCCGGCAAGCGTATCCAGCTGGGTCTGAATCGCGGGGATTTGCTGGTCCCGCGCCTGCAATGTGCCTCCCAGCTGCCCCGACGTAATCTGGCTGGTGATGTCGTTTCCTCCCGAGTAGATGTCGTGCAGTCCTGACGGCGTCGCCTGCGTGGTCAAGGGAAAGCTCTGCTGGCCGGTCACCAGCGGCGCGCCGTTCGCCGTGGTCAGTGTGAGCGAATTGTCGGCGGGTATCACGGAAACGTCCACCAGCGACGAAAGCTGGTCGATCGCCTGCTGCCGCTGGTCAATAAAGGTGCCCGCATTCTCGCCCACATTTTGCAGCCGGCTGATCTGCGCGTTTAACCCGGCAATCTGCTGCGAGTATTGATTGATCTGGGCGACAGTCTGCACCACGTTCAAGTCAAGGTTTTGCCGCTGCGTCGAAAGATTGTTGGCGGTATTGTTGAAGCTGGTCGCCAGATCGACGGCCGCGGTCAAAACGCCCTGCCGCGTGGAGAGGTCGGAGGGGTTGGTCGAAAGCTGGTTGATGCTGTTGAAGAAATTTGTGATCGAGGTGCCGATGTCGTCAGAACTGGTGGTGAAGTTGACCTGGGTCTGCTGTAAGGCGGAGGTCAGCGCGCCGAACTGATTTTCGGTCTGCGTCTGTTGCTGAATCTGCGCCTCTAAAATCGGGTCGCGCACGCTCTCAATGCTTTGCAGCGTGACCCCCGTCCCGAATGTCAGCGGCGCCACCACCACTGGGTCGCTCGTTTCCAGGATGGGCACCTCGCGCGAATAGCCCGGCGTATTCACGTTGGCGACGTTGTTGGTGGTGGCCGACAGCGCGCCCTCTTGCGCGGTAAGCCCGCTCAGCGCGGTCGCCAGTATGGCATTCAGGCTCGACATGGGACGCTCATCCTTCTCGCGTGCGCGGGTGCAAAAGCACCGCCGCAGGAGAAGCTTGAAGCCTCGGCATCGGGTAGAAGTTGCCGGGCCCGGCCAGCATATTGGCGAGCATGCGGAGTTTGCCCCGCCCGCGCGCCAGCAGCGCCGCCTGTAGACGCGTGGCTGCAAGAATTCGCTTTGCCGCCGCCTTGATCTCGGCGCGATCGGCGCCACTTGGAAGCTCCGCCATATTCCGCTTCCTGATTTCCTGTAACAGTTCGAACTGCTCGCGCGTTCCCTGCGCCATGCCGTACAGGTCAAGTTTCACCAGCGCCTCCCGCTTCCGCGCCAGGCTCATTTCGAGCTGGCCAAGCAGTCCGCGAAGGTCGCCGTCGAAGCTCATAGGGAATTGCTCGAATGCAATAGCCTGCCTGCCAACTTTTCTTTTGTCCGCGCCTTCGTGGCTTCGAGACGGCAAGCTCTTGTTTCACCGGGAGCAACGCGAACTCTAGGCCACGCTGTCGATCCGATGGGTTGGGCCGTCGATCAGCTCTTGCTCCTCGCTTCGCGGATTTTCCGCCGGCTTGTCCCGCTCACCCGCCGGCCCCTCCCTCGCGCCCGGCCTTTCCCCGGCGCGAGCCGCTTCCGCCCGTCCCCGCTGGCGTTGTCCGGTCACCGTCTGGCCCTGAATCGGGGCCGGAGCCGCAACCGCGGCCGCCTCCTCGATCCCGGCAACGCCGGAAACAGTGATTTCCGCCATGGCCCCGTCCTTGCCTTTACGCAGCCGGAACCGCCAGCAAGTGGTCCATCAGCGCCCCCGCCACCTGCTCCGGATCGGGCGAATAACGGCCGCTTTCCACCACCTGCCGCAGCGCACTCACCTTCTCCTGCCGGATCTCGGGAAACTGCAATGCCGCCGAGGCCAGCGCCTGCACCTGCACGTGCGCCCCCGACAGCTCCGCCTGATCTTCCCCGAAAGCCGCCGGCCCCGCGGCCGGTCGCGCCTGGTTCTGCGCCGCCCTTTGGCTTGCGCTGGCGGCCGCACTCTCGGCCGCGCCCCCCGGACGACTATTGTCGATTCTCATGCCAAGACCCTCCCGAATTTCCCTTGCAATTCTTCTATCGGCAGGTCCTTAAAAAACTTTAATGGGCCGCACATGGTTCTTGCCTCGACGTCGAAAAGGCGGCTTATGTCCTTCTATCGGCATAATTTAGGGAAACTTTAGCCGGCCGCCTGCGCCCCGGTAACCGGGCCCCGGTTCCGACTTTCGTGCGCCGCTTCGGCGCCTCCCCCTTTTTCCACTAGATGAGTCTCGATCATGCGGGCGATGCCGAATCCTCCGCCGGACGCGACGGCTTGCGCCAGCGCCCGGGTCCCGAGATAGTTGTAGTCGTCTTCTCCGGCGACTGGATTCTGGCCGGGCAGCGCCGCAAACGTCTTCTCCATCGACTCCAACACCGAAGCGATCAGTTGCGCTTCAAACTCGCGCGCCGACTTCGCGATTTTGCCCGCCCCCGTAGCCGCCGGCAACCACGCCGATGCCCCCGCCGATGCCGCCGTCGAGGAAATCCCCATCACGCTCATCAGATCACCTCCAGTTCGGCTTCGAGCGCTCCCGCCGCCTTGATGGCCTGCAGAATCGAGACCACGTCGCGCGCCGTCGCGCCAATCGCCTGCAGACGCGTCACCAGCTCTTCCACGCTGGCTCCTTCGCTTAAGGCCACATTGCGCGCCGCGCTCTCCCCCGCTTTCACTTTGGTTTCCGGCAGCACTTCGGTCTGTCCGCCAGCCAGCGCGTTCGGCTGCGAAGCGGTATAAGTCGTGGTCACCTCAATGGAAAAGGTTCCATGCAGAATCGAGACCGCGCCCAGCCGCACATCCTGGCCCATCACCACCGTGCCCGTGCGCTCGTTCACCACCACCTTGGCCCGCCGGCGAACCTTGATTTCCAGGTTCTCCAAGCGCGCCAGCAGCGCGGGCACGTCCTGGCTGGCCGGGCTCTTCACCTCCACCCGGCGGCTGTCGACCACCGTGGCCGCCGATGCCCCCAATTCTTTATCAATGGCCCCCGCCACTTCTTCCACCGTGGTGAAGCTGGCTTCGCTCAGCAGGAACGAAACTTTGGTCAAACGGTTCAGGTCGAGGGCCGTATCGCGCTCCACCAGCCCGCCGTTCGGAATGCGCCCCACCGTCGGATGGTTCACCGCCTTCGAATTCGCCGCCGAGCCGGCCACGTATCCGCCGACCACCAGCGGTCCCTGCGCCGCGGCATAGACCTGCCCGTCGGCGGCATACAGAGGAGTCAGCAAAAGCAGTCCGCCTTCCAGGCTGCGCGCGTCGCCCGCCGACGATACCTGCACATCGATCGGCATCCCCGGCCGGGCAAACGGAGGCAGCGTCGCAGTCACGAACACCGCGGCCACATTCTTCACCTGCACCGTCGTCTGCACCACGCTCGGAGGAATCTCCACGCCCATGCGTTGCAGAATGCTGGCCAGCGTCTGGATGGTGAAATACGTCTGCTGCTTGTCCCCGGTGCCTTTGAGACCGACCACCAGCCCATAACCCACCAGCGCGTTGTTGCGGATTCCCTCCACGCTGGCCACGTCCCGCAGCACCACCTTGTGCTCTCCGCTTTCCGCCGGCGCTGTGCCGCCGATCGCCAGGCCGGCGGCGACGGCAAGAAGCAGCGACCGCGATCGGTTGGGTAACTTCATTGTTCTAAAAACCTACGACCCGCAAAATCGCCCGGATCAGCGAATTCGGCCGGTGAGTGCCGTCGGTGATCACGCCCTTGCCTTTCACTTCAACTTCCAGATTGCCCACGCTGTTGGAAGCGACGGTGTTGGTCGCGTCTAGGTCGCCGGGACGCACCATGCCGCGCAGAACCACGGTCTCGCGCTGGTCGTTCATCATGATCTGCCGTTCGGCTTCCACCACCAGGGTTCCGGTCGGCAGCACCGCTGCCACGCGTCCCGTCAGCGTCGTGGTCAAGGCGGTGGTCGAGGTTGCCTGCGCCTTTCCACTCAGGGTTTGCGACGAATTGGGCGAGAACAGGTTGGCCACGCCGCTGGTCGAAATGTGCCCGCCCAGCGCGGTAATGCCGGAATTGGCCGAGAAAGTTCGCGCCGTCGAAACGTTGCCCGTGCTGGTCGACGACAGGTTCTGCGAAATATTGATCGTCACCAGGTCGCCCACCCGCGAGGCTTTGTAATCGGCCACCATGTTGGCCAGGCGGCCGTTATCGACCCACAAACTGCCCGCCGTAGTCGGCGACGCCCCGGGCGCCGCCCCGCCCATGCGCTGGATGTAGTCGGTCAGCGTGTCTTTATTTTTCTTGGGATTCTTGCTGCTGCGCGCCCAGGCCGCCGTTCCGGTAACGAACAGCGCGGCCACGGCAAGGGTGAGCGCGAACCTGAGAGCCGTGCGATTCCGGCAAGCAAGCGGTCTCTCCACCCGGCCATGCATGCGCCGTGCGCATGCGGCGCTCCGGTCGGGATGACGGAGGTTCGAACCCCCACTTTCTTGCGTTCGTCTCCGGCTCACGATTGCACCCGCAATGCATGAGCGCCGGTCACGACCGCGCGCAAAACTTCCGGGCCATTTTTCACCCGCACGCGCACCGTCGCCCCAACCGCTCCGCCCTCCAGGCAGATAACCGGCACGGTCACCCGAATGCCGGCGTCGTCCCAAACCAGGGTCGCAGACTGCCCGGGCGTAACAATGTGCGCGACAGAATCGGGTTGCCGGGCAGCTCGTGTTCGGCCGGGCTCGGGAGTGCGGTTCGCGTCCTTCGCCCAAACCAGAAACGGCACGCACTGCTCGGCGCGCGCGCAGCGCAGCGCATACTCCCAGCGCTCCAGCGCCCGGTTCCAGGAGGCACGCACAAGTTCCAGCTCCGCATTGCGCGGGACCGATTGCGCGCCCGCGCAATCAAGCGCATCCACCGCGCCGCCTTGTGCGCTGAGAAGCCCGGCAATCTGCCCGCAGGTTTTGGCTTCGCCGCCCCGCCGCACGGCAATACGCTCGGGAACTTCCACCGCGCTCCATCCGCTGTCGGAGAAAACCCTGCGCACGTCCTCTCCCCGCAGGATGCGCACGACACCCGCCCGCGGGGCTCGGCCGAGAACCATCCGGTCTGCGTACATTCCGGCCGCAGCGCACCCGGGCCCGAGCAGGTCTTTGAGCGTCAGCGTCTCCGCTTGCATTTCGACGTCCCCGCGGACCACACACGATGCGCAAGCCAGACTCGAGAGCACCACGATCGAGCCGAGAAGTTTCGTCGCCAGCCGTCGCACGCTCATCCCCTACCGTCCCAAATTGTTGATGGTTTGCAGCATCTGGTCGGCGGCGTTGACCACCCGCGAACTGGCCTCATACGACCGCTGGGCCACGATCATGTTCACGAACTCGGTCACCACGCTCACGTTTGACTGCTCGAGCATCCCCTGCACGATCGTTCCCAGGCCTTCGCTGCCGCCCGGGGCGCCCACGATCGGATCGCCCGACGCCGTGGTCTGCAAAAGCAGATTGCTGCCCGTGCTGTTGAGGCCCCCGGGATTGTTGAACGTTGCCAGTTGCAGCACGCCCACCTGCTGCGCCGCCGTCTGCCCGGCGACGGTCACGCTGATGGTTCCATCCGATCCCACCGTGACCGAGGTCGCGCCCGAGGGAATCGTGATGGCCGGCTGCACCGGGTCTCCATCCTGGTCCACCAGATTGCCTTGACCGTCGGTATGAAAGCTGCCCGCGCGGGTGTAGGCCGTCTGGCCGTCGGGCAACAGCACCTGAAAAAATCCCTGCCCCTGGATGGTCAAATCGAGCGGGTTCCCGGTCTGGCTGAAATCGCCTTGGGTCTGAATCACCTCCGACGCCGCCGACCGCGTGCCCAGTCCCACCTGCAGCCCGGCCACCACCGTGGTCTGCTGCGTGGCCGCGGCCCCCGGCATGATCAGGTTCTGATAGATCAAGTCTTCAAATTGCAGCCGCCGGCTGCGGAAGCCCGCCGTGCTCGAGTTGGCCAGATTGTTGGCGATGTTGTCGAGGTTCAATTCCTGCGCCGTCATCCCGCTGGCCGCCGTGTACAGTGCGCGAATCATGCCTCACCCTCTTGTTTGTAGACCGACAGCAGATCCTTGTCATCCGACCAACAACTGTCATCCCACCCAATTACTGTCATCCCGACCGGAGCAATTCGTGCCCGCAGGGAACGAATTGCGGAGCGGAGGGACCTTGTGTTTGGCTTACCTGCTCCCCTCACACCTTCGGCAGGTCCTGCACCGCGGTCGCATTCATCTGCCCATCCAGCGCGCTCAGCACCCGCCCCATCATCTCCGCGTTGCGCTCGACCGTGATCAACTGCACCACGCTTTCGGTCGCGCTTACATTCGAGCCTTCCAGCATTCCCTGCCGCACGGAGGTTTCCGCCGCCGGCTGGGCCGCGCCCGCGGGAGCCGTATAGCTCGCGTTGCCCGCCGCCGTCAAATTCGTTCCCGGCGCGAACTCCGTAAGCCGAAGTTTGTCGACCAGGTTTCCGTCCACCGAGATCGTTCCGTCCGAACTGATGGACACGTTTCCCGCGGGCAGCGTGATCGGCCCCTGCTCGCCCAAAACCGCGTCGCCCTGGCCGGTCATCAGTTCGCCCGTCGCGCTCACGTGGAAGCCGCCGTCGCGCGTATAAAAAATGTTTTGCCCCGACTGCACGGTCAGAAACCCCGGCCCCGCGACGCCCACATCGAGCGCGCCGCCGGTTCCCGACAGATTGCCCTCGGCCAGATCCAGGCGGCTGCCGCCAAGCAGTCCGTAGTTGTTGACCACCGCGTTCAGCGGGTTCGCATACACCCCCGCGTGCCCCGCCACCAGAGAGCGAAAGGTCATCTGCTGCCCGCGGTATCCCGTGGTCGAAATGTTGGCCAGATTGTGGGCCACCACATCGAGCGCCTGGCTCTGCGAAGCCAGCCCCGCACACGCCGCGTAGTATCCGCTGTCCATTAGAGTTTCTTCCGCCTCCGGTCGATGACAATGCAAAAGCACGCCGCTTGCCACCGGCGGCGCCATCGATTCCACGGCGTTCGCCACCCCAAAACCCTTGCTGGATCGAGTCTGCACCAATCGGCCAGATTTTCAATCCCGCCGCCGGCGCTCAGCCGCGGAAAGAAATTCCGCGGAAGAATTTGCCCTCTGGGCAGGAAGTGCCGCGCTTCCAACCACAGCGCCTTCCATTTTCGTCTCCCGATCGGTTACGCTAATGCCCGACCCCGGAGGCCTGTCATGCGTGCGTTTCTGTTTGCCGCCCTTTGCCTTGCTTTGTGCGTGCCGTGTCCGGCGCAAACTGCCGATAACGATCCCGCCACCAAAGACGATGTGATTCTTTTCTTCCGCACCATGCACTCCCACGACATGGTCAAGAAAATGATCGAGGTCGAGTCCCAGGCCATGCAGCAGATGATGCACCAGCAGACGGCCAAACAAAAAGACGGCTCCCCCGATGCCGAGGCCCGGGCAAAAAAAGCCATCGATGACTTTCTCAGGAACATGCCCATCGACGAAATGACCGAGGCCATGATTCCCGCCTATCAGAAGCACTTTACTCATGGAGAAATTCAGGCCATGAACGCCTTTTACGCCTCGCCCGTAGGACAAAAGGTCCTGGAAGAGCTTCCGCTCGTCACCCAGGAAGGCATGCAGGCCATGATGCCCCTCCTCAGCAAATACCTCGACCAGTCGAAGCAACGGATGCAGAAAGATTTGGAGGGCCCGGGCAAGAGTTCAAACCCAAACGCCCACCACGAAAGATTGAGCGCATAAAAGCCGCAAGGTTTTCCCCGTGGCTCCGGCCTCCGGAGTCCCCGCCGGCTCGTGTTAAAATTTCCAGAAGCTGCTTTCCGAACTGGCTCAGGTTCTAAGAGATACCTTTGATCGCACTGGCACCTTCGATTCTTTCGGCGGACTTCGCCCGTCTCGGCGAACAGGTGCGCGCCGCCTGCGAGGGAGGAGCCGGCGTCATCCACGTCGATATCATGGATGGCCACTTCGTCCCGAACCTTACGATTGGCCCGCCGGTGGTGAAATCTCTGCGGAAAGTTACCGATTTGCCCCTCGACTGCCATCTCATGATCGAAAATCCGGATGACTTCATCCCCGCCTTCGCTGAAGCCGGCGCGGACTGGATTTCGGTTCATCAGGAGGCGGTTGTCCATTTGAACCGCACCCTGCACCATATAAAAGACCACGAGTGCCAGGCGGGAGTGGTTATTAATCCTGCCACGCCCGTCGAGACCCTCAGCGAAGTGCTCGGTCTGGTTGATTTCGTTTTGGTTATGTCGGTAAACCCGGGCTTTGGCGGGCAGAAGTTTATCCCGTCCAGTTTGCGCAAAATACGCCAGTTAGCCGAGATTCGCAGCCGCCAGAACCTGAATTACCGCATTGAAGTTGACGGCGGAGTGGCCCTTGATACCATTGCCGACGTGGTTCGCGCCGGCGCAGAAATTCTGGTGGCGGGCAACGCCGTGTTCGGCCACGGTGATCCAACCAGAAATGCGGAGGCGCTCCTGAAAGCGGCGACCGAAGCCGCGCTGGTGAAGGTCTAGTCCCAGTCGGCAGAACTGCCCCGGGTTCCGGTTAGTCTTTTCATTTCGAGGTCTTATGTCACGTCGCATATCGCTGATCGCGATCATCATCACGCTTCTGCTGGCAGCCGGATGCACCAATAAAAAATCCACCAACCCGCTCGCTAATGTCGGTTCCAAGCAGCCCGACAAAGTCCTGTTCGACAAAGCTATGGACGCGATGAAGCACAACCGCTTCGACGTGGCTCGCATGACCCTCCAGACGCTGATCAACACCTATCCTGACTCCGAATTCATTGCCCGCGCCAAACTGGCAGTCGGCGATTCCTGGTATGCGGAAGGCGGAACCGCGTCGCTCGCGCAGGCCGAGCAGGAGTACCGCGATTTCGAGACCTTCTTCCCCAATATGCCGGAAGCGGCCGAAGCCCAGTTGAAGATCGCCAACATCCAGTATCAGCAGATGGAAAAGGCCGACCGCGACTACACTCACGCCCGCCGCGCCGAAGAGGAGTACCGCAATCTCATCATGCAGTATCCCGACAATCAGAAAGTGGTGAAGGAGGGCAAAGAGCGGTTATTGGAAGTGCAGGAGGTTCTGGCCGACCGTGAATTCGACATCGGCAAGTTTTATTTCGGGCGGATGTCCTATCCGGCTTCTATCGCCCGATTGAAGACGCTGGTGGATCGATATCCCCTCTACAGCCATGCGGATGAAGCGCTGTTCATCCTGGGTCAGGATTATGAGGGCCAGATCGCGCAGGTTCGCGCCCGGCCCAACTGCACCGGTTTCAACGCCGCCAAGGTTCCCACACCTATCGGTTGCGTCGGAGAAACTGCCAAAGCCAGCTACATCGCAGAACTTACCAGGGAGGCCTCAAGCGCCTATTCGCAGATCATCACGCGTTATCCCTTGATGGATCGCGAAGAAGACGCCAAGAAGCGGCTCACTGCCTTGCGCCAGCCGGTTCCCCGGCCCACGAAAGCGGCCGTGGCGCAAAATAAAGCCGAAGAAGATAGCCGCAAGGAAAACCCCGATCTCTACCGTCTGGCCAACGCGTTTAAGAAGGGTCCGGATGTTTCCCAAGCGGCCAAAGTCGGCGAACCCACTTTGGTCGATCAACCCGCTGTGGCGGCCCGCGACGTTGTTACCAGTTCCATGCGCCAGGCTATGGCAGCGCCGCAGGGAAACAAAAGTTTGACCGTTGAGGCGGTTAAGGACGGAACGCCCGGCCCCAACGAAGCCGCGCCGCGTTCCGACGCGCCTCCGGCGGCGGCTGCGAGCTCGAATCCGTTCGCACAGCCGGCCGCGCCCGCCGATCCGAATGAACTGAAACCCACCGCGACAACTAACGCCAACGCATTTGCGCCCGCCGCGCCCGACCCGAACGAGTTGAAGCCGGCAGTCGCCGATGCGCCCGCGCCTCCGCCCGCCCAGGTGAACGAACTTGCCCAGGGCGGTCAGGCCGCTCCAGATGCCGGCAACGCCTCCGCTTCCAGTTCCAGTTCGTCCACTGCGGCCCTGGCCTCCGACAAGGACATCTCCAGCAGCAAGAAGAAGAAAAAGAAGGGCCTGAAGAAGTTATTGGCGCCGCTATAAAAAGTCACAACGCGGTTCGGCTTCGGCGCATCGTGTCTGCGATGGTGGATTCGATGAGAGCGGTGCGCTTCTAGCCTAAAATCCTCATTCTCTTTCCCACGGCCGCAAGCACCCCCAGCGCCTGTTCCAGTTCGTCCTTCGTGTGCGTCGCCGTCATGATCGTGCGAATGCGCGCCTTGCCCTCCGGCACGGTCGGGAAAGCGATGCCGGTACCGAGCACTCCTTCCTTGAACAGTTCACGCGAGAACTCCATGGTGAGTTTGCCGTCGCCGATGATGATCGGCGTAATTGGCGTCTCGCTGGCCGGAGTGGTTTTGCCGCCGATATCGAATCCTAAAAGTCCGAGTTCTTTTTTCCAGAAGCGCGTGTTCTCCCACAGTTTTTCCATGCGCTCGGGTTCTTGCTCCAGAACCTCGAAGGCCGCAATGCACGTCGCCGCCACTGACGGCGGATGCGACGTGGAAAACAAAAACGGCCGCGCGCGGTGATACAGAAAATCGATGAGATCGCGCGTGCCGCAGACATAACCGCCGAGCGCGCCAATGGCTTTCGACAGCGTTCCTACCTGGATATCCACGCGGCCGTGCATATTGAAATGGTCGACGGTGCCGCGACCGTTGCGGCCCAGAACTCCCGAGGCGTGCGCGTCGTCAACCATCATGATCGCGCCATATTTTTCCGCCAGATCGCACAGTGCGGGCAGTGGGCCAATGTCGCCATCCATGGAGAAGACCCCGTCGGTGATCAGCAGCTTTTTGCCTGGCTCATTCTTCACGCTGGCCAGTTTCTCTTCTGCCTGGGCGATGTTCTTGTGCTCGAATACCAGAATCTTCGCTCTCGACAGCCGCGCCCCGTCAATGATGGACGCGTGATTCAACGCGTCGGAGATAATGAAATCTTCCTTGCCCAGAATGGCCGAAACCGTCCCCGCATTCGCCGTAAATCCCGATTGAAAGACCACGCACGCTTCCACGTTCTTGAAGCGGGCGATCTTTTCTTCCAGTTGCATGTGAATGCGCATGGTGCCCGCAACCGTACGCACTGCGCCCGATCCCACGCCGAATCTGCGCGTAGCCTCAAGCGCCGCTTCCCGCAGCTTGGGATGCGTCGTCAGACCCAGATAATTGTTCGACGCGATGTTGATGACCTTCTTGCCGTCGAACGTGCAAACCGGCGCCTGCTCGTCTTCCAGCACCCTCAGGTTGAAATGCGTGCCCCTGGCTTTGAGGTCGTTCATCTGATCGGTGAGGTAGGAGAGCGGGTTGGTGCGCGTGAGTGTAGGCATAGGAATGTGAATCCGAGTACGAGTTTAACTCAGGAGGGCGACTGGCAGAGTCGCGACGGGTTCAAGATGCTACAGGGAGCGCACCGGGTGGCTGAGGGCTGACTGCCGATTGCCGAATGCTCGCTTCCGCCCGCGCCAGCGCGAGAATCACTCCCGCATAGAGCATGGTGTCGGTAAAGTAGTTGACGCCTTCGACCTTCACGTCGGTGCTCGGATCGAAGAACGACGCGATCAGGATCACCAGATAGACGGTGAAAACCAGCAGCGCTATCCACGAGCCGAGGTACGTGGCTGCCTCCCGCGTTTTCTTCCCAACCAGAATGCACACGCCGGCCACCACCAGAATCGCTCCCGTGAGATAAGCGATTACCATACGACCGGGAATCGTCGCGGGCATGAGCTTTTCAAGCGGCACGCCCGGAACGTTGATGGGATGAAGAAAATGCTCCACGCCGTAGAAAATCGCTGTGATTCCGATGACGATGCGGCCCATGGCGATCAGTTTGCTCCCTGCCTGCGTGCCTCGGCGGACGAGCACATCGCCGGCAAGAATCCAGCCGCCACTGCCGAACGACAACTCGCGCAGCATCAAAGCCCAGCTGATGCGGTTGTTGGGTTCTGAAATCGTTCCTGGCAGGTCCATCATGGCCACAAACAGCCACATCATGAGCCCAAAGCCAATGCCTGCCCATTGCACCTGAATTTTCGTGGCAATGCTCAACGACGCGGCCAGCAATGCGCAGCCCACGAAATAAGTCCAAAACATATGCCAGGGCACGAACTTGGGCACCATCTGCGAAATGCCGTTTGCCGCGGAAAAATGCTCGGCGGCGAAAACTGCCAGCGGGAGCGCGAAGAAGAGATTGCCGAGCGCGACAACTTTATCGAGCCCGCGGGCCTTGGCAACGTCGCTCCTCGCGGCCAGCGTGCCGATCACGAACAGCACCACGCCCGCAACGTAGGTGGAAGCAACGGTGCGGGAGAACTCAAGAAAAAGCAAAGCGGGCGAGGCACCGAGGACAGTTGTGTACATGTTTATCGCGGGCGGCTAAACGCCGCGCCGCCCGAAATCATAGCCGTTTAGACTCGGCGAAGGGGAAAACGTTAGTCCTATGTCAGGTCAGGGCTGCGCTTCGCGAACCAGTCCGTGAGGGGCGAACGGATTTCTTCGGCTTTGCTTTTCTTCGGGGCAGACGATTGCGAGTTCCAAAGTGAAACGAGCTTCCGAATTATCTTCCGCGCGACCTTGCCGCTGGCAAACTTCAACAGCTAAGTTGCGAATCGGGCCCGTGGTGTAACTGGTAGCATAGCTGCCTGTCAAGCAGGAAGGTGCGGGCTCGAATCCCGTCGGGTCCACAGCTTCCCGTGTTCATCGAACCACGTTTGGTAGGGAATCTGAGGAGGAGTCTCTGACAGGCAGACTCCTCAAGTAACCTTGACTTCCGATTCGTGGGTTCCGATAATCAGGTTAAAGCTTGACAGGCAGCTGTGCTGACCCCGAGTGGAAGACGCGCTCGGGGTTTTGCTTTTGGAGTTGTCATCTGGTCGGATCGACAAATCTCCAAATCCGAACGCACGTTGAAGAATGCTGTTCCCGAACTGAAACGCCACATCGAATTATCTTCCGCACAACCTTGTTAAAGACAAAGTATGCCCACTAGCCTGCCTTCGGGCCCGTGGTGTAATTGGCAGCACGCTAGCCTGTCCTGCTGTGAGGTGCGGGTTCGAATCCCGTCGGGTCCACAGCATTCCCTGTCTCTGGTAGGGAATCTGAGGAGGAGCTTCAGGACAGGCGAAGCTCCTCAAAGTAATCTTGACTTCACGCTGTTGGCTTCCGATAATTGGTTCACAGCTGGACAGGCTAGCGATGCCCCGAGTGGAAGACGCGCTCGGGGTTTTGCTTTGGGCGGATATCTGGCGATTCGTATGCGAATGCCCGGCGTTATTTCCCGCCCTGCTTCCTCTCCACCTTAGCCCAGGTATCCTTCAAAGCCACAGTCCGGTTAAACACCGGCTTCCCCGGCTTCGCGTCGAGATCCACGCAGAAATATCCCAGCCGCTCGAACTGATAGCGTCCGCCCACCGGCGCTGCCGCCAGCGACGGCTCCAGCTTCGCATCGGCGATTACCTGCAGAGAAAGCGGATTCAGGTTTTCCCTGAAGTCTACGCCCTCG
>DATLKM010000167.1:0-10363 GCA_035538435.1 Binatia bacterium
CCACACTGCTATCACTTTGAGCGGCCATGGGCATAACCCCGATGACTGCGAGGACCGCGCCCAATCCCGCGTTCAGCATTTTCTGTAAACGCATACAATCCCTCTCCCCCGTAATTTATGCCGCAAGTTTGAAACAGAGGCAGGACCAATCCGGCCCTGCCTCGGCTGGTTAAAGCAATTAGTCTCCGCTTCCGCAAGAGCAGATACCGGAGCCGCTGCCGATCAAATGGATAGCGTGGCATCCGTTCTCAAGGCCGGTGAGTTCGGTCGAGCTGAGAGTGGCGTCTTGTGCCGCCGTCTCAGTGATCGTCCAGTTGCTGTTCTGGATGTGGGTTGTCCACGCCCGCACGGCCGGCGTGGGATTCAGGCCCTTCGGTCCCGTAGGATTGGGGCAGGTGGAGCTTGAAGATGCGGACGAGACGATCTTGATGACGCCGCCGGTCAGGCTGCTACCGGTTGCGGGGTTGCTCGTCAGGTCTTTGTCGATGGACAGGGTCCGCAGACCGTCCGGAGTGACCAGACAGCTGCAGCATTCCGACATTTCCTGATAAACATCGAACACGAAAATCGCAGCGCAAAGATTGCCGCCGGACGTTCCAGGATTGTCGATCCGAAGAGTTGCGTCAGGCGCTCCCTCTGTGTTGGCGTTGCTGAAGTAGTCCACCTTCAACGTGTCGGCCGGCGGGCTCTGGGCCCACGCGGATCCGGCACACAGGGCCAGAGCCAAAGTGCACACAACCAGCATGGTGACTTTTTTCATTG
This sequence comes from Binatia bacterium, assembly GCA_035538435.1. Taxonomy (GTDB): domain Bacteria; phylum Acidobacteriota; class Terriglobia; order Terriglobales; family Acidobacteriaceae; genus Sulfotelmatobacter. The sequence goes on from DATLKM010000167.1 coordinate 763, forward strand.
GTGTTTTCCTTTTTTACGAAGTTACGCCGCCAAGCGTAGGGGGAGGGTGTCGCTTGTCGTGGCGCGGACTTTACTCTAGCCGTAAAGCTCAAAGTAACAAGTCTCCAGACGGGTTAACCCGTTGTTATTAGCCATTCCCGGTTGAGGCGTCATGCGCTGGGCCGACAATCCGGCCAATGATTCCCGAGCGCGTGGTTACGTTCATTTTGACCATCACCAGCCGCAGAAAAGCTTTTACTGTATTGGGACTGATTCCCATTCGTTGGGCGATTTCTTTGCTGGTCAGACCCTCGAGCAGGTACTGCACGGTCTCGCCTTCCCGCGCGGTCAGACCGAACCGCCTCGAGATTTCGTTGATCTTGACAGTCCCGTTGCTGGTTCTCTCAAGCATGACAATTTGCAAACCCCCAGTAGGGTTGGCGCCATGGCCGTTATTGGCGCGCCAATCGAGCGCGAACGAACGGCAGCGATACAACCTTCTGGCAGAGCGGAATTCCAGCACGAATCGCGACTGCGGATGCGGACCATTGTGAACTCCCGTAAGGTCTGAGCGCACCTTACCGGTGAGCCAGGAATCGATCTGGCGAATCTTGCTGGGGTGCTCGGGATAACTAAGGATTTGCAGCGCCTCCCCGTTGTAAGCGATCACGCCGAGGGACGCGTCAACGACGATCAGACCCGGACGGGTCGAATTTGTATGCACCTGGATTCCCCTTTTTGCGCGGCTGCCTGGCGAGGGCAGGGGCGCCGACGAAGTGACTTGGCCTTATTGTTTGAAGACCCTAACGGGGAAGCAACCCGAACTTCTTGCGCGGAGACGAACTTCAGTTCCGACTGGTCACTACAGGCGAACCGCCGACAACGGGGCAACACTGTCAGTCAATTCACGCCCGGGGGGCGCAACCACAGAACACGGAGCATTGTCGCATATGGGGAGAAGATGTCAAATTAAAAGTGCAGTCTACTCCCTACGAATTAGAACAATCCGGCTAGTCCGACGGCTTAGCCATTTAGTGCCATGCCACGTAGTTACAACTCCTTAACTTGCCTTAGGTGCTAACCTCCCTTCTGCGCGGACACCGCTCCGGCTAACCGTGGCTGGGCGAATTCGCGCACGTGCAATTTCCGCCGAACTTTTCGCGATACGAAGACGGGCAGATTTCAGAAACGCAAACTTCGCGAGCACTGGGTTAATGAATGCGGGCAAAGCCGGACGGCTATGCTTTAAATTCTCAGTCACGGCCGAAATCACCCGTTTGCAGGCAGCAACGGCCCCGGCGCCAAACTTCCTGCGCTGCGCTTCTTCCACAGCGCTGGCGGCGGCTGCTTCATCCATCGCTCTTCGGTATTTTGCAATCCATTCCTGTTCCGATTCCCGGAACATCAGCTGGCGTGCCGGCATGGTAAGCCCCCAAGCATTTTCAAATTCGAGCGAGGCGAGGGTTATACAACTTTTCCATTCACGAGACAAAACTCCAAAAGAATTAGCCGTCAAGATTAGACCGGTGACAAACAGGCATTAAGTAAACTCACAGGTGCTATAGAATGCGCAGGAAAGTTGGAAGCGCGAGGAGCGAACTTATACTCATGGCGAACTCGATCAAACCCAGGCGTTTTGGAAATCCCCGGCCATCGAATAGTCCGCCACGCATTCCTCACTTAATTTTTCTCGCCGCGCTGCTCGTTGCCAGTGCCTTCACGCAAACCAAGCAAACCGGGATCGAGAAGCCCGAGGAGTATTTGAAGCAGGCTGTCATCTCTCAGGTAGGCGACGTCACACGTCTGCACGCAAATAGCCCGCGTCCGCTGCTGCAAGCGCTGGATGCGCTGCGGCAGAAATACGGATGGCTGGTGAGCTACGAGGACCCGCAATTTCATGGGGCCGATCTGGTCAAATCACAGAATGAAGCGCCGGAAGAACTGCCCGCAGGCGGCGAGTTCACAGTCGAATTTCCGGCGCGGGCACCGGACGAGGAAAAGACGCTCGGTCTTATTGTGGATGCGTACAACCGGACGAAAAACCCCGGCCGCTTTGAAGTGCGGCGCGTGGGCGGAGATTATTGCATTGTGGGCATAGCGGCGCGCGACGATAAAGGTGCGATCGCCCCGCGGCCCCCGCTTCTCGACTCGCCGGTTACCATCGAAAGCGCGGAAAGAAGCGTGGCAGATACCGTTAATCTGATCGGCCGTGCGGCTGCGGCGGACCCCGCCTCGACGTTCGCAATTGGAGTTGCACCATCGAGTTTCATCGCACGCACCATGGTAAAGATCGGCGGATCGAAAATGCCGGCGCGCGATTTGCTGGCGCAGTGTTTGAAGGCCAGCCAGCGGCGATTCTCCTGGAGGCTGCTTTTCGATCCCGCTTCGAAGGGATATTTCTTGAGCCTTGATACGGCTCCGACAAAAACCGGCGCGTGAATCGGGCCTCGGGTAAGCGAGGCGGAAGCCCGACGTCGGAAGACGACCGACGGAAATCGGTCGAAGGGAAAGATTTGTGGCAGCCGGACCTATAAGCCGAATTCTGTCCGCGAGATTGCTCCCGCGTGACGGTCATTCCTCTGGGCCGCGCATTGCTGCGCGGCTCTAGCGACCTACCCGAAGGTTGTGACGCACCGAGCCGGCACGATTCCCTTCCTATTTGGTCTTGCTCCGTGTGGGGTTTGCCCTGCCCGACGCATTACTGCGGCGGCGGTGCGCTCTTACCGCACCTTTTCACCCTTACCCCGCCGTTCTGATCAAGCCTCTCGGAATCCCACCCTTCGCCAAAAGCGCGAAGGATGGGCCACCCTTATGCGTGAAGCCTTACCAGAACGGCGGGGCGGTATGTTTTCTGTGGCACTTTCCGTCGAGTGAACTTGAATTCACCCTCCCGGACGTTATCCGGCACACTGCTCTGCGGAGTTCGGACTTTCCTCCCCGCCCAGTTTTCATGGTCAGGGCGACCGCCCGGCCCGGCTGCCTACAGTCAATATTATATGGGAGGCTTTCGAGGGCCGGTCAGATCTCCAGCCCAGGTTCGAATTGCAGGCGGAATTCCTGCATCTGCTTCTGTATTTCCCGGCGGCTCTTTTCCATCTCCTTGCGCACTTCCGGCTCAACTTCTTTCCTGAGCTGTTCCGATTGCTCTTTCATCTGCTTCTCGTATTCACACATGGACTTGCGAACTTCATCGGCGGCTTTGCGGGCATCTTCTTCCGCTACTCGAGAGGCGGCTTGCAGATAAGGCTGCAGCCTGGCAATCTCGTCCTGCACTTCGCTCAGGTCAACGTCGGTTTCGGCGTCGAGCTCCGGAAGATCCACGCTCTCCTCTTCGAACCTACTGCCGGAATCACGGCGCTCGGGTAGAGTCAGCGTGAGTGTCTGTTCCTTCTTGTCGCGAAGAATGCCAACCGTTACCGACCCGGCGCTGCGGGTATGAAGCGCGTGGGTAAATCGCTGGTGTCGTGTACGGGCTGGTCGCCAACGCGGGTGATCACGTCCCCGGCGCGCAGGCCGGCGCGTTCGGCGCGGCTGCCTTTTTCCACTGACCGTACCAGCACCCCGTTACCGTTTCTTGCGCCAAAAAATTCGCCCAGCTGCGGCGTCAGGTTCTCCACCATCAAGCCGCTGCGCATAGACGAGTGAACGTAAACCACGCCAATATTGGGCACTTCAAAATCCGGCATATTCGGGATGGGCGGCACTTCGAAGTGAAAGTCTTTGTTCTTCGACATGTGCGGGAATTCGGAGCTTCGGTCCCCGAGTTGAACCTTGATGGTGAGCGGTTGGCCGTCGCGGCTTATGCCCAGCGTGACCACGCGTCCTGCCGGGGTTTCGTGAATCATGCGCTGCAACTGGGTTTTGCTTTCCACGGTGGCGCCGTTCATGCTCAGGATCACGTCGTGCTCGCGAATGCCGGCTTTACCCGCGGGGGCATCCTGATCGACCATGGTGACTTCGACGCCGTGCTCTTCTTTCAGCTTGAGCGCGCCCAGCCGGTCGGCGGTGATGTCGTCAATGTCGACGCCGAGGTAGGCACTGGTTCCGGATTCCTCGCTGGGGATGCCATAAGGCTCAATCGATTCAAGATTCCAGCGCTGGGCCGCGTGCGAGGCGTTGAGCAACATGGGCAGGGTAGCGATTGCCGTTAGAAGATGCTTGTACATGACTCGACCCCCAATCTTTACTGAGCTTTTCTAAAGCAGATGTCTCCGGTTGCGGTGCGCACTTTCAACACCGGGCCGCCTCCATTCAGCTTGCCTTCGGCAGTCAACGTCTTGACCCAGGGATTGCCCTGGCTGCTGACGTGAATGTCGGGGAAGTCCGAGCTGATGTGGTGCCCGCTTCCCATCTCTACGCTGGCGCGGACTGACAGGGCCACGCCCGGAGAAATGTAAACCGTAATATCGCCGGCTGACGTCTCCAGCATCGAATCGCTGCGATCGTTGCCATTGATGAACTTCACGGTGATGCCGCCTGCGCCGGTTTCGACTTTGGCCGACGGAACACCATAGAGTTCGATCGACCCCGCGCCCGCATTGGCGCCAACCCGCCCCTGCGCTGAAGTCAGGTGAATACTGCCGCCTCCGGTTTCAATCTGCGCCGGCCCGCCGATATCACCCAGGCTGATGCTGCCGCCGCCGGTGGTGGCTTTGACCCCTCCCGAGCAATGGCGAATCTCCACGTTGCCGCCGCCGGCTTCGACCACCGCGTCTTGCCCGCCCGAGGTCACGCTCACATTGCCGCCGCCGGTTTCGGCCTTGATGCGCCCTTTCACCATGCCGATCGAAATATTGCCGCCGCCGGTTTCCAGTTTGAGGTCGCCACCCACATTGCCGATGTTGATAGAATCGCCGCCAGTTTGCGCCGTAGCCGAGCCGCCAATATCGTCAAGGTGAACCTTGCCGCCGCCGCTTTCCACTTCCACGGCGCCGGTAATTCCGGCTGCATCCACCCCTCCCCCGCCGGTTTCAATCTTGAGCAGTGCGGTGTCGCGAGGAATCTCGACAACGAATTCGCCTGAGAAGCGATGCGGCCGTCCACCCTCCCACTCGCCAATGATCCACGCGGTGTCGCCTTTCACGGATGTACTCACGTGCATGGAGCCGTAGTGGCGGCGCATTTCCGAATCGCCGGCCTGGCCGTGCATGGTGTAACTGATATCGGAACGCTGGCTGCCGTGGACCACGACCGCGCCCATGTCGAGCTTGATTCTTACGTTGCGGGCGGCGGCGAGCGTGCCCGAGGTCGCCTGGCTCCACGACCCGGAATGCGTTTCCTGCGCGCCGAGCGGCGCAAGCAGGGCCAGAAAAATTATTAAGACGAATTGTGGCGGAGACTTCTTCAACTGAATTACCTTTTTACCTTTCGTTTTTTCTTTTCTTCGGATATTTTTTTCTTCCGATCTTCAAATGTGATCCTGGGGCGACGGCCTTATCGTTGCCCAAGGATCGGACACGCTTCCTTAATCAATCTCCGGCAGTTGCGCCAGCATGGTGCGCGCCTGCGACTTGATGTACTGGCTGGAATCCTTCGCGGCCAGGGCCATCAGCACTCCGCGCACGCTGCCGTCGGCCTTCACGGGCTCGATCATGCGCAGCGCTTCGGTGCGTACGCCGGGGTTGGAATCGTTCACCAGAGCTTCCAGCACGGCATCGCGCACGTGGACGTCATCTTTCACAAAACTGCCCAGGCCATCCAGCGCTTTCAGGCGAACGCCAGGATTGGTGTCATAACGCAGGGCGTAAACCAGCGCGTCGCGGACCTGCGAAATGTCCGGCTTCTGCGTCAGCAGATCAACGGAATCCATACGGACGCCGGAATTGTAGTTGTTGCGGGCGGCGAACAAGAGCAGTTGCTGGATACGCAGGTCGTTGAGCGACCCTTGCGCTTCCTGGGTGGAAACCGTGTCGTACTTGATTTCAATCCTGTTGGTGCCGGGCTCCTGGGTAATGGAGCGGATCCCAGTAACGGCGGCATCCTGAGCCGCGGCGGGTGAGGCGGCGGGAAGGCCCGCGATGGCCGGCTGATGAGCCAAGATCTTGTACGAAGTACCCAGCCCGGCGGCGAAACCGAAAATGAGAATGACAGAAGCGAGGGCGGGAGAAAAGCGGACTTGCCGGAGCCAGCTGGCGGGATCGAATGCCAGGCGATGCCAGAAGCGGCCCTGCTCGGCGGTTTCCAGCGCTTCCTGCAATCTGAGGCGCGAAGCCGCCAGCAGGTTGGGGGAAGCCTCGACCGCCGGCGCCTGCGACAGCAGGGCGTTGAATTCCTGCTCTGACTTCAGTTCCGCCGCGCAATCGGCGCAGCGGGCAATATGCTGCTCCAGTTCATAGCGGGCGTCATCGGCCAGTTCGCCATAAACATGCAGCGTGATGTTTTCCCGTACCCATTCGCACTTCATAGCGTTCACCCTTCAGGCGTTCACTCATTAGCTTTGAGCTGCGAGCTGCGAGCTGCGAGCGCTCATTTTGAAAGCCTCGAAGCCCGCAGTTCGCCGCTCGAAACTCATCTCATATCCGCCAGCTGCCCGCGCAATTTCTGAGTCGCGCGGAACAGCGTGTTTTTTGCGGTTTCTTCCGTGGTGTGCAGAATCTCCCCCACGGTCCGCAGTTTCAGTCCGTGATAGTGCTTCAGTTCGAAAACCATGCGCTCGCGGGGCGTCAATTTCTCCAGCGCCCCGGAAATGCGGGCTCCCAGCTGGCGGCGCATCAAATCGCGTTCAGGATTCGCTCCCGCGCGTCCGTCAGCCACGTTATCGAGTAAGTCGTACTCGCCGCCATCGGCGTCCTTGGCCACCGGCGCATCTTCCTTGCGCACGGTTTTTTTGCGCAGATGATCCAGGCACAAATTGGTCACGATGCGGTAAATCCAGGTATAAAACGAGCACTCGAAGCGGAAGCTGCCGATGTTCTTATAGGCCTTCAGGAACGCATCCTGATAAACATCCTGCGCGTCGTGCTCGGTGCCGGTCAGGTGCAGGGCCAGCCGCAACACCGCCTGGTCGTAATGGCGGACGAGTTCCTCGAAGGCGGCGGCGTTGCCCCGCTGCGCCTCGCGGATCAGGATCGTATCGTCTGTGCGGCGTTCTTGACCAGCCATGCGGCCCCGCAGGGGGTCCTGGTTTTCCGAGACTCGGATACCGCTGACTTTATCCACTCTTGAATGCTCCCTGTTCGAGTGGGTCCGTGCACCAACCGCAAGTGGTACTGCCCAAACATCGGCCGGCATGTTTCGTCGTTCCCTTGCAGCCCAGTGTCAATGCCGCACCCGGGCTTGCAATGAGATAGACGCGGAAGGACCCCAACTGTTAGCAAAATTATAGGCCGTTCGTGGAAGTTTCTGCTTGAGGCTCAACAGTTTGGAAACAGAACATGCAGGGACAGCCCCGCCTGGTTGTCGGGTTGGCCCCGAACCATGCGCAGTAGTTTCGAATCCCCGCGGGCCCTTGCGCATCTCACCGACGTTCTGAACACATTCTCGAGTGGCCAACGTCATGCCCAACGTTACCGCATGGTTTGAACGAAAATTCGAGTTTCCTTTCCCTGTGGAGCTTTTTCCCAACGTGATCTCGCGCCTGCGCGGCACTCCTGCCCGGATGGAAGAGGCCTTGCGCGGCGTGCCGAGTGAACGGCGGATGAGAAAGCCTGACGGAAAGTGGTCCGCCCAGGAGCACGCCGGCCATCTGCTCGATCTCGAGCCACTCTGGCTGGCTCGTCTGGAGGACTATGTGACCGGCCGAGAGCAGCTTACGGTAGCGGATCTGGCCAACCGTAAGACCGAAGACGCGAACCACAACGGGAGTGATTTGGACGAGATTCTGGCAAACTTTCGCGCCTCGCGGCAGAACTTGATCGGGCGCGCCATCCAGGTTCCGCCGGAGCGATTCTCATGGACGCTACCGCATCCCCGACTGAAAACTCCCATGCGGCTGATCGATCATCTTTATTTCGTGGCCGAGCATGACGACCACCACCTGGCGAAAATGTGGGAACTGCTAGAGCAAACGGGCTGAATGGCCAGCGCAATCGTTATCTCGTCGATCTTCCTGACCTGATACACTCCCGCTTAATGGAATCTCCCGCTTTTCCTGCCATTCCACGCTCGGTTTTGTGGATGGTGCTGCTTTCATTTTTCATCCAACTGGCCGCAATCGGAATTTTCCGACAATATCGCACGCGGCCCGGCGAAGATAATTTCGGCTTCGGATTTGAAATGGGACGCGTCGGCCGCAGCATTGCTCTGGGCCGTGGGTTCAGCTGCCCCTACGAAGGCTACACCGGCCCCAGCGCCTGGGAGCCTCCGCTCTACCCGTATCTCATCGGCGGCGTCTTCAAGCTCTTCGGCGTCTACACTTACGCGTCGGCGTGGGTCTTGCTTTCCATCAATAGCCTTTTCGGTTCGCTTACCACCATTCCTGTTTACGCCATCGCGCGGCGGAGTTTCGGCCCGCGGGTGGCGATTTGGTCGGCGCGAGCCTGGGCCTGGAACCCCTACGTCTGGTATTGGTCGATCCACTGGATTTGGGACACGACTTTCACCCCGCTCATGCTGGCGCTGATCTTTCTGCTGTCGTTGAAGCTGGCATTTGCCGAACTAAACAACTGGCAAGGATGGTTTCTTTTCGCATTAGCGTGGGGCATCGGAGCGCTGGCCAATCCCACCATGCTGGCATTCCTGCCCTTCTGCGGAATCTGGATTTGGCTCCAGCGCCACCGCCGCGGAGCGGCGTCGCTTGGCGGCGTGGCGTTCGCTTCCCTCGTATTTTTTCTGGTTCTGTCTCCGTGGCTGGCGCGTAACTATCGCGCCTTTGGCCGCTTCGTCTTCATCCGCGATGATTTCGGTTTGCAGCTTCGCCTGGGCAATAACCGGCTGGCCGACGGCATGTTGATCGCGACCCTGCAACCCAACCTGAACAAACTTGAACTGGAAGATTTTCAGCGCATGGGCGAAATTGCCTACGAGCGTTATTGCCGCCAGCGCGCCTTGGACTGGATTCGGAAAAATCCCGCAAGCTTCGCGATCATTAGCTTGAAGCGTTTTTTCTATTACTGGAATGGCGTCCCGAGGCCGAGCGACAGCCCCGCCCCATGGGATTTTCGCAGCTCCTTATTTCTCGCTTCGTCGGTGCTCGCACTCTGGGGCGCTGGCCGAGCCGTCCGCCAAAAGCGCCCGGCCGCCTGGCTCTATGCGGGGCTAATCTTGACCTATCCGACGGTCTATTACTTCGTTTTTCCGCACGCCCGCTACCGCCATCCCATCGAGCCGGAATTGTTCATATTGGCGATATTTCTGCTTTTCGAAACCAAGGGAAGCCAGAGGTTCGACGTCACGATGCAGAAGTAAAGCGGCATGTGCCAACACGTCGGCATCCTGAGCTTTTGCTTCTGATTCCTTGCCATCACTCCTTGTGAGACAATACCGCGTTTAGATCGCAGCCCGTGACTCTTTCCGTCGCCATCGTCGCCATGGATGAAGAAGCCAACATCGCCCGCACGCTTGCCAGTGTCCGCTGGGCCGACGAAATCGTCCTTATCGATTCCGGCTCGAAAGACCGCACGTGCGACATCGCCCGCGAACACGGTGCGCGCGTAGTCGTCGAACCCTGGCGCGGCTATGTGGC
>DATLKM010000168.1:0-5502 GCA_035538435.1 Binatia bacterium
TTGCCAGTGCGCGATGTGGCGCGATTCGCCTTCGCCGAAGATGCCGTTGAGCATTCCAGCCGTGCAGAGCAGACCCACGTGCCCTCCATGCAGCGGCGTAAGGGGTCGGCCCGTGACCTCTGCCTGCTGCGCGAAGATCACCGCTGCGGCTTGCCGATAGGCGGATGACTTCGGCAACAGGTCCTCTAGTTCGTCCAGGGGCAAACCGCGATGGATCATGCGCACCGCGGCGCCCGACGGCAGCACGTACGTATGATCAGGTTCTAGGGGCAACGATCGCAGTTCTTCCGGCTTTAGTGCGATTGAAGATAGCCACTGCTGCGCTTGGATGATCTCGGCATCGCGTAGGCGATCTCGTTCCTGCCGTGATCGGCGTACGCCAATAGCGACAACCTGCTTATAGCGCACACTCTCAGGTTCGGTGAGGCGGTAGACACGAAGGTCCCGAAAATTCCTTGAAAGCAAGACGGCACAGTCCCCAATTCTTTTGGCCGGCACAACAAGCACCAGAATACCGGTTGGTTTCAGCCACCGGTACACGTGTTCGAGAAAGAGTTTCTCCATGCGCTGGGATTTTTCTTCGCTGATCTCAAAATCATACGGAGGGTTCAGATAGACCAACGAGAAGGATTCGACCGAGCACTGCACATCGAAGCAGTTACCATGAATAGTGTCGATGCCTTTGGCGCGAGCCTGCTCGGCTCGACCGGTGTCCAGTTCAACGCCGTAACGCAAAACGTCCTTGTGCGGGGTGATTTCGGCGAAGGCTACACCGTCTCCAACACACGGATCGAGCGCCGAACACTCCGCCTCTGGGAATGCCAGGAATCTCCGGATGCGCGCTGCTTCCTGTACCGGAAGAGGATAAAAACCGAGACGTTCTCGTCCGGTCAGACGCATGGCTGCCTCCTCTCCTCGAGACTGAAAGATAGCGGTATGTTTCCGAAACGTCTTGTCGAATTTAGGCGACTAAGGGGATCTCGTCGTTGCAGGATTACTCCCGAATTTCCGACAATCCGGGAACTACTCCACTAATGGACACAAGCGCGTTTGTCGGGACTCATCGCTTTTCTCCGTTTGGGCGAGGTCTCAATGAGCGCATTTGGCCTGTTTTCTTCAGTTGGGGAACGCCTAGTCAGGCGGCCCACTCATCGAATCGGCGCAAGATTTCCATTAGCTTGCATCCCAGCAGTATAAGAGAACCCCACAATATGAAGGGGACGCTGTAGAGTACGAGATGTTTGCGCGAACGGGCCAACTCGAACACTCGTAGCTTCACAATCGCGTAGACGTTCGCTGCAATATAAGCTGCTACCAAACAACTCACTACTAGGTCGTGCATGCTGAGACGCCTCCTTGCTGGTCTGCATGGTGCTGATATGGAATGACCCGTCAACTACGAGCAGCTGTTTTCTTCTTTCGCCCTTAGGAGGCAGCGCAAGTCGTGGTCGAGGTAAAGCCCGAGTACTCACTTTGTTGCCGAGGCGCAAAAATCGCCGCGCTTGGTGCAAATCCATACTTGTCCGCAGGCGATGCCTTCACCAGACTTATCATCTGGCTCTCAGTCATCTTCACCACTGAATTGAGCGCGTCAGCCGGAGCAACCAACGTCCCTGGAGCAGCCTTCTCGACGCCCTGCTGCGCTTCCACTACGGGTGCCATAGCGGAGATGACGACCAAACTTACCGCTACCACAATCTGCTTCATCGTTTTCATTGTTTCCTCCGTGGGTTGGGCCCAGGTTCTCTCGATCTAGACTGCCGTCAGGCCGCCATCGACGGGAAGGTCGACACCGGCAACGTAGCTGCTTTGGTCCGAGGCGAGGAATAAAGCTGCGGAAGCGATCTCCTCAGGGCGCGCCAAGCGCGCCAGAGGCGTCATCGCAGTGATCTGCTTTCTGGCTTCGGCGGCGCCCTTCCTGGACGGGAACTGTTCGTCGAACATCGGCGTGTCGACCGCGCCAGGGCTCAACACATTGGTCCTGATCTTCTGTTCCTTGAGTTCGCTGGTCCAGGTCCGAGCAAACGACCGGAGCGCTGCCTTGCTGGCGCTGTAGGTGCTGCGACCCGGAAGGCCTTTGTTTTTCCCGGCGGACGCCACGAGGATGATGGAAGCACCATCGTTCAAGTAAGGCAGCGCCTTTTGAACGGTGAAGTAGGTGCCGCGTGCGTTGGTGTTGAAGGTCTCGTCGAAATGCTCCGGCGTCACCGTGGTGGTCATCTGCTTCTCGACGAAGGCTGCGCCCGCAAAAATCACATCGATCTTGCCCTTCTGCGCAACGGTCTCGTATAAACGGTTGAGGTCATCGAGCTTAGAGATGTCGGCCTTTACGCCGGTGACGTTCGTGCCGATCTCCGCGACGGCCTTGTCGATCTCGGCCTGACGGCGACCGGCGATGAACACATAGGCACCCTCTTCAACGAACCTCTTTGCGGTCGCGAGGCCGATGCCGCTGCTCCCGCCCGTGACGACGGCGATCTTGTTTTTCAATAAAGACATCAGAGTTGAGACCATCCTCCGTCGACCGGAAGTTCGGCGCCGGTCGTGAAGGTCGCATCGAACGCGAGGAAGAGGGCCGCCTTCGCGATTTCCTCCGACGTCCCGAAACGCTTCATGGGAACCATGCCGCTCATCTTCTCCCTAATCTGAGCGACCGCGTCTTTGTCGGGAAACACTTTGCCGAGGATCGGCGTGTCGATGGGACCGGGCGTCACCGCGTTGACGCGAATTTCGCGAGGAAGCAACTCGGCGGCGAGCGTCCGAGCCAATGATCGCAGCGCGGCTTTGGCGGCTCCGTATGTGGCTTGGCCTGCCAGTCCCTTGACGTTGGCGACGGAGGTCGTGAGGACGACAGCGCCTCCCCGGTTTATTAGCGGCGCGAGCTTCTGTACCGTGAAAAATGGTCCCTTGGCGTTCAGGTTGAACATCTCGTCGTAGATGGCCTCGGTCACGCTCCCGAGAGGCGTCGGAATGCTGAACCCGGCGTTGACAAAAAGCAGGTCAATGGTGTCGAACTCGGCCTTCACCTGAGAGGCGAGGGCGTCGATGCCCGTCAACGACCGCGCGTCGCTTGAGACCACAATGGCGTGCTGGCCAATCTCTTTCTGCGCCGATTCCAGGCCTTCCTTCGAGAGACCCGTCACCAGAACGCGCGCGCATCCATCAAGGAGCATCTTCGCCGTAGCGAGCCCCATGCCGCTCGTGCCGCCTATGATTACCACCTTTTTATGTTCGTACCGTTTCATGCGTCTTCTCCTTGTGAATGGTTGCTCTTCGTTCTGTCGCCGTGATTCAAGTTAGGAGGTGGCGATGTTTGTTTGGCATCCAGTTGCGCGCCGATCAGCGCTCCTCAGGACACGGCGGTTAGGGATGCTGGGTGAGACAAGTCGACGCCAGAGACCTTGACGACGGCCTGCCACGCGGCTTCCTGGCTGGCGCGATCGTAGAGGTGTGGCTGGCGCTGCACCTCAATTGGGCCTGAGAACTTCCCTTGAGCCGAGGCGAAGAATTGCCCTGAGACGTCGGTTCCGAACTCCGACGCCTGGAGGTACCGACGGGCCGCGGTCTCCGGCGTCTGATTCATGCCGGGAATGAGGTTCACGATTGGGATAAACAGATACTTCAACGCCGGGCCAGCGTTTCGCACCACCTTGGTGGCGGTCGCCCCACCGGGCGAGACAGCGTACACGGCCATGCCGGAGGGTAGCCGGCGCGCCAGCGCCGCGACCCACCAAGCGATAATGAGCTTCGCGTCGGCATACGTATTGTTGGGCACGTACTTCACGTTTGGCCCGTTGCGAATCAGGGCTTCGACAGCGGCGGTCCGGTCTCCCCGGAAGTATTTGGCGGCGAAGGCTGGCACATCGGTGTAGCTGAACATCGGCACACCCCCACGGGCAGGTTCTGCGCCGGCGATAACAATCCGCGCGCCAGGGCTCAGCAGGTTGGCGCGGAGCAACCCGACAGTCAGTTGATGATGGCCGATGAGCGGGGCCTGAGCCGCCTCGATGCCCGCCGCAGTAAGCACGCGCTTTTTACCTGGGACCATCCCTGCATTGAGCAGTAGGAAATCGATCGGCCGACCTCGCTTAACTAGCTCGGCGAGGGCGGACTGAACGCTGGACGGCGCGTCCAGATCCAGTTCCAGCGGCGTAAAGACCTGTTTCTTGGTCTCAGCCACGAGCTGATTGGCCGTTTCGCGCACCCGCGCCAGGCTGCGTCCGGTGACGATGATCTCGCGCCAGCCCTGTCCGGCAAGCATGCGGGCTGCCGCATAACCGAGCCCGGAGGTGGTGCCGGTGATGAGTGCGATCGAATGTTCCATGAGCGTCTCCTGTATTTCCTGTCTTGCAGCGTTACATACGCGAGAGTACGATACTCATGGATGCAAGCGCAAGGAGTTTCGTACGCGATGGTAACTAATATTGCGAAGCGCCCCCCAGGACGTCCAAGAGGCTTTATTCCCGACGAAGCACTCGACCGCGCCGTTGAGATGTTTTGGGAGCATGGATATGAAGGAGTCGACGTGGATCGGATCGCGCGCGCCGTGAACGTCACCAAGCCCGCGCTATACCGAGCCTTCGGAGACAAGTCCACCCTGCTGCTCAAGGCCGTCGAGCGCTATGCGCTGATCTATGGAGCTCCCAAAATGGCAGCGTTTCAAGCGGAGCCGGACATCCACAAGGCCGTTACCACTTTTTGCGAGACTACCGTCAACACCGCTACCGGTGATGCTCGCAGCGGCTGCATGTTGGCCGCCGCTGCGCTGGGACATTCGGAGCGGGTAACAGAGATCCGTTCCTGGCTCGCGAAGAGTTTCACTGCATCTGCTGATATTTTCGCGAAAAGGTTCGAAAAGGAGATCAAGGCGGGGCGCCTGACTCGCACACCGTCAGCTAAGGTGCGAGGCCGTTTGCTCGTTGACTTGTTGCAGGGTGTGCAGCTTCGCGCCAAGGTCGGTATCACTCGCGAGGAATTGCTGGAAGATGTCCGAAGCTATGTGCCCCTGATTCTTGGCAAGTAAACGCCCTTCTCGGAGATGCGTCTGGACGAGTGCCAAATCGCCAATGCACTTATCAAGCGTAGATCGGTAATGACAAGTCGGCTTGTAGGACGTGATCTCGGCGCTTGCATCGATCCTTGACGCATTACAGGCGACTCGGAAATTGTGGAGTGCCTGGGTCGACGCCGTATTCCTTTAGCTTGCGATAGATCGTGGTCTTGCCAATCCCCAATATGCGGGCGGCCACGACCTTGTCTCCGTTGGTTTCCTTCAGCACCTTCACTATGGTTTGACGTTCCACCGCGTCGAGCCGTGGTGTGCCCACCTCCGGAAGCATGCTCTCTCCCGCTTCTGCGGGCACTAGACAACCATCTTCGTCCTGCAGCGTAGGTCCTGAGCCAAGAGCGATGCAGCGCGCCACGAAGTTTTCCAACTCGCGCACGTTCCCAGGCCAATCGAATGACATGACCGAACGCCAAAAATCCTGGCTGATTGTCTCA
>DATLKM010000169.1:0-16793 GCA_035538435.1 Binatia bacterium
ATGGATTGGCCACTCTGAGCCCGCGCGGGCAGGGCGAGAGCGTGATCGTGTTCGCGCCCGGGGCGAGCGCCGGCGGCGAAACGGGAGATTGGCGCCAGTTGTAGGCCGAGGCGAATTTCGTGGCGGAGGGGTGGTCTGCCATCTGGCCGCTCGCGGCGGAAGGAGCGAGTAATGCCGCTACGAACAACCCGCATGTATTCCAGCGAAATAGTTTGAGCATGAACACCTCATCTTTACTGTGGTTTCGCACAGTGAACCAGAATGGCAAAGGTATACGATCGATTCGCGTCAGCGCCATGCGATCGCGATCAAGTGGACGCGGCGATGCGACTCGCCAACTGCAACAGATCGTCGATGTGCCGGTCCCAGTTGAAATCGCGGGCGCGCAGCAGGCCTTTTTCCTTCATCGATTGAAGCTGATCCGTTGCCGACGCGGCTTTCAGGATGCGCTCGGCCAATTCCTCCGCGGAAAAGCGGAAAAAATACAACGCGGCATCGCGGCAGATTTCGCGGTGCACCGGCAGGTCCGAGGCGATCACGGGCAGGCCGCTGGCCATGGCTTCAACCAGGGGATGGGCGAATGTTTCGGCGTAAGCCGGCGTGACGTACAAATCGCAGGCGCGGTAGAGATGGTGCAGTTGTGAGTACGGCACGGCCCCCAACTCGACGACCTCCTCGCGCAGGCCCAGTTCTTGTATAAGCGCCGCTGCGGAGCGCGAGTTGTAGCCGGAATGATTTTCTTCAGCGGTCAAGCTGGAGGTGAGAATCAGGCGCACACCGCGGCCACGAATCCTTTGTTTCAAGATGGCCAGCGCCCGCAGGAGAGTCTCGAAGTTGCGATAGTAATTGTAATGGCTGACGAAAAGCAGGCGCAGAGCGCCTTGCGCGGCGGCAAGTTGCGACTGGGCAGATGGCCGCAGCGGGGAGTTGCGAGCGAAAAACGTGTCCGGGCTGAAACCGTGATGAATCGCGATTACGGGGCAGCCGGTCCAGTGTTGAAGATCGCGCGCGAAAGCGGCGCTGGGCGCGACCGTACACGTAGCCGCTCCTACCGACCACCGCGCGAGCTCTCCCTTGATTAGAGTGTCGAGCCACATGCGATACTCGCCGCGATCGCGCAGGTCGCGCAAAAAGTCGGAAGAAGTGTACAGCGCGTTGCGGCTCAAAAGAATCTGCGGCACCGGAGAACGGAAGACGGCGAAGTTACCAGTGGAAAGCAGAACCTCGGCGCCGGAGTTGCGAATCATACGGGGGACTTCGATTTGCTCGTACCAGAACCTGGCAGCCGCGCTGGAAGGAGATTCCGCCCGCAACAGTCTCACCTGGTCCGATTCGGTGAGCTCATCGCGCAGTCCGGCGCTTAAAAGCACAGTTGCACGAACGTCGCCGCGTGTGGCCAGCCGCGGCACCACGTTGCGTATGTAGGTCAGGCCGCCGCCGGCGCTGGCGGCCAGCGCGTTGATGAAGATATGGATCATGGCTTGCAGCGGCTCATGCTATCGGTTGTTTGTGCCTGACTGGCCTGCCGTCGTCATGTGGCGAAGCTTATCGCGGCGGGTCCTCCACCAGAAATCTCCCAAGCCGGAATAAAGAAAGCGATATTCCGCCGGGGAGTATTTGACCTCGATCTCGCGCCGCCAAAGCAGTCGCTGTGAGTCGCGCTCAGGATCGATGGCGCCGGGGCAGGCGGCAAAACAATATCGATGATAGCGGCACGCCGTTTGCCATGCGCTGCTGTCAATGGCGTTCCAGCCGAACGTCCAGGCGAAGGCATCCACCGGTTTTTTCGTCCACGATTCGAGTTTGCGGGCGCTCTCCCCGATTTCCTTTTCCAATTGGTCAGAATCTAAGTTCACCAGCCGTTGGTGGGTGAGGGTGTGATTTCCGATGGTGTGTCCGCGGGCGGCCAGGTCGGCAATTTGCGCCGGGTTCATCGGCTTCCAGTCTTCCCAGGCTTCGTCGCCGGGTTTGGAATTCGGATTGATGCGCGAACGGTAGAAGGCGAGAGCGCGATCCGAAGGGCAGTCGGCGAAGTCGGGGACGACGAAGAAGACTCCGCGAGCGCCAAAAGATTCGAGCAAAGGCGCGGCGACCGTGTAGTTGCTTTCGCGGCCGTCGTCGAATGTGAACAACACGGGCGGTTTGGAACCGGCTTTTTTCCGGCCCGCCCAGAGTTGGGTAAAACCCTCAAGACCAGTGATAGTGAAATGTTGCGCGGCCCAGTCCAGTTGCGAGCGGAATTGGGGCGCGTGCGAAGCCGGGGTCTCGTGCATGGCGACAATAAGTGCGCGCCCACGGCGCTGTTGAAGGCGCAAGGCCAGGCGGTCGGCGCGCAGAAGAGTAGCCGAGTTGATCAGAAAATCCCGCGCCTGGCTTCTGAGGGTCATCGCGAAAATGGGCTAGATCAAGCCGTCGCCATCGGCAGGCACGAAGTACAAGTCGCGAGTGGGCAAAAAATTCTGGCGGTCGAGAAGCCAACCGAGGGGAGCGTCAAAAGGACGCCAGCGCAATCCACGGCCGAGGAAAAATCGGCGGCGGTCAGGATCCTGATGGCGCAGCACAATCGCGTCTACGGTCGTTCTATATTGTTGCACCAGCCCGCCGATGATCTTCAGCGACTCGGCAGCGGAGACTTCGGGATAAACATCAAGAATGTTCAAACTCTTGATTTGCCCGCGATAACCGCGAGCACGGCGGTTTACGGTCACCAGGATTTCCCCGCCCGTTTCGCTGCTGCGCCAGGAAAACGCGGCCGCCGTGGGATCGTGACCGGAAAAATAGCGCCAGCGGATGTAGGCAAGATCGCGTTGAGCAGTCAGCTTCGAGGGTTCGCCGTGGATGGGGAGAGCGTCGACCTGCTCGGGCGAGGTAAGGCGCTCCAGGCGGGTCGATGAATCCGTGTCGAGCATTAGTTTTTGAAACCAGCCTGCAACGTGGGCAAGCGGGCTGGCTGCCAGATGAACGGCCGCCGTGTTCAGATTTTTTCTGTGCGCGAATTCTTCGCCAAAGGGCGGCCAGCGAAGGATGCCGAAAAGTTCTCCGTCGGAACTTGGAATGGGACTGGCGCCGGCGGCGCGCCATAGCGCCGCGGCGTCGGGGTTGGCGGAGGTCCCAAATAGAGGAAAGTTCTTCGCCAAACGCGAGTATTGCAGGAAGATGCGGCCGCCGTGGCCGCGATGGCTTTCATCCACATAAAACGAACTCGATCCCATGAGCAGAATCTCGCGGTCCTGGAAGTGGAATTTTTGCGGAACGCAGAGAATGCATCCCGAGAGGCCTTCGGATGTCCGAAGCGCAAAGCCCAAGGGATCGTGCGAGGAGCGCGCCGGATTTTGGAGCAGAAACCAGCGCAGATGTTTTTCCACGACCGCGGCGTCGCGACCCGATTGTTGGCCGATGAAGGCGGCGAGTTGGTGAAGATCGCTCTCAACAAGCGGCGACAATTCCATGCGGGCCTGCGGTTCCGGGGCGATGACGCGCTGTGTGCTCATCGCGCGGCCTCCTGATAGGTGGCTTGCAAGGCGCGCGCCTGGTGGTTCATGGTGAGGCCCTCGAGAATTGTTTGGCGGGCGGATTGGCCGATCTGCGTTCGCAGCCCGCGATCGCTCAGGAGGGTTCGCAACCCGTCAATCAATTCATTTAGACCGTCCACGGGCACCAGCCATCCGTTTTTGCCGTGAACAACGATTTCGTCGATTCCCTGGCCGCGGCAGGCAATCACCGGCTTGCCGCAGGCCATGGCCTCCAGGTAAACACAACCGAGGCCTTCGAAACGGCTGGGAAGGGCAAAAACAGCACACTCGCGCATGGCCTGCGCCACTTCGGCGCGGCTTCGGCGGCCGAGAAAATGAATCTGGCCGCTGATGCCCAATTCCGCCGCGAGCCGCGTGAATCGCTCGCGGTCAGCGCCTTCGCCGATCAGTTCACAACGGAGTTCCGGCAAAGAATTTTTTAGCGCCGCCAAAGCGCGGAACACCAGTTCTTGCCCCTTGCCGGCCAGAAGATTGCCGACCACGAGGACTAGTGGCCGCGACCGCTCCGCTTCTCCCGGCGAAAAGAAATCCGCATCGGTTCCGTTATAGACGACTTCCGCGTGAGCGGCATCGCCCATGCCTTCCAGAAGCAAGCGGCGAATCCGGCCGCTGATGCAAATCACGCGGCGGGCCGCTTGGTACACATCCGTGGAGGCGCGCCTGCGCCAGCCGGCGGCGATACCATCGGCGAAACAGCGATTGAAAACGTCGAGGCCGTGGATGGTTACTACGAACGGAATACCCAGCCGCCGCGACAGGTGCGCCGCGGCCGCGCCGCAAGGAAGCGCGGCATGAGCGTGAATGAGGTCGATTCGCGTTTGCGAATGAATTTGGCGAATCCGGTTGACCACGCTCGCGCTCAGAAAACGTCCGGCGGTGGACAGACCGAGATTTCCGGGAATCTGCGGATAGCGCATCCAGGCGGCGGGGAATTTTTGGTTTGCCTCGCGACGCGGGTGATAGACCGAGTCGACGGCGATAACGGAAGACTTGACGCCGAGCGATTCGAGTTCGCGCAGAGTTTCCGCCACAAAGCAACCGCTGACTTCGTCGCCGAGTGAAGGATAGAAAGGCGTGAGAGTGAGGACATGAAGCTTTGCGGCGGGCTTTTTTCCCGCGCCTGCCGCAATCTCCACCGGGTTGGCCAGGTCGAGGGTCAACGGCTCTCGCTCGCTAAGGTGGACCGCTGGAGAATCAATTCCGTCAGGCCGGCGATGCTGGCGAAGCGCGGGTCTTGCAGATCGCTGTCGGAAAATTGCATATCGAAATGCAGCTCGATCTCGGTGACGAATTCGACAACTTCCATGGAAGTGAGCCAGCCCGCGTCGAAGTAATCGGTTTCGAAGAGCTTTCCGTTCGCCATGCCCGCGCGGATTTTGCCCCGGGCAAAGAACCAGTCTGCCAGCCACTGGCGGATGTTCGCTGTTGAGTCCCCCAACCTCGAATTCTCCAATATCAAACTCCGCGCTCCTTTCAACGTTCGATCGCGGCGACGCGCGCCGGCGAACCGTCACAGCCCTTCAACTTCAAGGGCATCACTATCAACTCCACCTCCGATTTCGTCAGCGCTTTCAAGTTGGCCACGTACTCCACCAGAACCACGCCCGCGCCGAGTAAGACTTTGTGGTTGGGCGAGTCTTTTGATGTGCCCCGCGAATGCGCCGGATTGTCGGGTGAAGGCGTGTCCATGGCGATCAGGCGAACGCCTTTCTCCACCAGCCAGCGTGCCGCCGCTTCCGAAAGAAAAGGATACTCGTTATAGAACTTCAAGTGGCCGAAATAATCGGACCAGCCGGTGCGCAAGATCAAACGCTGCGGAACGTTGCCGCCAAGTTTTTTTTCCAGATCGGCGATGTCAATTTCCAGCAGGGGACGGCAGCCGGTGAAGTCGGCAACGGTGGCTGGGCCGACGAGGACATCGAGAGGAACTTCATCGATGGTGCCGCCGCCGGGAATGAAATGACGCGGCGCGTCGGCGTGGGTGCCGATGTGCGTGCCCAGAACGATCTTCCGGGTTTCGCGTCCCTCGATGCCGTGGCGGCCGAGAATGGTGATCTCGACCACGGGATGCCAGTGCGTGGGGAAGGTCATCATCCCTTCTTCGATGGAGAGGGACAAGTCGATAATTTTCATGCTTAAGATATTTCCGTTCGAAAAAAGATGTTGAGGCGACTCAGCGAGAGAGGCCCGATCCCTGCCAGGCAGGAGCGCGCGTGGCCGGAACCGACGCGACTTGCAGCTTTTGCGCGACGAGTTCGCGAATTCTCGTTTTCTGTACTTTGCCGTTGGCCGTGCGGGGAAATTCGTCGATGGCAATGTAGCGCGCCGGCTGCTGGTGCTGGGCCAGAGAAGCTTTAGCGTGCGCGATGACGGCATCGAGAATCGTTTCCAGCTCCACGCCGGGTTCGAGCTTTAAGACGGCCACAACGTCTTCACCGTAGAGTTCGTGAGGAATGCTGACCACAGCGGCGTCGGCAACGCCTGATACCTGAATCAGGGCCTCTTCAATCGCGGCCGGGCTGATGTTTACGCCGCCGCGAATGATCAGGTCTTTCTTTCGGCCGGTGATGAAAAGGGCGCCGTCATCTTCAAGACGGGCGGCGTCGCCGGTTGCAAACCAGCAGGCGGGGTCGATTTCCTGAAGGCGGCCTTCAGAATCGAGATAGCCCGCCATGAGGCCGGGAGTCTTGATTTGTATTTCGCCTTCAACGCCCGAGGGCAGCGGGTTTCCATCGTCGCCCGTAACGCGCAATTCGATTCCGGGCAAACGTTCACCCACATAACCGCCGCCGTGCAGCTTCTCCTGTGAACGCGCCGTGACGAAAAGCGTCTCCGAGAGACCGTAATTTTCGATCAGATGAACGCCGTAGCGGGATTCGAATTCGTCTTTCACTTTCAGCGGCAGGGGAGCGAAACCGACGAACGTGCGGCGAATGGCTGAGCGGCAGAATTCTTCGCCGGTGCGGCCGCGGTCCATGCGGAGCAGAATCGCAAGCACCGTCGGAGCAAGCCAGAGCGTATTGACTTCGTTCTGCCTGGCTTTGTCCCAGAAATGCAGGCTGGAACGGGCGTCGAAAACATGGTCAACGGCAACGCTTGCGCCGCACAGAAAGGGCAGGACCAGCAGATTGTAAAACCCTCCCATGTAGGCCATGGAGAGAGTGAGATAAAAGCGCGAGGTTTCGTCGATTCCCTGCGCGCCGGCAAAAGCGCCGGCGTTGCGAAACATGCGGCCGATGCGATGGGCCAGCCCCTTCGGCTTGGCCGACGTGCCGGAGGTGTACATGACGACGATGAGATCGTCAGGGTGCGCGCTGGCCAAAGGAACGAAATCGGCCGCGGCGGAAAGATTCGACAAATCAAGTTGATCGGCTGCATCATTCGCGGAATCGCCGGACGTCACGACGTGCAACACGCGCGGATGCAGATCGCCCAGCACTGACGATCCCGAGCCGGCCAGCACCAGCGTGGGTCTGCAACTGCTGAGGATGAACTGCACGTCGCTCCTGCTGAGAGACGGATTGATGGGGACGATGACCGCGCCGAGATAGATGCAGGCGAAATAGACGATGGCCAGTTCGCAGGAATTCGCCATCATCACGGCAATACGGTCGCCTTTGCGGACGCCAAGGCGCTGCAATTCGGCGGCGGCGGCGCTGGCCTGGCGGTGAAATTCGCGGTAAGTGATCTCGCGGCCGGTGTTGGCGTCACGCAAGAAAAGATGATCGGAGCGGCGGTCGACTACATCCAGAATGATTTCGCGAATGTTCATTGCACCGCCACGGCGGCAGGCTGCGCCGACTTCATGAGATTGGAAATGGCCGCCCAGCGGTCGATTTGGCCGCGGTAGGCCTGATTGGGGTCGAGCCGGAGAACGGCGCGGCCGGGAATTTCAGCTTCGAAGCGAGGATAGTGGCCGGTCGTGATTGCGGCGCCCTCAGGAACCAGCAGTTGATCGATCGCCGAAGCTTCGGTCACGGACGGCGGGCACAGGAGCAGAGCGACGCTCACGCCCAGATCGACGTGCATGCGGTCGGTGAAGTCGGAGATCTGCCAGCTGTTTTCGGGCGCGCCCGGCGGCAAATCGCCATGAATGGCAACGTTGGTAAACACCTCGCCGCAATAACGCAGAAGATCGACACTCGGGTTGCCGTAGATCATCAAGCAGAAATTCCCGCAGCGCTGGGCCGCGGTCAGAACGACTTCTTCCATATACGCCGCGAAGAGCCGACGCGAACGAATGGGAAGAATTCGCTCTTCATCCACGATGAGCTTTAGAGCAGGGGGCCATTCCGCCGCCCACGGGCCGCCATCTTTATCGTTCAAGAACAAAGGAATGCTGCCCCCGGTCAAGCGCAACACTTCTTCCAGCACGGCAAACGATCCGTAGACCACCCGGCCGAGCACGACCGGACCGTCGCCCAAAACCAGATCGGCCAGGATGAGACCCTCGGACGGCGAGCCGGACGCAACCAGTTCCAGGGCCGGACGAGCGCGCCGCTTGGCGCACGTCGCGATCATGCCATCGACGAGCGATTGCACAGAAGCGAGCGAACTGCTGATGCTCTGCGCGGAAATGCCCGGGGCGGCGAAGGAAATAAGCCGGTCGCGCAATCTTTCCCGCGACGCCCTGGGCAGGCCGGCTGCCACGCGGTCCAGGTTGCTCTCGTCGAGGTTCACGGGATCGAGTTTGCCCATGGCCACTACGAGCCGGCGCAGTTCCACTCTATGCTTTTTCGCGGCGGCGGCCACTTTAGGCAAGAAAGAAGAATGAAACTGGCTGCATCCCATAGCCACCGACATCATGTCGTAAAGCTGCATCTGCGACATGAGCGGGCCCATGAACTCTTCGGCGGCGTCCATGACTTCGAAAAGATCGATACCGGTTTCGATACCCAGGTTGTCGAAAACCGCTACGGCAATCTCAGTGGGCACGTTGCCCGCGCTGCGGCCCAGGCCGTACAAAGTTGTGTCGATGAAGTTGGCGCCCGAGCGCACCGCCTCCACGCTATTGGCCACCGCGAACTGAAGATTGCTGTGGCCGTGAAAACCAACGCTGCCATGGCAACGTTCGCGGGCCGCGCCAATGTACCGGCGAACGTCCTCGGGAAACATGCTGCCGGCGGAATCGACGCAATAGATTCCTTCTGCGCCTGCGACTTCGCCTTCGCGCGCTTTTTCGCCGAAGGCCGCAGGCGGGATTCCGTAGGTCTTCATGAAATTGAGATAAGGCTTTAATCCCAGCTCCCGGGCCAGAGCGAGATACGGATACGCTTCTTCGATTTCGGGGGCGTTGTAGCCGATGCGGACGAAATCCAACCCCGCCGCGCGGGCGGATTTCAACTGATCGGCGGTGCCAATGCCGGGGATGAAGAAGCAGCCGATCTGCGCGTTTGGCGCGGCCCGCTTGGCGGCTTCAATCAGCCGTTCGTCGCTGGCGGGCATGGAACCCTTGCCGGCGCTCATGGCGCCCAGGCCGATGCCGTGGCCGACTTCAATCCAGCGAAAACCCAGGCGGCCGAGAACGCCAGCCAGAGCGGCGGTGTCGCTCTCGGTAAATTTGAAGTCGACCGCGTAGCTGCCGTCGCGCAGGGTGCACTCGAGGATTTCCACGCGCGGCTGGGCTTGCGGCGGTCGATTGGTGGTCATGAATGGTTCCGGCAAAATGGCGGTTCTCCCGCGGGCTGAAATGCGCTGAGTTTTGGCTGGAAGATTCGTGACAGTATACTACGGCGCTCGCAGTGTGGCGGCTGGGAACAAATTCAGGCGCTGATCTCACGGTCGTGACGGATTAGATCAGTACCCAAAATTCACAGGGCGGAGTCACTGCAAGTCAGGAACCCTTGGCCAGCGCCGTGACCGCCTGAGCTGCGGCGACTTGAGTGGAGGCCTGGGGCGAAGCTCTATCATAGAGCGGCCGCGTAGACCACACGCTGCGCTGCGGGTTCACAGTGGGGACAAGATCGGCCAGCAGAAACGCCGCGACCCAGAAAAAAAGGCAGAGGTACGATCCCACGGCGAACAGCCAGTCCTCAAAGCAGGCATGCACAAGCCCGGCGATGACGATCAAACAAAGCGGAACGGCGTAATTATATGGGCTGGCCGTGGCCCGCATCCAGCGGCAAGTGCGCACGATGAGGCGAAGCACCATCAACAGCAGAATCACAAAAGGCAGAGAGCCAAGCAGTCCCATGTATTCCGCCAAGGCGAGGTAGCTGTCGCCGTGCTCACGGTTCGTGCCCTCGGTGGTGTAGATGGAGGAAACTTCAACGTCGGGGCGATACTGGCCGAGTTCACTGGTGCCGAATCCGCTGCCGAACCAGGGATGCCGTTTGACCACCTGCATGGTGTCGTTCCAGGGCGACAGGCGGGAGCCAAACAGGCCGTGATGCGTTCCCGATTCCTTGAGAAGAAACCGGCCGGTGAAAGCGGAAGTCATCTCATCAAGGCGCGAGGGATTGAACACAGCGATTACGGCAATGCCGAACACGGAAACGAAGGCGACTTGCACCAATAGTTTTTGATGGCGAATGGCGATGGTAAAAATGAGCACAACCGCGATGGCGCTCAAAACCGAGGCGCGGGAGTTAGCCGAATAGAGCAGGAGGGCGCACAACAGCAAGGCGAAGAAGCGGCGCTGGCGGAGATTGCGGCCTTCGGCAATCACCGCCGCCCAGAAGAGCACCGGCACCGCCGCCACGCTGATGATGGCGCCCAGGGCGTTAGGATTGCCGAACACGTGGAAACCAAGGGCGTAGTAGCAGGCGGCCGAGAAATAAACGAGAATTTCGCAGACCAGGACCAGCCTGTCAAAAAAGCGGGCCTCTCTGCCGGCCACGGCAAGGCGGGCGCCGGCGGAAGCATAAAGGAAAAGCAGAAGCAGGCTGCCGACCTTGAGCAGCGAGGTGCGCGGGGTTTCGGAAACGATGGCGGAGACGAGCGCAGCCACCACGCAAAATATGGAAACCAGATGCAGCGCGCTGAAGTGCCGCGCCCGCGGAGTCTTGATCCAGTAAACGAAGCCGCCAAATCCGCCGACACCCAAAAAAAGCCAGCGCAAAGACATGGCCGCGCCCGTGAGGGGCAGGCTGGACCCAGCCCACAAAAAAGTGCCCATCAGCAGCGGAAAATACATTTCCTCGTAGCGGCTCAGCCCGGCGAGGGCGATCTGCAACGCGATGATTCCGCCCAGATAAGTGGCGTTGGCGAACAGGAAAGGGCGGCGGTCTACGAAGTAAACCAGGACACACACGCCGAGGAGCCCGAGCGCGAGCACGACGGTCACGATTTTCGAGTTCATGCTCGTGCTCCCAGAACCGCTTTGACTCCCTCAACCATACCTTCCGCCCAGGCTTCCGGGGAATATGCTGACACAAGTTCCCTGCTTCTTGCAGACATTTCCGCGCGACACCCGCAATCTTCGGCCATCCTGGTCATGAGCAGAGCAAGGCGGGCGGGATCGTGGGGCGGCAGCACAAATCCGTTTTCGCCATCCTTCACCAAATCCGCGGCACAGCCGGCCACGTCGGTTGCAATAATTGGCAATCCGCAAGCCATGGCTTCATTGACGACCAATCCCCACGTATCGGAGTACGTGGGAAACACCAGCGCGTCGCCCAGGGCATAGAATTCGGGAAGATCCTCGCGATGAGCAAATCCGTAGAAGCGCACGTCGCCTTCAATGTGAGACGCCTGCCGCTCCAACGCAGCGCGGGCTGCGCCTTCCCCTACGAATACTAATCCAGTCACGGCGCGAAGTCCTGGAGTTAATCCCGCATACGCTTCGAGCAGATCGAAAACCCCCTTTTCCTTGACCAGACGACCGACATAAAGAAAATACCGCGCGGGTAACGCGCGGCGGGCGCGGACGGCGGCGTGGGCGCGGCGGGCCGATTCGGCTGCCGTGGAAAAAAATCTCACGTCGACCGCATTCGGCGCGGTGAAGATGGGTCCGGCGACGCCGAGTTCGCGCAGATATTGGAACGACGATTTTCCCGGTACGGCGAAAGCCGAACACAGACTCAAGAAGCGCGACTTCAGCAGCTCAATCCACCAGTGGCGACGGCGGGCATCGAAAGCCGTGCTTTCCGACCAGAGCACCAGCGGAATCCGATGGGAGTTCGCCCAGAATGCGGCTTGCCAGGAAGCAAGGTAGTTGTAGCCGCCGCAGATGAGCACGTCAGGCTTGAGTTTCTGGAGAAGCGATTGCACGCCATGGTTGAGAAGAACGTTGTATCCGCCGATGCGACGACGCCAGGAGGGCAGCACGTCGAAGGAAAATTTGATTTCATTCTTGTAGACGCGCCATTGGCGGAGCACGGGATCATTTTCGGAAAGAAAAATGGCGTGAAAGTCGATCCCCTTTCGTTCCGCCAGGGCATTGAAAACCGGAATGCGGTAGGGCGCGATGATTTCGGTCATGATGGCCAGCTTCGGAGTCAAGCGGAAGCTCCCTGGGGTGGGGCAACTCGCTCCGAAACGGTGGTGAAGGCCGTAATTTGCATGGCGGACAGAAAGCCATAGTACACCGTGTGGGGGCGAGGAAAACGCGAGGAAAAGTGCGGTCGGCAACCAGAGCGAATGCCGCGGGTAGAGCGCTTCGCGCGGCACTCGTCTCCCCAGGAATAACAAGCCGGGGATTGTCCGTGGGGTGAATGATGGCTCAATCGAAGGGGCAACCTGCTAGACTCGGCAGCATGAATTGGAAAGATCTTGTCCGGCAATTTGTACCTTACGGAGCGGCCCAGTATTCGGTGCGCCGGCACGAGTACATGCGCCTGGGAATCGCCGCATCCCGCGCAAAATGGCTGGCGCGCTCTGGCTCGCAATATGAAGATTTGTGCGAGACGCGGCTGAATCTGGTGCCGCCCTCAATCCTTTCAAATTTGAAGACCTGCGTCGACGCCGGCGCGCATGCCGGGCGCTGGACGGGAACCCTGTTGAACCTTTTCCAGCCCGGGCACGTGATCGCGCTGGAGTGTGAACCGCGCCTGACCAATTCGCTAAAAGCGAAATTTCAAAGGGACCATCGGGTGACCGTCGTTGACAGCGCCCTGGCCGAAGGCGACGGAGTTGCCCAGTTCCATCAGTTGCGGCACCCCGCAGGTTCTTCCCTGTTGCAGCCGCGGGCCGACATAGTCCAGGAACTACAGGCGGGGTCTTGGGATGTGATCGGCACGGTGCAGGTTCCAAAAATCAGCTATGACCGGCTGACGGCGGGGGAAGAAGAGATTTCGATTTTGAAACTCGACATTCAAGGAGCGGAAATGGGCGTTCTGCGGAATTCGCGCGAGGGCCTGCGAAAAACCTTGTGCGTGATTATGGAAGTGACATTCACGCCGCATTATGAAAACGACTTCGGCTTTCCGGAGCTGCACAACGAAATGGCGCGCCATGAATTCGGATTGTACCGACTGTCGCCGCCCTATCATCGCCAGGGCAGGGTTTTATACTCCGATGCGGTCTACGTGCGTGAGCACCTGCTGCGCAGTTTGACGGGAAACAGTGTGGAGGTTCCTGCGGTTGCGGCCGCGTGAAGAAGGCCGTTGCCGATTCGCGGTTGACGGTGTTGGCCGGGCGCTCAAGCGATCTTGTGCACAAGCGCCGACCACGTGGCGGCGGTGCAATGCCAGTCGAACATCTTCCTGCAGCGCTCGTAGCCGGCCCGGCCTAGCGCCTCGCGCTCTTTGGGATTCGACAACAATTCGGAGATTGCCTCGGCGAACCCGCTGGAGTCTTCCGGTTCAACCAGTATTCCCGCATCGCCGATCACTTCCGGAATTCCGCCGCGGCGCGAGGCGATCACCGGCGTCGCACAGGCCATGGCTTCAGCGTTCACCATGCCGAAGGGTTCCTGAAATAGCGAGGGGCAAGAGAAAATTGTGGCGCGCTGGAACCACCCCGTCAGTTCGGTGTCGTGATCGAGATAGCCGGTGAACTGGATTTTCGCGTTGCGCTGTTTTATCAGCGATTGAGCCAGCGCGTTCACCTCCCTTACATAATGCGTTTCTTGGTTCGAACCAAAATTGCTGCCGCCGCCGATCACGAGCCGGGTCCGCGGATGTGAGGTCAAGACTTTTTCATAGGCGCGGAGGAGTTGCAGCACGCCCTTCTCGGGATCGAAGCGTCCCACGAAAAAAATTGTGTCCGGTTCCCGAACCTCGTCTTTGGGAAAAAACAATTGAAGGTTCGCGCCGTTATAAACGACTTGCGTGTTCGCTTTCAGCGGCGTGGATTTTGACGTGAACGTACCGGCAAGATATTGACTGCAAGCTGCGACGGCGCCGACTTCCAGCGCCAGGGCATCGAGTGCATCGGCGGGCCAATGACCGAGATGATCGTTGTGGAGGTGGAGAACAATGGCGCGCTTGTATCCGGCAGCTCGCAACATCCACACCCACTGCGGGCGATTATGGATGTGGACAACGTCGAAAGCGCGCAATCGGCCCGCCAGCGTGCGCAGCCAGAGGGCCTCTTCATAGCGGCGAAGCAGAGGGACGCGAGAAATCGTCGAGCACACAGCGGAGATACCGCTGGTTTCGTGCGGGAATGGATATAACGCTTTCTCCGGCGTGGGAAAACCGAATACCGTTGCCGACAGCCGATCGCGCAGCAGGCTGTATACCTCGTAGGTCCAGCGAGCGACAGCGCCGCCAAAGTAGGGACTGAATTTCTCGCGTCCGGAGAGCAGGACCGCAACCTTGAGCCGCGCGGAAACCGGGCTCACTGCGCGTTCCCGAATTGTTGCATCAGAAATTTTCTGCCCAGCAACGCGGAAACGATGGCGTATACGATCAGCCCGGCGGTCACCACCAGGAGCGGCCGCGAAGTATAGGAGTTGACCAGGCGGACGGCGATGGACATCACAACCGCGGCGAATGCGGCCACGGCCACCATGGGATTTTTCCATAGGTCGCGCAGCTCAGGCGGAATAAGGCAATAGGCGGTGAACGCCACCGCGAACTCGGCGGCGACGAAGGCGATGCACGCGCCCGTCAGTCCAAAAACCTGGACCAGAGTGAGAGAAAGGACGACGGCCACGATTGCGCCCGCGGTCGCAGCCTGCAAACAGGCGCGGTGCCGGCCGAGCGCGTATAAAACCGTTCCCGAGAGCAATGTTGCCAGCGGCGCGGCTATCAGAAACGGCGACATCCAGCGCACGGCCGGGACAGCTTCAGCATAGTTGCCCCCCATCAACCAGGGCACGACGAGATGCGCGGTGGCAAGCGTGCCCAGCATGAGAGGAATGCTGATGGCCGCCAGGGCTGACACGGCGGCGCGCACCAGGCGCTTCATGCCGGCGGCCGACTGCGCCGAAAGCGCCATCCGTGGCATGAGCACGCTGAATCCGAGGCCGACCAGGTTGCGCAGGAGATCGACGAAGCGCACAGCGGCGGCGTACAGGCCTAACGCGTGATCGCCCAGAAACCAGCGAACCACCACCTGGCCGGTACGGTGATACACGGTGCCCATGGCGGTGGTGGCGGCGTAGTGCAGGCTGGGCACCAGCATGGCGCGCCAGCGCGAAGGCGAGATGGACAGAGGCGGGCGGAATCCATTGTGCCGGAGCACGAACCAACCCGCGACATTTGTCAGCAAGGAAGAACCCAGAATGCTGGCCGGGACCCACATGATGTCGCGAGGAGAATGCACCAGCGAAAGAACACCCGCGGCGTAGATCGCCTGCTGGATAAGGCTTAGCAGAGAGCGGGCGTGGAACAGTTCGAGCGAAGTCAAAAGAAAGTCGGAGCCGGTGAGCGAGACGACGAGCGCGCCCAAACCATACCAGCGGAGCAGCGAGCGGACATCCGCCCGCACTTCAAATGCTGCGACGACTAGCAACGCTGCGGCAGCGACGATGCTCGCGAGCAGGCGCAGCGCGAGAAAATCGGGGACGATTCCCGCCGCTTCGTGCCGGCGCGCGGCGACCTGCTGGGTTGTATAGGTGGTCAATCCAGGATTGGCGACGACATCCCCAAAGGCGCAGAGCGCAACCACGTAACTCCACAAGCCGTAGGTCTCGACTCCGAGCCGGCGGACCAAGACCGGAAACGTCACCGATGTGATCAGCAAGCCGAGCACGCGCGCCGTCCCCACGGAGGCGAGAAATCCGCCGTAACGAAGCAGCGTACGCGAAGGCTTAAGGTTCGAATTCGCCATTGCAAAATCTGAGGGTCAGGCGGTCAACGCCCGGCGCGATTGGCGCAGGGCGACTGCCTGATGAAACACCGCCGCCCACTTTTTAGCGATATCGTCCCAATCGAACCGGTTCGCATGTTCGATGGCCGCGGCGGCGAAGGAGCGGCGGGTTGACGGATCGTTCACCAGGTTGTCAAGTGCGGCGGAGAGTTCGTCATCCGAATGCGCCAGCAAACCAGTCTGGTTTTGAACTACATAATCGGATTGATACAGGTCCATGGCGACGCAGGGTAAGCCGCAGGCGGCGGCCTGCAACAACACCTGCGGATTGCCCTCCAGAATGCTCGGAAAAAGAAAGATGCCGGCCGCGCGCATCTCCGCCCCCAGTTCCTGGGAGGAAAGGTGGCCGAGAAAAATCACATTGCGGCAGCCCAGGTTTTCAGCAAGGGCGCGGCATGGCGCTTCCATTTCTCCTTTGCCGGCAATGCGGAATTCGATTTGCGGATAGCGGGCGGCCTGCCGGATGACGATTTCCGGCCGCTTACGCGCCTGGAGAGACCCTGCGTAGAGAACGCGAAAGTTCTCGCGGGTAACGGACTCGTTCGCGGGGAAATAATAGCGGCGGTCGATGCCATCGTAGATGCGAGCGGCTTTCACGCCGAACATGTCACGGACCGTCTGGGCCACAAATTTGGAATTGGCGAAAACCATGTCGGCCTCGCGGATGGACCGGGCGGTTAGTCCAGCGCCGGTGACGGAATCCATGGCCATCACGATGTAAGTGATCAGCGACGTTTTCAGTTTCATGCGCCTGCGAAGATCGAAGAAGGCGCGGTCGAGGGGCCCGCGGCGGGGGAAAAAATATATATCCGGCGGCGGAAAAAGGCAGTGCCGCAGCAGACGCAGGGTATTGCCATGTTTGTGCCACCGGACCAGCGTGGTGTTTGGGCGGGCTGCAAGGCGAGGGTCAGGGGCGCCATCGCACAACATGGCTACGTGGAAGTCCTCAGGCAGGCGCGCGACAACTTCTTTCACCGTAAGATTCTGCGCGTTGGTGTTGTGCGCAGCTGCGTCGGACGGGGTGAATACAGTCACGCAACCGGAACCTGGATGAGTCATGGG
>DATLKM010000170.1:0-43461 GCA_035538435.1 Binatia bacterium
ATTAATCGAAGACATCGACCAATGGCTGGAACATTTGGCTCCGTTTCGCAAGAATTACAAGCACCACGAAACCGGCGAGGATAATGGCGATTCGCATCTGAAGGCGCCTTGATTCACCACGAAGTGATCGTTCCGGTAACCGCCGGCAAGCTCGACCTGGGAACGTGGCAGCGAATTTTCTACGCCGAATTCGACGGCCAGCGGGACAAGCGCGTCATCGTGAAGGTGATGGGGGAGTGATTCATTGGCCCGTGTTGTTCAGTGCTCTGGGTTCGCGCTTGCTTCTGTGGCGCTCACTCCGTAACATTTTGCATTCCAGGTTCGACAAATTTTCTTCGGCGGTTCGGGAGGTTAGATGAGTGCTGACGAGTTGCAGGATTTAGAGGAAAACGCGGAGCGCGCCCAGAAGGAGCCGGCCATGGCCTGGGTATCGATCACCATGGCGTTTCTGGCCGTGTTCGGTGCCGTGGTTACGCTGCTGGGACACCGCGCACACACGGAAGAAGTTGTGCTTCAGGCCAAAGCATCGGACCAGTGGGCCTACTACCAGGCGAAAAATATCCGAGAGAACGAAGATCAACTGCTAGCCGATTTCAGCGCCGCGGTCACGAATAAAGACGAAAAAGCCATGGCCGATTTTCATCAGAAAGCAAAAGATGAGGCGCAACGCCATCATCAGGAAAAAGGCCCGATTCAGGATGAAGCGCGAAAACTCGACGCCGAAGTTCACACGGAGCGGCATCGCGCCGACCGCTACGATATTTCCGAAGTCTTTCTGGAAATCGGGCTCGTCATTACGTCCATTACGCTGCTCTCTGGACGAAAAGTTTTCTGGTACATGGGCATCGGTTTCGCAATCATCGGATCTGCACTGGCTGTAACGGCCGCAGTGATTCGTTAAGGTGCTGCATCCTTCTCAATTCTTCAATGCGCCGGTAGTCATGCCAAATGGCCGCGTCTGCTCCGCCGGACCGGGGCACATCACTGCCTTCGGGGACCGGTATTCATGAGGTTCCTCGCTCCACCTGAAGAACGGCTGCGACCCGACTGACGCCTTCACAGATCGAAACCGACATTCCAACCTCACCGCACTCATCTTCCGTCGCTCGTTCCAGCGACCCCAAACCTGCTCGCAACAAGATGTGACTAGACGCTTTCAAACTGCCAAGTTACTCTCGCTTCCGTCGTAACCAACCAGAAGGAGGCCAGGACAATGGCGGACCAAGAGAGCGAACTGGAACTCGAACTCGAAGACGAGTTTCACGAGGGCGAAAGCGAAGACGAGACCGAAGGTGAGGGCTGGCTCGGCGCCATTGGCAACATCGCCGGCAGCCTGCTGGGCGAAAGCGAAGACGAGTATGAAGCCGAAGCCGAAGACGAGGCCGAGGATGAAGCCGAAGACGAGGCCGAAGATGAGGCCACTATGGAAGGCGAGGGCTGGCTCGGCGCACTCGGCAACATAGCCGGCAGCCTGCTCGGCGAAACCGAGGACGAATTCGAAGCCGAAGATGAATACGAAGACGAGACCGAGATGTTCTCGTTCGGCAGCTTTTTCAAGAAAGCTCTGCCCGTGCTGAAGAATGTGGCCAAGGTCGCCGCTCCCATCGTGGGCACCGCCATTGGCGGGCCGATCGGCGGCAAGTTGGGCTCCCTGGCGGCTAACGCGCTCGGCGAAGGCGAATTTGAGGACGAAGCCGAGGACGAGTATGAAGACGAGGCGGAATCCGAAGTGGCGCATGAAATCGCCAGCGCGCCAATCACCCACAACCAGGCGGTGGCTGAAATGATGGCTGAAGCCGCGTCGCATGAACTGCACGAAGGCGAAGCCGAAGCCATGGCCGGAGCGGCCGTCGCTACCGTGATCTCGCCGGCGGACCGCCGCGCGTTGCGCCAGATTCTGCCGCACATGACCCGCGGGGTTGCGATCCTGACCAGAATCCTCCGCCGCCGCCGCAGAACGCGCATTGGTGTCCGCGCCGTGCCGACCATCATGCGCCGGTCGGTGAAGAGCCTGAAGCGGCAGGCTGCCCGGGGCGCCCGCATCACCCGCAAACGTGCCGGACGGACCATGGCCCGCCAGATCAAGCGGGTGCTGGGCAATCCGAAAGCCTGCGCGACCGCGATCCGCCGGAATGCCCGGGTAGCGCGTGCGTTCAAGCGTCCGCGCCGCATGCGCCGGCGTTTTGTCGCGCGCCGCCGGCGCAGTTCCGTGCGCTAGCCATCAAGCGTCCGCAAACATTCGAACCAACTTTTCCGAGGAGGAAATGTCCCATGGCATATGAGAGCGAGCTGGAAGCTGAACTCGAAGACGAGTTTGAAGCCGAACTCGAAGACGAGTCCGAAGACGAAATGGAAGACGAGATGGAGGACGAAGCCGGTCTGGAAGGCGAAGGCTGGCTGGGCGCCATCGGCAACATTGCCAGCAGCCTCCTCGGCGAAACTGAAGGCGAGTACGAGGATGAAGCGGAGGCGGAGGATGAATTCGAGGACGAGGACGAACTCAACCCCGTCCGCAAAATTTATCCCGACGCCATGATGGAGCATTTGGGCGAGCTCGCGACCGAAGCGGAGAGCGAGGATGAAGCCGCCCGGCATCTGGCGCCGGTGGCGCACATGGCGGCCGGCAAGGTGCTTCCGGTGGCGGCGATGGCTATCCATCCGGCGGCGAAGAAGGCCATCCCCAAGATCGCCAGGGCTGTGCACAAGGCCACACCACATCTCACCAAAGCGGTCGCGAAGGTGGCAAAGGTACTGCACCGCAACCCTCAGACGCGTCACCTGCTGAGGGCGGTTCCGGGAATTGCCCGGCGCGCCGTTGGTCAAATTGCGCGCCAGGCGGCACGCGGCGCACGCGTCAGCCCGCGAGTTGCCGTGCGCACTCTCGCCCGGCAGGCGCGGCGCGTGCTCGGCAGCCCGCGTCTTCGCGCCCATGCGCTCCGCCGACACAACAATCTCGAACGCAGGTTTCATTACCGCTGGGGACGGGGAGCTGCGCATCCACAATTCCGTTACGGACGTGGAGGCCGCTACTGGCGCTACGGACGTGGCCGCCGTTACAGGGGCGCTGTGCCACGTTACACGGCAACGGGAGGGGTTGTGCCGGGCCGCGTAGCCACGACTGTAGCCCGGCCGGGCGCGGTTGTTCCGGCCCGGGGCGTGCGCTACGGACAAGTCGCGGGCGGGCAATGCACCTGCGCGCCGTGCCCTGCCTGTGGCGGGGCGCCAGGCACGCAGGCGGCTCCAGCGCCGGCTTACTGCCGCTGCTGCGGACAGGTGATTCGCTAAATCTGTCGAGTAACCAACACCAGCCTTAAACACGCAAGAGTAAGTGATTGGACAGTAAGAACCTGAGTTGTGTTCCGAGGTGAGAACCATGGCCACGCTGGCTCAAACATTGCCAGAAACAGCAATACGGGTGGAAACGCCACCGGAAAAACGACCGGTGGCGGCCTCTGCGGGCTCCCCCGTATTGCTGCCGTGGTTGCGGGCGCAATCGATCAACGTGACGCGCCACGCTGCGGCGCTCCGGCCTTTCAAGCGCGAAGAATTCGGTCCCGGACAGTCGGCGCCTTCGGAAGGCCATATTCAGGCGGTAAACGAGCTGATCGACGGGCTGCGGCACGGGCTGATGAACATGTCGCGTCATGTGCATGACGCGATCGCAGTCGCGAGCGAAAGACCGAGTTCGCGCCGCCTGGGACGCGTGGTGGCGCGCAAGGATAGAGCGCAGCGCTGGGTGCAGGGAATTGAAAAGATCTGGGATTTCTATTTTGAGTTGTTCGGGCAGCGCCAGGGTAAGTATGGCGACTGGCTGCTGAGCTGCGACCGTATCGCCATGGATTGCTACCAGGCCGCGTACACCGGCATCGGCAAAGCGCGTCCCGTGCCGGCGCCGCCTCCGTTCTGTTACATGCGCACTGGCTTTGCCCCGGCGACCATTCGGCGCGGCATCCCGGTAAGCAAGTTGGGCAAGCAGTTGAACCCGTTTCCCCTGGTCCAGCTGCCTTATCACCGGCTGGTGAATCCGTGGACGCTGGGCGCGGTGATGCACGAAGTCAGCCACAACCTGCAAAGCGATCTGGGATTGAACAAAGACATTCCGCGCAAAGTCGGGCTGCGGCTGCTGAATGCCGATCTCGGCCGCTCGGTGGCGAAAGTATGGGTGCGCTGGAACCGGGAAATGTTCGCCGACATGAGCGGGCTGTTATTGGGCGGGCCCGAGTTCGTCGGTTCTTTGATGGACGTGATCGGACGGGCTCCAAGCTCGGTGTTTTATTTCAACCCCAGCGGGCCGCATCCGACGCCGTATTTGCGGCTCCTGATCAGCGCCGAAATGTTGCGGCGCATGGGATTTGAGAAAGAGGCGGAACAGTACAGCCGCGCCTGGACCAAGATTTATCCGAATCCGCACGCCGGCTCGATTCCGAAACGCATGCTTTCGACCTTTCCGAAAGCGTGCCGCCTGGCGGTTGACACAATGTGTTTTCAGCCCTTCAGGTCGCTGGGAAACAAACCTCTGTCGCAGGTGATCCGGTTTGGGAAAAAAGATCAATCCATGATCCACGAGGCGGCGGGCCGGCTGGCGGCGGGAAACGATCCAGGGATTGTTCCGGAGCGATATCTGATCGGGGCGGCGCGTTATGCGCTCGACAAGCGCATGGCCCGGCCGGGCGTGATTACCGAGAATTTTTACAAAGAACTGGTGCGGAGATAATCGTGGCGCTGGAAACTACATTTCGCGACCTGTCGATGCAGTTGCACCTGCTGCACGATTCGCTGGACGCGCTGCAGACCACTATCGGGGACCATCCCGAAGACCGCGGGTCGGCCCTGGTGGACGCTCTGGACGCATCGGTGTTGGACATGCTTTCGACGCTGCACGAGGCGCAGACCGCTGCGCTCGATGCACAGCGCGGGGTGGCATCGCCTTTGGATCTCGATCGCACCCGGCGAGCGCTGATGATTTGTCACGAGCGGGTACTGGGAATCGGCAAACAGTTCGCCAACGACCTTGCTTCCTACGACAAGTTGTGGGAGCTGGTGCGATTGGGCAATGAACGCGGCGACGAGTGGCTGGCCTGGGCCGGCGGAACGAAAGAAGCGATTGAAGAATGCCGCCAGCCCCTGGAAGAGCTGAATCGAACGGTGGCGCGCTGCTGGCAGGAAATCGCGGAGCATGCGGGCGCAACTTCGGTTTCGGTCCGCACCACGACCATCGGGCAGCGCATTGTGCCGCGCCCCGCGGAAGCCGCGGACTTGGGCTATGAGCGAGTCCCTTGACTCGCGCTGCAAGAGTTCGTTCCGGTAGCAGTTGATGCATTTGGCATCGAGAAGCTCCGAACGAAAGGTGACTTGATAAGCGGGTGCGGAGAGCGTGACACGTGCACTGCCGCACCCGGAACAGAAGCGCAAAAACCTTGTAAAGAGGAGACCGATATGGCCAAACAGAATTACGAATTCGAAAACGTCATTGCTCCGCCCATCGACCAGGGCGCGGCGGACGCAACCGTATCGGGGAAAGTTTTTCAGGACGGCAAGCCCGCCTCAGACCAGTCCGTCGAGCTTCAGCTCGAGAACGAAGACGAGCAGGTGAAGGCCAGCGCAAAGGCAACCACCGATCCCTGTGGAAACTTCAGCGCCGTCTTCCCGGACACGTCAGGCCTCCCGCCCGGCAAATACAAGGTTCAGATCAATATCGGCGATACTTCCACGGACCTGGAGCCGACCCTGGTCGTGAACCAGATACCTTCCGCCGACTGCGGCTGCACGCCGTGCAACGACCTGACCACGACCGCACAACGCGCTCTTCGCGACCCGAAGATGGCGGAAGGCATCGGGGAACTTTTGCACGAAGTGGCGAAAGATCCGCCCGGCTGGCTGGGCGGCAAAGATGCAGGAAAAGCGTTGGGACTCATCAGCAGCGCCTTCTCGGGACGGGACGCGGTAAAAGCGGTGGGCCCATCTTGCACGGCCATGCTGCTCTGCCAGTTCTTTCTGGATGATGTGACCACTGAAAGCTCCGAGCTTCTCGATCTTGAAGACTTGCGGCTCATTCAGGCAAACCTGATCGACAAAAACGGCGACCTGGTGGAGTCAGTCCGCAGCGATAGCGAGAACGGGATTCTGTTCCCTGCGGTCACTGTCGGCCCCGATCAAACGGCCCGCGTGGCTTTTCCATCGGAGTTTGCCGAAGGGGCTGAACTTCTGGATGAGTACCGTGTCACTGATCCGGGCGGTCGCGTGTTCAATGCGCGATGCCGGAATCTGACTCCTCAGGACCCGCAGAAGCAAAAGAAGGCGGCAGATGCGAAAGACGGTGAAAATGCCGCGCCCGCCAATGCGAAAGAGGGCTCCGCTGACTCGAGCGTCTTGAAAAAAATCGTCAAGGCGGTGGAGAAGTTTCCGGAAGAACTCATTAATGCGGTTGATCACCGGCAAGAGGCCGGCGAAAACCAGAAAAATCCCGACGAGCAGGAAAACAACCGATATTTCTCGGCGCCGTTGGCCTCAGGCAAAAGGACCATCATTCGCTTCCACCTGCGGCCCGCAGCGGCGCATGTGCGCTGCTTCTCCCGCCTGGAGGGCGACAGTTCCTGTGGATCGGGCCAACAGTACATCTCCCGCGTCGCGATTGCAGCCCAGCGCGACGGAGTGCTCGTCGGTTGCCAGCCGACCGGCGACGCCGGGTGCTCGGGCTTCAATCTGCCCGGCGGTTGGTACCAGTTTTCGGCGCCCGAAGAGATCAAAATTGGCGGCTGCAATTACACCCTGTGTTCGGCCTCGCCGGTTTCCGCATTTCTGGGCGCCAGGCAGACATGTTCCGACATCTTTTTCTCTTACAAGAAAAAGGGAAACGAGATTTACGTGGTTTCTCAAATCAGCTCGCCGGACACAACCGACCCAAACCAGCTGGTTAAAGTTAACTTCCCCGGCGTGACTTACCTGCTGGTCCGCGAAGACGACTTAAGCTTCATGCAGCAGCAAACGACGGACGCAGAGGGTACGCCCCTCTCGTTCCAGAATCTGCCGGCCGCAACTTATCTGATATTCCCCCAGGCCCCGTTGACCTACAACGGTCTTCCGGTGGGCTTGGAATATCCAGATCAAGGA
This sequence comes from Binatia bacterium, assembly GCA_035538435.1. GTDB lineage: Bacteria > Acidobacteriota > Terriglobia > Terriglobales > Acidobacteriaceae > Sulfotelmatobacter. The sequence continues at coordinate 7,111 of DATLKM010000170.1, forward strand.
CGTCTGGCTCTACGGGTGTTCGGCGGCCAGAAAAACTCGAAAATACCGCTGAAGATAAGGTTCCGCACCGGAACAACCGGTCCAGCCGTTTTGCAGGGCGTGGTGCGAGACAACACGGGACAGCCTGATCCCGGCCAACTGGTGCAGGCGCGCAACGGCAAGGGCGCCCTGGTGGCCGCGGGTGTATCGAACTCCACCGGTTTTTATTCGTTCCCGCTTTACTCGTTGGAAGACATAACGCTGATCGTGGGCGCACAACAGGCGCCCATTTCGAAGGCACAGCTTCAGGCATCGGCCACCACCGTCGCGGCTGCTCTTCCCTCACCGCGGCTGGAGATGCAGCCGCTCTTGCAAGCCGCCGAGTTGGTGGGACTGAACCAGTAAGAGATTGACCGCAGAGATCGAAAGGAGACCAGCAATGCCGATCACAACGAACTTTGGAGGCCCGGGCTCGGGAACCGCTACGCCGGCAGCCCCAACCACGGCGCAACGAGCGGCGGCCATACCGGCCCAGGCGCAAGAGGCGGACATCGATCTCCAGGCGTTTCCAGTCCTGACGGAAGAGATTCCAACCGATATCGTTTCGCGCCCTCCGGCCGCCGGCCCAGGTACGGGCATCTCGCCCATCGGCAAAATCGCTGAGAACGCGATTCGCGATGTCCTGAGCTGGCGGACCAAGGCCGACGATCCCAAATCCTTTCTGATGGCCCTGAATCAATCGTTCGTGCTGAACGATGTGGAAGGCCACACGGAATTCAAGTGGACGCCGCGCACCTATACCGTGCAGACGGACATGGGAGCCATCACCGGCGCTCAGGCCAGCATCTACAACCGCGCCAAAGTCGCGCTCGATCAATCCCTTCCTCTGCTGGAGGGATTGTACGGCTTGCTTCCCGTCCTCGACCCCGAAGATCTCGATTCGATCCGGGACATGGTCAAGTCGTTATTCAGCGAATTGGTCAATGACCTGGGCATTGAAGGCGGCCCGCGCATCCCGCGCGTCGACCAGTTGTTCCGGATGCTGATCGGCACTCCCGTGCCCGTCAATTCCGAATCCGTCAACCGAACCAGCCAGGTGGGGATTCTGCGCGAGAGATTCAATTTGAAGCGCGAGTTCGTGGTGACGGTCGCAGACGAACAAAATCTCACGAACTTTTTGATCGTCGTCGATTATCTGATTTCCCTGAACAACAGCTGGACCAACGAGAAAAAGTACTTCGCCCACAGCGGCACTCATGCCCAGCCGTTCTTCGGCACGCAGCTGGTGTTACTGTCGCGCTCGCTGGATGTGGTCGTGCAGACCGTGAAGGATGTCGAGTTCGCGATGGATTCGGTGTTCATCGGGCCGGCCGAACGCCAGACGGTCCTGCTGAACTTCATGGCCATCGACGCCGAATCGTCCCTGTTCATCGCGGAGTTGCTGGATTGGGTGGAGCGCGCCGCCGGTGTAGAACTGCCGGCACAGCTGCAGGATTCCGGCAAAGACGCGATCAATACCGTGAAAGACGTGGTCGGCGACCTGCACCGCTTTGTGCACGCCGCCATGCTTCCACCGTATGGAACGCTGCCCGGCCAGGGGCTGCCGCCGGGGTATCGAACACCGCGCGTGCAGCGCGCATGGAAGTTGCTGGCCGAGGCATTGCAGGAAACTTACAGACTGGCCAACCAGATCAAGGCGCCGGCTCTGCCCTACGAGACCGGGAGGGTACCACCCGGCCTGGTGTAGGACCAGCGGAACTGAAAAAGAGACAAGCTTGGTGATCGCGGAGGTAAGGAGAGTCACCCATGGCAACAGAAAAAGACTATCAGAGCTTATATGACCGAATCGGGGCGTTGCGGGAGCAGGTGGCCAACCGGCTATCGTCGGACCTGACCTCGAATCCGCGGCTGGCCGACGCGCTCACCAAGCAGATCGATGACATGCTGGCTTCGGTGGTATCCGCCGATGCGCAGACGCCTCCACCGCCAGACAAAGGGCTGGCCGCGCTCGCCGGGGTGGGCCCGGACGCGGCCAAGGACTTCGGCGTCACGCGCATTCCGCCGGGCGTGGAGCCCTACGATGAAACCATCACCGCCGAACGCATTATGGCGGTCGGCGATATGTACTACCTGTGGCAGCACGAAAAGATCGGCGTTTTCCGCGTCGTGCAGAAGTTGCAGGAACTGTTCAAGGCCGGCACGGTCCGGCTCTCGGGTGGGCCCGGCGCATTCGCCTTGTATCAGTTCGACCGCCGCGATGTTTTGCGCTACACCAAGCGCGACCGGCTATCGGCCTACAAGCGCATTTTCGGATATGGTGGCGCGCCGGTTCCGTCCGGCTCCCGCGCCAACACCGACTTTCACAAACTGTTCTCGCATTTCGTTCACCAGGTCACTTTGTTCTGGCGCGACAAGCGGATCTCCGATGTGATTCGCGAGCGCGCTTATGATCCCAGCTTCGGCTCCATCGCCATTGTGCGGCGCGCCGGGCTCGACCTGCGCAACAACCTGAAATGGCTCTCCTTCGGCCACCTCAATGTGTTGCGCGTGGAAGTGATGCAACTGCTCGAAGAGGCCTTCAAGATTCTCGACTCCGACGATGTGAAGCGGCTGTTCGGGGCCGATAACGGCTGGGACGTGGTGGAAGAAGTCCTGATCCGCTACTTCAACGAGCGTCTGGTGACCTCGCCGCGGCAACGCATGGGCGTTACCGGACGGGAAGTCCTGCGCTGGCTGGCACAGCCGCACATCCTGCAGACCACGCGTTCGCAGTTTGAAACGCTGCTGCTGGAGATCGCCGAGCAGTCTGAAGAATGGCTGACCAGCGCGCAGGCGATGGGCGTGAGCAAGCGCACGGGCTCACACCGGGTTTTACCCTGGGACCAGACTCAACCGACGCCCGTGAAGGCAAATGGCCGGCCGAGACCGGGAGTTTCTCCGCGGCGGGAGCCGGCGCGTGAGTTCGAGTTCGAAGTCTGACCGGGAAGCCGCTAGCGCAGCGCAAATCGAAACCGGTTTGCGCTGCGCTCGACGGCGAGCGCGGTCCGCGTTCCCCCACAACGGGTGATCTATGCCCATTCATTACGAATCGCTTTTACGACAACTCGATCGCGAATTAGAAACCGAGAGTGAGAGCGAGTTCGAGAGCGAATTTGAGTGGGAAAGTCGCCCGAGCAATGTATCCGGATCCTTGCGCAGCCTTCGCTTCGCTAGCGACCCCGACCTGCAGGCTGTGGCGGCGGGACATTTGCGGCTTGGCCGCATCGGAGATTCTCCCTATCCTGCTCCGGTTCTCACTGCTGGACGAGGCGTCCGCAAGGTGCAGCAGGCGCTCCTTGATCTCGGCTACGCGTTACCGAGATACGGAGACGACAGCCGCTACGGGCAGGAAACCTACCAGGCTGTGCTCGCTTACAAGCGCCAGTACAACATTCGCACCGCGAGCGGTTACCTGGATGGAATCGTCGGCGCCAAAACCATCGCCCATCTCGACTCACGGTTTCCCGCCGGGCCTTTGCCGGCTTGCCCCGCGCACGGAGGCCCGGTCATTTCCGCCGAAAGCGAGTTCGAGACAGAAATCCCGAGCTTCGGAGTTCCGTGGGTCACCTGCAATCCGTCATTGACTCCCGGCGCGGGCAGTCTATGCGACAAGAGTCTGCCGGACAGTGGAAATTTGCCTTCGGAGGGTGGAGGGGGCGTTGTCGCACCGGGGCTGGGCCAGTTCTATTGCATCAACCTGCCCCACCTTCTTCTCAGCTTCACCGCAACCTGGGAAGAGATGTTTCCCGCCGATCAGCGCCCATCCAATCAGCGCAACCGGTCGGCGACAGCCCCGCGATTCGACGTTCAACTCGGCGGCTATAAGGAAGAGGGTCTGATTCCCGGAAAATCATACGTCCGCAACATTTCTGTCACCGCTCCCAAGATCGGGAACGTGCACTTTCTCACCTCGCTTCAGAAAAACCGGATTTTCCGCGTGGTTTACAGCATCAGCGAAAGTTAACGCGGGAGACCGAGTAGTGGACGCTTGCCCAGACCGTGGGCTTTGGAAGGAAGGAGACAGATTACTTTGTGGACCCGGCCCGCGCACTGAACTACGCCCGTACCCGACGGCTCCAGTTCGTGGCGGAGTTGAAGCAATTTCTGCGCTTTCCCAGCGTCAGTTCGCAGCCGGAGCGCGCCCGCGACATCGCCCGGTGTGCGCGCTGGCTCGCACAACACTTGAAAGAAATAGGGCTGAAGCAAGTCAGCATTATTCCCACGCGCGGCCATCCCATTGTTTATGCATCCTGGCTGCGCGCCCCGAATCGGCCCACGCTCATTATCTATGGGCACTACGACGTCCTGCCGGGAGAACCGCTGCGGCAGTGGAAAACTCCTCCCTTTTCGCCGACATTGAAGGATGGCAATCTTCACGGGCGCGGAGCGGCCGACGACAAGGGGCAGCTTTTTGGCCACATCAAGGCGATTGAATCATATCTGCAAACGCGCCGCGCTCTTCCGGTAAATGTGAAGTGCATCTTCGAAGGCGAGGAAGAAATCGGCAGCCCGCATTTGACCCGCTTTATTTCGCGGCACCGGCGCGCGCTCCGTGCCGATGCCGCCGTCATCTCCGACACCAAAATGCTTGCCCCCGACCGCCCAGCGATCAGCTATGCACAACGCGGGGGGCTAAGAGCCGAAATTGAGATCACAGGCCCGCCGCACGACCTGCACTCCGGTACTTTTGGCGGCGCGGTTCACAACCCTCTTCAGGCGCTGAGCGAAATGATTGCCAGCCTGCATGACGGTGAAGGCCGCGTCACGATTCCGGGTTTTTATGATGACGTCCGGGAGTGGGGCGAAGCTGAGCGCGATTTCATGTCGCGCAACGGGCCGAGCGACCAGCAGATTCTGCATGATGCTGGAGTCGAGAACGCCTGGGGCGAATCAGGCTTCACCCCGTATGAACGGACAACCGTGCGGCCGGCGCTCACGCTGAATGGCATTACCGGCGGACACCAGGGGCAAGGATCGAAGAGCATCATTCCTGCTCGAGCCACCGCCAAAATGAGTTTTCGTCTGGTTCCCGATCAAAAGCCTGACACGATCGCGCAACTGTTTCGCGACCATGTCGAACGGATCACGCCACCAACCGTTCGTTCGTCGGTAAGGACGCATTCTCCCATCGAGCCGGCGATGGTCAACCGCGATCATCCCTTTGTCCGTGCGGCGGCGGCGGCGTACCAGCGCGGTTTCGGATTCACTCCGGTTTTTGTCCGTTCAGGGGGATCCATCCCGGTCGTCAACACGTTTAAGCAGATTCTGGGCATTCCTACGGTACTGATGGGTTTCGGCCTCCCCGATGATCATATTCATGGACCCAACGAAAAATTCGCATTGCAGAATTTCTATCGAGCGATCGAAACCAGCATCTGGTACATGGCCTTAGCCGGGAAACTCAAAGATCCTCGGCACGTTGAGCAGACGGGATCGATGAATCGACGGGGCGGATGAATCGACGGAATGGATGAACCAATGATCGGTGCAAATCTTGTCATCGACTGCCACTGCCACGCCGGAAAGGGCGATCGTATGACCGCGCCGTGGAACACGATTGCGCCGCTGAAACATTATCTGCGGCGCGCTCGCAGGGCGGGCATCGACAAGACAGTTGTCATTCCGCCGTTCCACAGCGATTACAGCGTTGCGAACGACGCCCTGGGGCGGCTGATCGCGCGGCATCCACATCAACTGATGGGACTGGCGTTCGTTCACGCTCATCGCGATGCAGGGCGGATTTTTTCCATGATCGAGCGTGCCCGCAAAACCTGGCGCTGCGTTGGCATCAAAGTCCACGGCTTCGACGCCATGCCCACGCGGGAGGTCTGCGATGTCGCCCGGGCTTTCCGCCTGCCAATTCTCGTCGATGTCGTCAGCAAGCCGGAAGTCGTTGACATGCTCGCGCCGCAGTATCCCGATGTGAATTTCATCATTCCCCACCTGGGCAGCTTTACCGATGACTGGAAAGCGCATCAGCAGGTCATTTATCAGCTGGTGCGCTATCCCAACGTTTATGCCGATACTTCTGCGGTGCGGCAGTTCGATTATCTGGTTCAGGCAGTCCAGGCCGCAGGCGCGCGCAAAATCCTGTTCGGGTCGGATGGGCCGTGGACGCATCCGCGCCTGGAACTTCATAAAATCCAATTGTTAGGCTTGCCGGGCGAACAGGAATCCATGATCCTCGGCGGAAATGCCACGCGGTTATTTCGGCGAAGGCCGGGGTCGGTTGTCCGTCCGCATCTCAACGGGGTTTCAATCGAGAAGTCTGCCGCGGTTCCTCGTGAACCGGCCCCGCAGGTGGCTGAATCGGAATATCACCTGTGAAAAAGGCCGCCAGCCTGCTGGGCTTTCATTTGTGCCGACGGTTGCCGCAGCCGCCCCACATGACTTAGTAACTCTCTAGCAGGTCCCTCTGGGTGCGATGGGCACGTGATGTTCGGGTCCGAGCACGCCCATTTCCAGTAACTGCGCCACCATGGCCGCGCGCGATCCAACGCCGAGTTTCGCGAAGATACGCCGCAGATGCGTGCAGACCGTCCACGAGCTGATGTTCAGCACGTCGGCAATCACTTTGTTGGGATGTCCTTTCGCCACCATGCGCACGATTTCCTGCTCGCGTGGGCTAAGCTGCACCCGATTTCCGTGCGCCCGGCGCATGCGCAGCAGAAGATAGCGTGAACCATCCACTTCGGTGTCCACGAGCACTTCTTCGGGGGAATCTGTCGCGGCCGGCGGCAAGCCCCGCATTCGATTGGCGGCTTCGATAAGCCCTGTCAACGTGCGCAAAACCTGCTGCACCTGGTGTTCGCCAGGTTCAAGTTGTTCCACCACGAGAGCGGCGCTGGTTCGCATACTAATCTCCGGGCCGAAGGATTCCTGGGACCCGGGTGCCGGACAGGCATTTCCCCAAGTGCAGAAACGCCTTGGAGCGGCTGGCTGCGCGACCCGAGCTTTCCTTCCGATCTTTTTTGGATCATGGCCCCGGAACATTTCCCGAGGTCTTTGCGAAAAACCGCGAGTTGGTGAAAGATACGATGCGTGCTAGCTCAAAGCTAGTCACTTTTTCAAGCGACCTGTAACAAGTGAACTCATTCAGACGCTGTGGCCGCTTGTATGTGGCGAAGTGGCGTTACGCAACAGTTTGTTGTTCTCCGGGTGAAAGAAAGAAACGATAAGAGATTGTGCGGGAGAAGGGCTGATCGTTACAAATTCGGCAACAACAATTTCGCGGACGCGTAAGCGGCCCGCGTATCCTCCGCGCCCCGGGTCGATTCTTGCTCCCTCCGGCGGGCGTTCGATAGTATGGCTTGCCGTTACATTTCCTCTGACTTTTCGTCCAAGGTGAATATGCGCGCATACCTGTCGATCCTGCTCCTGGTACTCGCCCTGCCCGCGGCCAGCGCCCAAACCGCACAGCCGGTCCTGCCGTACACACCGAGCCTCGATATTCCTTCGATGGACAAGTCCGTGGATCCCTGCGTGGATTTGTACCAATACTCCTGCGGAGGATGGCAGAAGAACAACCCCATCCCGCCGGATCAGGCTTCATGGTCGGTATATGGAAAGCTGTATCAGGACAATCTGTTATTTCTGCGGGGCATGCTGGAGCAGGCGGCCGATCCGAACCCGCAGCGCGACGCCGTCACGCAGAAAATCGGCGACTTCTATTCCGCCTGCATGGATGAGAGCGCGGTGGAGAAACACGGCGTTCAACCGATTCAGTCCCAACTTGATGGAATTGCTCAGATCGGCTCCCTTAAGGAACTCACCGCCGAGGTGGCGCGCATTCAGCTCACTTTTTCGCGTTACTCGCTGGGATCGGCGCTGTTTTCTGCCGGCTCAACCCAGGACCCCGACAACTCGGAAGAAGTGATCGCCGATGTCGACCAAGGCGGCTTGGGGATGCCGGACCGCGATTACTACACCAAGAACGACGACAAGTCGAAGGAAACACGCGACAAGTACCTGCAGCACGTGCAGAAAGTGTTCGAACTGCTCGGGGAAAATTCTTCGGCCGCGCAACAAGACGCCCAGGCTGTGATGCGGATCGAAACGGAAATGGCCAAGGCTTCTCTGACCCGGGTCGACCGCCGCGATCCCCACAAACTCGTACATAAAATGAAACTCGCGGACCTGGACAAGCTGGCCCCGGCCTTCGACTGGCCCGCCTACTACAAAGACCTGAATTATCCCGACTTCCCGATTCTCAACGTGGACGCGCCTGAGTTCATGAAGGAACTCAACAAGCTGCTGACCACGGAGCCGCTTGGCAATTGGAAAACCTACCTGCGTTTTCACGTGGCGAACGCCTCGTCGCCCTTTCTTTCGTCGAAGTTTGTGGACGAGAACTTCGACTTCTACCGCAAATATTTGCGTGGGGCCAAAGAACAGCAGCCGCGCTGGAAGCGATGCGTGCAATACGTGGATTACGACCTGCCCGAGGCCCTCGGCCAGGTGTACGTCGCCAAAGTCTTCTCGCCGGAACTTAAAGCCAGCACGCTCGATATGGTGAAGCGCATCGAAGACGCGATGGGACAGCGCATCCGCAACCTGGACTGGATGAGTCCGGCTACCAGGGAACAGGCGTTGGCGAAACTGGCGGGGATTCGCAATAAGATCGGCTATCCCGACAAATGGCGGGACTACAGTTCAGTCAATATCGTCCGCGACGATTTTGCCGGCAACGTGGAGCGGACGCACGTGTTCGAAACCCGCCGCGATATCAACAAGATCGGCAAACCCGTCGATCATGGGGAATGGATGATTTCAGCGCCGACCGTCGATGCCTATTACGATCCTCAGATGAACGACATCAACTTCCCCGCCGGTGTCTTGCAGCCGCCGCTGTACGACCCCAAGATGGACGACGCCCCCAACTACGGCAACACCGGCGGCACCGTCGGCCACGAATTAACTCACGGCTTCGACGATGAGGGCAGCCAGTTTGACGCCCACGGCAATTTAAAAGATTGGTGGACCAAAGAAGACCGCGGGAAGTTCGATGCGCGCACCAAGTGCGTTGACGATCAATACTCCGGTTACATCGCTACCGAGGACGTTCATATCAACGGCAAACTGACCCTCGGCGAGAATGTGGCCGACCTGGGCGGTGAACTTCTGGCCTACATGGCGTGGAAAGAGAAAGATAAAGACAAAAACCTGCAATCCATCGACGGCCTCACCCCGGAGCAGCGATTCTTCATCGGGTTTGCGCAATGGGACTGCGCCAATGAGCGTCCGGAAGACTTACGCATGAGGGCCATTACCGATCCGCACTCGCCCGCGAAATACCGCATCAACGGCGTAGTTGTGAACATGCCCGAATTCGCGGAAGCATTCTCGTGCAAGCAGGGCCAGCCCATGGTGAAGCCGCCCGCCGACGTGTGCAAAGTCTGGTAGCCCTTCAGCGGCTCACAGCTTCGATCCGCCGTCGACCGGAATGCTGGCGCCGGTGATCCAGCGGGCGGCGTCCGACGCGAGAAAAGCGACAACGTCGGCTACGTCTTCCGGCTGGCCAATTCTCTTCAGAGCCTGCATGGCCAATGCAGTTTCCCGGCCGGCCTCGGTCTTGGTGAAGTTCGACATGTCGGTATCGATCACGCCGGGAGCCACGGCATTCACTCGAATCCCCTTGGGACCAAGCATCGCCGCCCAGTTCTTGACCAGCGTATCGAGGGCGCCTTTCGTGGAAGCGTAGGCAATCACGGAAGGATTTTCCAGCCCCGGCTTGCCGGCAACGAAGTGGGCCACGATAGACGTAACTGCAATGATAATGGAGCCTTCCCGCAACAGCGGCAAGAGCTTCTGCACCAGGAAAAACGGCGCCCGGACGTTTGTGTCGTAGAGATTGTCAAAGTCGGCCATGGTGTGGTCCTGAAAGAGCGCAGACTTGCTAACCCCTGCATTCAGCACCACGACGTCCAGATGCTTCGCCGTCGCGCCTACTTTTTCGGCCAGATCGGCTACGCCTTCGGGGGTGGCCAGATCGGCGCCGATCGCGTCTCCTGTACCACCCTGTGAGCGAATGGCCATCAGGGCAGATTCCGCTTCCTGTGAGGATCTGCCGTAGTGAACGATCACGCGGCTGCCCTTTTTAGCCAGCGCAAGGGCAATGGCCCTCCCGATCCCACGCGAAGCCCCCGTCACGAGGGCCGTCTTGTCCCGAAGGTCTGTCATCCAGGTTGGTCTCCGTTCTTCTGTTACTGTTCCTTCTCAGTTCCGAAACGAACCGTTTCTAATTCACGGCGCCAGAACTCGCTTTACCATCTGATGGCGGGTTTCGAAAAAGGGATTCGGCAGGGAGGAATTCTTGGGAGCACTCTGTCTCGCCAGGCGCATGGCCGGTGGCGATGAAACCCCCGGAAATCCTGCTGTGGCAAAATTTCTTATGCGACCATCGGCCGGCAAAAGGAATCATAGAGAGACTGAATTGGGTCGTTGGACCGTGGGCGATGCGGCGCGTTCGATGTAGAATCCGCGAGTTCGCTCCCCGATGAGTCTCCGGAGTGGCAGTGCTGTGCAAGCAATTGCATGTCGTACACTGAAAAGCCTATGACAACCATGCAGGAATTCCGCTGCGAGGTGTGCGGCACCAAAACCAGCCACCCCATCCATTGGTTCGTGATTCAGTGTGGAGACCTGGAACTCTCCGTGCGCCGCTGGAGCACTGAAACAGCAAACGCGGCGGGAGCGCGGCATTTTTGCGGCGAGCGTCATGCCGAAATCTATATCAGCCGCTGGTTCGATTCCATGTGCTCGCCGCCTCGACCCGATTACAACGTGGCCTCACCCGCCGAATAAGCCTTTTCGGCAAATTGCGTTACAAATCCGAAACCAAGGAGGTTCTCTTGTGGTTTCTTTGCGACCGAGATTTCGTTTTTTAGTGGCGGGTCTGGTGACCGGGCTCGCCGCCGTTTGCTCCGGGCAAACAGACATATCTCCCTCCCCGAGCAGTCCCGGCGCGTCCATTCCCGGGACCGGCGGGCCGAGTTCCTTTGCCAGCAGCGTGCCTACTCAACTGGTTCCGGGAGTTCTGCCTCTCTCGTTGCAGGATGCGATCAATCGCGGGCTCAAGCAGAACCTGGGCCTGCTGCTGTCGCGTGCGGACGTACGCGCGGCGCGCGGCCAGGAATGGGAGCAACTGAGTTCCCTGCTGCCCCACGTTTCAGCAGCGCCCTACGTCGCGGTCTCGAAGCTGAATATCGATCAACTGGGTTTCGCCCCGGTTGCGAATGCGTTCAATATCTCGCCTGCCATCGGTCCTTATTCTTTTTTCGACGTTCGCGCCGCCCTGAACCAGACCTTGTTCGATTGGAAGGCAATCAACGCCAGCCGCGCCGCAGCGGAAAACCGGAAGGCCGCGAGTTATACCTACCAGGATGCTCATGATTTGGTGGTACTGGCCGTGGGCTATACCTACCTGCAGGCAATCGCCGACAAGGCGCGCATCGAAACCGCGGAAGCTCAGGTCAAGACCGCGAAGGCCCTGTACGACCAGGCGGCCGATCAGGTGACCGCCGGCACGTCGCCCGACATCGACGCCTTACGCACCAAAGTTGAACTGCAAACCCGTCAACAGCAGCTGATTCAGGCTAAAAACAATTTTGCCATCCAGAAACTCACGGTGGCGCGGGTCATCGGCCTGCCGCCGGCCCAGGAATTCGACTTTACAGATACCTCGCCCTATTCCCCGTTCCAGGGCATTACCGTCGAAGACGCCCTGAGGCGCGCCTTCGCATCCAGAGCCGATTACCGCTCCGCGCTTTCCGACGTCCGCTCAGCCGAACTCGCCCGCAAAGCCGCAGTGGGCGGGTACTTCCCCTCGGTTTCGTTCGGAGGTGACTACGGCACCGGCGGAAATAATCCGGGCAATTCCACCCAGGTTTATGACGTGAAGGGAACGGTTTCCATTCCCATCTTCACCGGCAACAGCGTTCATGGGGACATTCAAGTAGCAGACGCCCGCCTGGAACAGAGCCGCGAGCGGCTGGAAAGCCTGAGAGCACAAATCGAATCCGACGTCCGGGCCGCGCTGCTTAACTTGCAGTCGGCCTCCGATCAGGTGGATGTGGCCCGCAGCAACATCGACCTGGCGCAACAGACCCTGACTCAATCGACCGACCGCTTCACCGCCGGAGTCACCGATACCGTGGAAGTGGTGCAGTCGCAGGAGTCGGTTGCCAGCGCCAACGAACAATTCATTTCCAGCCTGTACAACTACAATTTTGCAAAAATCTCCTTGATTCGCGCCCTGGGCATAGCCGAGCAGGGCGTAAAGGATTATTTCCGAGGAAACTAAACCATGGCGGAACAAAACTCATCTCCTGCCGTAACGGATTCCCCGCATGACCCGGCGCGCTCCTCGCCGCCGGAAGATAACACCCCTCCGGCGCGGCCGGCCAACAAGGGGCGCAGAAATCTCATTATCCTGATCGTCGCGGTTGTAGCCGTATTCGCCGGCCTGCTGTTGTGGCGCTACTTGAGCAGTTATGAGTCAACCGATGACGCCCAGGTCGACGTTCACCTCTATCCCGTCAGCGCGCGCATCTCGGGATACGTGATCAAAGTGAACGTGGATGACAACCAGTGGGTGAACCAGGGAGACATTCTGGTGGAAGTGGATCCTACCGATTATCAGGTCGCGGTAGCGCAGGCGGAGGCAAACCTGGCCAGCGCGGAAGCGACCGCCAAGTCGTTGAATATTACCGTCCCCATCACCTCGGTGAACAGTTCGAGCCAGCTAAGTTTCACCGCGTCCGGCATTGAAGACGCCAGCGCCGGAGTAGCTGCCGCCCAGAAACAGCTGGCGGCGGCACATTCTCAACTCGAAGCCGCCGAGGCCAATGACGTCAAAGCGCAGGATGACTTGCAGCGCTATAAATTGCTGGTCGATAAGCGCGAAGTTTCCCAGCAGATCTACGATCAGGCGCTGGCCGCGGCGCGATCGAGCACGGCCAGCGTGGCCGCGGCACAGGCAAACGAGTCCGCGGCCGAGCAGTTCGTGCAGCAGGCGCGCAGCCGCTTGACCCAGGCCAGGGCCAATCACGTTTATGCCGAAACCGGCCCGCAACAGGTTTCTTCCACGCGCTCGCGCGTACAGGCCGCTATTGCCGACGTTCAACAACGGCGCGCCCTGCTGGAACAGGCAAAACTCAATCTGCAATACACGAAGATCTTGGCTCCCGTGAGCGGCTCGGTGAACAAAACCGTCGTGGTCGGGTTGAACGTGCAGGAGGGCCAGCAACTGCTCACGGTTGTGCCGCTCGATCAGGTCTGGATCACAGCCAATTTCAAAGAAACGCAATTACGCCACATGCAGATCGGCCAGAAAGCGGAGATTCACGTCGACTCCAGCGGCGCCACGGTGAAGGGCCATGCGGATAGCATCGCCGGCGCCACAGGGCCGCTGTTCAGCCTGCTTCCGCCCGAGAATGCCACCGGAAATTACGTAAAAATTGTGCAGAGAATTCCGGTAAAAATCGTTCTGGAGCCGGGAGAGAACCGCGACCGCCGCCTGCGGCCGGGAATGAACGTGGTACCGGACGTTTACCTGCGATGAGCACGACACCCACACCCGAACCGGAAGTCTGGCGGCCCAAGTACAATCCCTGGCTGATCGCCGTGGTCGTGGCCCTGGCCGCGTTCATGGAGGTGCTCGACACCAGTATCGCCAACGTTGCGCTGCCCTATATGGCAGGCAACCTCGGGGCAAGCAACGATCAGAGCACGTGGGTGCTCACTTCCTATCTGGTTTCGAACGCCATCATCCTGCCTATCAGCGGATGGCTGGCCAGCACCCTGGGTCGCAAGCGATTTTTCATGGCGTGCCTGGGTGTGTTTACCGTCAGTTCCCTGCTCTGCGGCATCGCGCCCAGCCTTGGCTTTCTGCTTTTTTTCCGCGTGCTTCAGGGTGCCGGGGGCGGCGGGCTGCAGCCCATGGCCCAGGCCATTCTGGCCGACACTTTTCCGCCGCAGCAGCGGGGCCTGGCTTTCGCTCTCTATGGAATCACCGCCATCATGGCCCCGACCATCGGGCCCACGCTCGGCGGCTGGATCACCTTCAATTATTCCTGGCGCTGGATTTTCTTTATCAATCTTCCGGTCGGCATTCTCACCTGGTTCCTGGTGCGGAAATTTGTGGAAGATCCTCCGTATCTCATCAAGCTGAAAAACGCGGGCCTCAAGCTCGACTACATCGGCATCTCGCTGCTCACGATTGGAGTCGGCAGTCTTCAGATCCTGCTCGATCGGGGCCAGGAGGACGACTGGTTCGGATCGCATTTCATTACGACGCTGGTGGTAATTTCCGCCGTGGCTCTGATTTCGCTGGTGGTCTGGGAGTTTAACCAGAAAACTCCGGTCATTGACGTACGCATGTTCAAGAATTTCAACTTTGCCAGCGCCAGCCTGATGATGTTCATGCTGGGGATCATGCTGTTCAGCAGCCTGGTGCTCATGCCGCAGTTTCTGCAAACCCTGCTCGGCTATACAGCCCAACTGGCGGGGATAGCGTTGTCGGCGGGCGGCCTCGTCTTGCTTATCGAAATGCCCATCATGGGTCAGCTAACGACGAAAGTTCAGGCTCGCCGGCTCATCGCGTTCGGCTGGCTTTCGCTTTCCATCGCAATGTATTACTCGACGCAGCGCATCGACCTGCTGATCAGTTTCAACGCGGCGGTATGGCTACGTATCGCGCAAGTCATTGGACTGGGATTTCTATTCGTGCCGATAACTCTGGTGGCCTATATCGGAATTCCCGCGGAGAAGAATAATTCCGTCGCCGGAATCATAAATTTCATGCGCAATATGGGCAGCAGTGTGGGCACATCGATGGTGACCACGCTGATCGCGCGGCGGTCGCAGGTCCACCAATACCGGTTGGTCGAACACGTCCGGCCCGATAACCCGGTTTATGCCGGGATATCCCAGGGATTGACGCGCTTTCTTGCCACCAACGGTTTGGGCTCCTACACGGCCCGCGGCCAGGCCTTCGCCCGCATTTACGGCGAGATTCAGGCGGAGGCTGCAAGCCTTTCCTACATCGACACATTCATGGTTTTGTGTGTTTTATCCGCCATCATGTTTTTCCTGACCTTCGCCCTGAAGAAAAACGACCCCGGCGGCGGCGGGGTACATGTGGCAGAATAGTGCGCAAGCTGTTGTAATGCTGCTGTAACAAACCTGTGTAGCCAAAGAAGGGCAGTTCCGATGGTGCGAATCATTACGATCGAACGCGAATATGGCTGCGGGGGCGGCGAAATCGCCCAACAGCTGGCCAACCGGCTGGGCTGGAAACTGTGGGACCAGTTGCTGACCGAGGAGATCGCCCGCCTGGCCAACTGCCCCAAGGCCGTGGTGGAAGTGCGGGAAGAAAAGAACGACCCCCTTTACTACCGGCTGTTCAAGTCGTTCCTTCGCGGAAGTTACGAGGGAAGCCTCAACGCGCACAAGTTGAAAGAAGTGGACAGCGAGAGCATCATGCGCATCACCCAGCGCGTGGTCGAGCATGTGGCAGAAAAGGGCAATTCGGTGATTGTGGGGCGAGGCTCTCAACAATTCCTCAGGGGCAGGCGCGATACCTTCCGAGTCTTCTTATACGCACCACGCGAAAGCAAGGTACGGCGCGTACTCTCCCGGGGCAAGTCCGAGCCGGAAGCGCGTGAATTGGTCGACACCGTCGATCGCGAACGCGCTGACTTTATTCAGAGATACTTTCACGTCGAATGGCCCGACCGCGCCATCTATCACGCCATGCTCAATACCTGCGTGGGCGATGAAGCGGTTGTGAACATTATTCTGAATTCCCTGGAAGCGTTCGATGGCAAGGTTGCGCCGCGGCAAAGCGTTGGGGTCTAAGCACTCTGAGCTTCATCCCCGGGCCGCTTTTTTACCCGCTGATTCCTGTCTAAGTTCCGTTCGGCTCATTGCGGAATCTATCCAAACCTCTCATGGCCCGTCTATTTGAGGGCGAGCGGCCGCCCTTGACAGCGCGTCCCTGCCCCACCAACAATGATGGGTCACATTAAACCTGCTCACTCAAAATCCACTCACGAGGTTTCAAATATGTTGCTGGCGGCGCGTTTAGTCATACTCTTGTGCGCACCCATCGTATTTTCTGCGCTGCTTTTCGCGCAAAGCGCCGCGGTCTCTCAGCCAACCCTCTGGGCGAGCAAACCCGATGTAGCGGCATTCGAAAAAATCGAGAACGACCGGCTGGCCGCCGCCCAACGTTCCATCGATCAACTGTTGGCGGTGAAAGGTCCGCGCACGATCGAGAACACGCTGATCGCCTACGACGAGGCCGTGCGCCAAAACAACGCGGCCGGATATTTTGCCGGGTTGATGGAACAGGTCCATCCCGACGCGCCATTCCGCGATCGCGCGACGGCCATGCTGACCAAAGTCACGGCGGCCCAGACCGCCATCGCGCTCAATCATGATGTCTACAACGCGCTGGCCGCAGTCGATTTGTCCAAAGCCGACGCGGCAACCCGCTACTACGTCCAGCGGCAATTGCTGGAATTCCGCCTGGCCGGAGTGGACAAAGA
This sequence comes from Binatia bacterium, assembly GCA_035538435.1. GTDB lineage: Bacteria > Acidobacteriota > Terriglobia > Terriglobales > Acidobacteriaceae > Sulfotelmatobacter. Next base: position 23,679 of record DATLKM010000170.1, read on the forward strand.
CGATGCCACGCGCGCCCGCCTGAAAAAACTGAACGATCAGGCCACCGATGAGCAGTCGATGTTTGATCGCAACATTTCCGACGGAAAGAAGGAAATTGAAGCCACCCCTGCGGAACTTGAGGGTTTGCCCCAGGATTACATCGACCGCCACAAGCCCGACGCCAACGGAAAAGTTCGCCTCACCACGGATTATCCCGACGCGCTGCCCGTGTTTAATTTCGCCAAAAGCACGGATCTTCGCCGCCGCATGAACATCGCTTTTACCACCCGCGCGTATCCCAAGAACCAGGAAGTGCTCACCAGCCTGCTCAATACGCGCTACGAGATTGCCACCCTGCTCGGCTATTCCTCCTGGGCCGACTACAATGCCGCCGACAAAATGATCGTGAAAGGCCAGAACATTGCCGATTTCATCAAGGAGGTGAAAGACGCGTCGCGCCCGCTGGCGCAAAAAGAATTTGACATGCTGCTGGAGGAAAAGCGGAAAACCGAGCCCAATGCGGCCGAAATCTGGGATTACGAGCGCGGCTATCTTTCCGAGTTGGTCCGGCGCAGCAAGTACAACTTCGACTCGCAGTCCGTTCGCCCGTATTTCCCGTTCAATCAGGTAAAGCAGGGCATTCTGGATTCCGCCTCCGATCTTTTTCATGTCAGCTTCCAGCAGGAACCGAACGTCCCGGCATGGGATCCCTCGGTCGAAACCTGGATCGTTCTCGATGGGGGAAAGCCGATCGGCCGTTTCTATCTCGATATGCATCCCCGCCCGGGCAAGTACAGCCACGCCGAGATGGCGCCGGTGCTGGATGGAATTCGCGGGAAACAATTGCCGGAAGCGATCCTGGTCTGCAACTTCCCTGTCCCCACCAAAGACGATCCCGGCCTCATGGATTACGGCGACGTGGAAACCTTCTTCCACGAATTCGGCCACCTGATGCACCACATTCTGGGCGGCCAGCAGCAGTGGGCGGGCGTGAGCGGAATCACGATGGAATCCGATTTCGTGGAAGCTCCCTCACAGATGCTCGAGGAATGGATTCGCAGTCCGCAGGTGCTGGCCAAATTCGCGCGGCACTACAAGACCGGCGACCCGATTCCCGCGGAACTGGTGGAACGCATGAACCGCGCGGCCGCGTTCGGACGCGGAGGATGGGTGGATCGCCAGAATTCATTCACAGCGATGTCTTATGACATTTATAAGACCAAACCAGGCAACGTGAACCTTGACTCCGTGACCATGGACGACTCTCGCAGCTACACGTTATTTAAGCCCACACCGGATACGCACATGTGGGCGTCATTCGGCCATCTTGGAGGCTATTCATCCGCCTACTACACATATTTATGGGACAAGGTGATTGCCGAAGACTTCTTTCTTCAGTTTGATCGCGCCAACCTGCTGGCCGGTGAGGCTCCGGCGAAATACCGGCGCGTGGTGCTGGAGCCGGGCGGTTCTATGTCAGCCAATGATCTGGTCAAGAATTTTCTCGGACGCCCTGCGAACATGACTGCATTGCAGCATTGGATGGCAGAGGAGTTCGAGGCGACTGCCGCCACCGCAAAGCCGGCCGGGGAGTAGACACCCCCGACCGCATGAAATGGTCGACAACCGATCTCAAAGGTCTCGGCATAACGATAGACCTCGGCATAACAAATAGATAATAAATAATGGATTCTAGGCGCGCGCGATCCACTCGGCGACCCAAGCACCCGTTTCGCGCGTGCCCAGGGAACCTCCAATGTCCTGAGTTCCCTTCCCGGCGCGGACGGCTTCCAGCACCGCAGCTTCGATTTTCTCCGCTTCCCGCGCAAGCCCTACATGCGCCAGCATCATGGCCGCGGTCAAAATCGCGCCGAACGGATTCGCTACATTCTTTCCAGCGATCGGCGGCGCCGAGCCATGGACCGGCTCGAACATGGAAGTTTTTCCCGGGTGAATATTTCCGCTCGCCGCCATCCCCAGCCCGCCCTGGAGTCCCGCGGCCAAATCGGTAATGATGTCGCCGAACATGTTATTGGTCACGATCACGTCGAACTGTCGCGGATCGCGCACCATCTGCATGCACAGCGCGTCAACGTACATGTGCTGGGCTGTGATCTGCGGAAATTCGCCGCTCACTTCCTTGAATACTCGCTGCCACAAGCCGCCGGCATGAGTCATGGCGTTGGATTTGTCACACATCAGAACGCTTTTGCGCGGCGAGCCGTCGACCTTGGTGTGGCCTTCGCAGTAATCGAAGGCATAACGAATAATCCGCTCCACCCCTTTTCGCGTGTTGATGTCTTCCTGGGTGGCGATTTCATCGGGAGTTCCCTGCTTGAAAACGCCTCCGGCATCGGTATAAACGCCTTCGGTATTTTCGCGGATGACGGCGAAATCGACGTCTTTAGGCTCGACATTTTTGAGCGGACACAATCGCGAATCGAGCAAACGCACCGGCCGCACATTGGCGTACAGGTCCATTCTGAACCTCATGCCCAGTAGAATTTCCTTGGCATGAATATTGGTTTTAACGCGAGGATCGCCGAAGGCCCCGGCCAGGATCGCGTCGAAATCGCGGCCCAGCATGGCGAATCCATCGGGAGGAACGGTGACGCCGTCACGAAGATAGCGATCCGCGCCCCAGTCGAATTCCGTAGTTTCTACCTCCGCCCCAGACGCCCGGATGGCCTTCAAAGCCTGCGGAATCACTTCCTGCCCTATGCCGTCGCCGGGAATGACGGCGATACGTTTCTTTGCCGATTTTCTTGCGTCCACGGCTGAAAGTTATCACAAAGTCCGCCGCGTCCCCAAGGACACTTAGCTCCAGCGCAGGGCTGAATCTCGGGAAGCTTCGCTATAATCAAACCAGTTGAATGGCGCTTACCCCACTCCAACAGCGAATAAGCACGCCGCGACAGGCGGAATACCGGGGCTCCACGGTGGCTGCCGCTTTTTCCTCGCCTGAAGCCGAGTATGCCGCGTTTTCCCATGGATGCGCCATCTATGATCTCGGTTTCCGTGCTCAGTTGCATGTCAGAGGCGCCGACCGGGTGCGCTGGATGAATGGAATGGTCACTAACAATGTGCGCGATCTGGCCGCCGGTCACGGGGTCTACGCCTTCCTGCTCAACCCACAAGGTCACATTCTCGGCGATATGTTTGTATTCAATGTGGGGGATTCTTTGATGGTGGAAACCGACCGCAGCCAGGTGGAAAAGATCATGGCCGCGTTCGATCACTACATCATCATGGATGACGTGGAAGTGACCGACGAGAGCGAGCAGTGGACGGCCCTGGGCATTTCGGGCCCTCAGTCGGTCGAACTCCTGCAGCGAGTGGGAATCAATTTCCCGGGCTTAAATTTTTTGCAGATGGCCTCGGCCACCTGCGACTGTGACTGCGGCTGCGTGCAATGCACCGTAATTCGCGTTGAAGGCCAAAATTCATATCAGATTATTCTGCCGCCTAAGGACGTGGAAACGACCTGGCGAACCCTGATCGCGGCGGGCGCCACGCCCGTAGGCAGCGAAGTACTCGACGTGAACCGCATTGCCGGCGGAGTTCCGCTATACGGCGTCGACATCCGCGAGCGCGATCTGCCCCAGGAAACGGAGCAGGCGCAGGCGCTCAATTTCAATAAAGGATGTTATATCGGGCAGGAGATCGTGGAGCGGATTCGTTCCCGTGGCAGCGTGCACCGCAAATTCACCGGCTTTCTTCTCGAGAGTCTCGTTTCGCCCGGAGCCAGGATTTTCGCCGGCGAGAAGGAAGTCGGCGAAATCACCAGCGTGGCGGCAATCCCGACCGCAGAAAAACAGGTCCTGGCGCTGGGCTATATTCGCCGCGAAGCCGGCATGCCCGGACGAGAAGTCCAAGTAGCGGGAGTCCCGGCGAAGGTGGCGCAGTTTCCCATCACAGGAACGTCACAAGAATCCATCCCAGAAACCGTTTTGCATAACTGATAGCCGACGTGCAACAAGGAAATCGCGATGGCCGAAAAGAAAAATAATTCTGGTTTTACCGTGACCGACCGGCGACTGTTTACAGAAGACGGTGAGTTGCGAAAAGATGTCCCCGAAGAATCGGAAAAGAGCGCGGCAGTTCAGTCCGCTCCCCCTCCCCCCACAAATGGTGGGCACGACACGGCAACTGTGAACGCCCCCGATCTGAACGTGCCTCCCGCTCCCACGACCGCCGAGCAAAAAGCGCAAGCCGATGCTTACCGCGCTTCCTCGAAGGAACTCGATTCTGAAGTCGAGCGCAACGGCGGCTCGGCCAAAGACTTGGAGATGACCTTCGAGCGCTTTCTGGCTTCGCTTTACATGACCGCTATGTTGCAGCTTGGATTAATGCATCAGCAGGGCGAGCAGCCGCGCCTCGACATTATTGGCGCCCGCCAGACCATCGACACGCTCTCGCTCATGGCGGAGAAGACGAAGGGCAACCTCACCCCGCGGGAAGAGAACTTCCTTCAAAACAGCCTGTATGAAGTGCGCATGGCTTATGTGGAGGTGACCAACGCCCTGGCGCGGCCTCCGCAGCCGGGAGCGGCGGCTGGTACCGGCGGCCCTGGAACCGGCAGAAGATGACGGTTTCGATCCCATCAGAAATTGTGAAGGTTCGTTCATGAAGGCGACGCTCACGGTGTTGGGCAGCGGAACCTCCATGGGCGTGCCGACCTTGGGCTGCGATTGCTCTGTATGTCACTCCAGCGATCCCCACGACCGCCGCACGCGTCCTTCGGTGATGATCGAGTATGCGGGCAAGGTCGTTGTGATCGATACTTCCCCGGATTTCTATTCGCAGGCCATTCGCGAGCGCATAGGACGCCTGGACGCGGTTTTCTACACCCACACGCACGCTGATCACATTCTCGGCATCGACGACCTTCGGCCGTTAAGCTACATGCACAAACCGGGAAAGTTGCCGCTCTACGCCCGCCCCGACGCGGCCGCATTTTTGCGTAAAATGTTTTCTTATATTTTCGACGCAAACTACAAATATGGCGGATTGCCGCTGCTGGAGCTTCATCCCATCGATGGGCCCGTGGATTTGTTTGGCGCGCGCTTTGAACCGGTTCGGCTGATTCACGGCGAAACTGAAATTTATGGCTTCCGTTTCGGCGGCGCGGCCTATCTCACCGATCACAGCGAAATTCCGGAAGCTTCATTTCAGCAGCTGGAAGGGCTCGACATTCTGTTTCTTGACGCCCTGCGGCACAAGCCGCACCCCACGCATTCCACCGTGGAAAATTCGCTGCGCATTGTCGACCGTCTCAAGCCGAAGCGGGCTTTTTTCACGCACATTTGCCACGATCTGGGCCACGAAGCGACCAATGCGGCCCTGCCCGCGCATGTGCGGCTGGCGCATGATGGGCTGAAGCTGGAATTTGAGATCTGAAACAACCGATTCGCCGCCGGGAGCGCAGAGAGCCCTTCTAACGAAGCGCAGCCTCCCGGCGGTTGTGCACTCCGATACGATGCAGGTTTTCCGCAAACTTGAAGATGTTCCCGCCGGATTCGGCCCCTCGCTGGTGAGCGTGGGAAACTTCGACGGCGTGCACCGGGCCCACGCGCACGTGCTGGCGGAAATCGTACGCCGCGCCCAAGGCAGCGGGGCAAGAGCAATCGCTGTCATCTTTGAGCCGCACCCGGCCCGCATTCTCAGGCCGGATTCCGGCCTGAAACTGCTGACGCCAGGCGAAGAGAAATTGCGTCTGCTCGCCCAAACTGGAATTGATGCTGTCCTGATTTTGCCTTTCGGGCGCGATCTTTCTCTGATGACGCCGCGGCAATTTGTCGAGCGCATTCTGAAACGCAAGCTGCACGCGCGTGAAGTACATGAAGGTTACAACTTCCGTTTCGGTCACAAGGCCGCCGGCGATACGAATATGCTGGCCCATCTGGGACAGGAAATGGGATTCGACGTCATCGTATATCCAGAGGAGAAGTTGCGGGGCGAGCCGGTTTCGAGCACACACATTCGCAAGCTGATCGCTGAGGGCCGGGTCAGCCGGGCACGGCATCTTCTGGCGCGGCCGTTTTGCATCCTCGGCAATCCCGGGCGAGGCCGCGGACTCGGCTCGAAATATACCGTCCCGACCATCAACCTCGCGCGCTATGAAGAACTGGTTCCCAAGGATGGCGTTTACATCACCTGCACGCGCGTTGCAGAAGAACGCTTCGAATCGGTGACGAATGTCGGCAACCGTCCGACGTTCGGCGCCGATTCATTCGCCATCGAAACCCATCTGCTGAATTTCCACGAGATTGAACTCACGCCCGAAAGCGAAGTGGAAATCTGCTTCCTAAATCGCCTGCGGGATGAAATCAAATTCCCCTCCGTCGACGCCTTGCGCGAGCAGATCGCAAAAGACGTGAGGAAAGCGAGACGATACTTCCACCTGCTGCGGCTCAGTCGGAAGGCCTGAAACACAGACTTCTCGAATCTCAATGCGGCAAATACCCTGACTCCATGGGCAGCTTGCCATCCACGCGCACCACAGTCACGCTGTTGTCGACTGAATGCAGTTCTACCAGGCCGATGGCTCCGGGCGTGGATCGCACGGCCTTCAGCACATCGGAGTCGGAGTCCACCACGACCATGGTGTCCTTATGCGCGGCCACCAGCGCCTTCACTTCCGCCGAACTCATCTTGATCAAATGCTCGAGCGTCTCGGTTTCGCCGGCGGAATCGCTGTGCAGAATAACAATGACGCCCTTGCCATCAGGCCATTTCTTCAGTTCTGAGCGGAGAATTTTCCCCAGTTGCGCGGCGCTCATATTGCCGACATTATTTTCTTTGTTGACCACGACCGCCATGTGATGGGCGAAGCAAGGCGTCAGGAAGCTCAGAATAAAAAACATACTTGCAGCGGCCCGCGGAAATCTCATAACCACTCCTTGGCCAGGACATTGCTACCACGCAGGTAACAACATCAGGCTAATGAGAATATTCCCCGGCGGTAGTCAAAAATTTGTCAAACCCGGCGCGCGAACCAAAAGCGCCAACACTCCTTTTCCACCCGGCTCATCTCTGACGAGTCATTCCATCGGCTCGACTGCCAAACTCTCCCCGGATAACGGCTTTTCCGGGCGCTGCACAATAACAATCGCGGCCAGCACGAGAAATATGCCGCATGCCTGAAGTGGACGCACAATCTCGCCCAGCAGCAGCGCGGCCAGCAGAATCGAGAATACCGGCTCCATGCAACTGGCGATGATGGCCCGGGTGGGTTCCAGATATTGCAGCCCCGCGAAATAAAGCGAGAAGGCTCCCAGCACCGAGATCATGGAGAAGACAAAAAGGAAAGCCCATTGGGCAGGAGTATAGTGCGCGGCGATAATTTTCGAAGGCGAGTTTACGATCAACCAGAACGCCGCAGCAAAGGCCAGGGTCCACGCCAGCACTCGCCAGCGGTCATGACGAGCGAGTATCCCGTGCCCGGCCACGTTATAAAACGCAAACGAAAACGAGGCTACGAGAGCGGCGATAAGGCCGTACGCATCCAGGCGCAGGCCCGCGCCCGAAATCGCGGCCCGGTACAAGTCAATCACCAAAGCGTTCCCCGCGATGGCCAGCACAACGGCAATTATTTTCTGTGCGGTGAGCTTTTGCTGCCCGCGCGCCACCACGTAAAGCAAAACCCACACCGGAGCGCTGTACTGGACGATGATCGCCGTGGCGACGTTGATGCGATCGATGGCAACGTAATAGAAGTAATTCGAAACCGCAACTCCCAGCGTTCCCAGAAACAGGCATTGCACAAGGTAGCGCCGGGGAAGCACTACCCGGCGCCAGCCTCCTCGGGCCAGCAGAATCGGAAGCAGCACAAGTAAAGAGAAAGTGGTGCGCGTTTGCGACAGGATGAGGGGATCAATCGGCTGAAGCTTCTCGTGGCCTAACGCCAGCCTGCCGGTAAAAACGGCGCGGCCCATGACCGCCGAAACGCCCCACAAAAAGGCCGCCGAGCCGATAAGAAAATAACCGCGCAGAGGATGGGCTGGTCTTGAAATTGAGATCGGAGCCTCGGAAACCGATTCGATGATCAAGCAAGCAGCGAGAGCGGGTCAAGGCGGAAAAGCTTACTCGCCGGCAAATTCGATTTCCGTAGTGATCTTTGCCGTCTTCTCCAACATTGCTGAAACCGAACAATATTTCTCTTTCGACAGCCGAATGGCGTCTTCCAGCGACTTGCGCGCCACTTTTCCGCCGATACGATAGGTCAGTTTTATTTTGGTAAAGACCTGCGGAGGATCTTTTGCGCGTTCGGCTTCGGCGCGGATTTCCAGGCTGGTGAACGGCTCGCGTTTTTTCTTCAGGATCGAGACCACGTCATAGCCGGTACAACCGCATAAGCCGATTAAGACAAGCTCCATGGGCGAGTTTCCTTTGGCGTGATCGCCGTCCACGATAATGGCGTGGCCGCTCCCTGCGGCGGCCTCAAAACGAAAGTTCTCGATCCAGGTTGCGCGAGCGCTGCTCATTCTGTCTTCTCCAGTTCTTACCGGCGATTGTCGGTGCTGGGTTCTGGATGAATCAGCACGCGGAAAAGTTCAGGGGCGGCCTGTTTGAATTGAATTTCCAGCTCCGTCTGAATGTCGTGCACGCGGGCCAGCGAGAGTTCGTCCGGGAAAGTGCAGTGGCAGGAAAGATAGAGTCTGCCCCGCACCTGCTTGATTTGCACGTCGTGCATGTCGATGATCTCGGGAAAATTCTTCGCAATATCTTTCAAACGCTGTTCGAGTTCGGGATTGCGGATGATACGGTCGCCGGCCTCGATGGTGGCGGGTTCGCTCTCGATGTGGGTCAGAATGTCGGATATTTCCCGCACTTCGCGGCGCATGTCGGCTTCCAGCTCGGTCACCTGATCGTGGGCGTCTTTCAAGGTCTTGCGTTCATCCAGCTCCACGTGCTGCTCCACGTGCAACTGGCCGGCAAGGTCCTGCACGCTGATGTCGTGTACGTTCAGGTTGTGGCGCGCGGCCACGGCGCGGATTCGGTCAAAGATATTTTCGGAACGCTGCGCGCGCGGCAGCGGTTGGACGGTTACGTCGGCATCGGGAAGAATGTTGTGCACCGCGGCGGTCACGGCCTCCACCAGTTGTTCGGACCGCTGAAACGTGACCGAGCGCGCCAGTCCAACCGCCAGATCGGCAAAGTAGCGATTGCCCGCCCGCCGGATGCGGACGCGCCCGATTTCAAGCACGCCATCCACCCGCGAAACTGCGTCGATAATCTGCGAGCGCACACCGGTCGGCGCGGCATCCAGCAGCGCATCAACGGTGCGCCGCGCCAGCCGCCAGCTCACCGTAACAATGACGCCGGCCACGAAGAGCGCGGCAATGGGATCGGCCCGGCGGAGCCAGTCCACCTGGTAAGTGCGCCCTAACAGCACCAGCAACAGGCCCAGAACAACCACGCCCGCCGACCAAACGTCGGTTGAAAAGTGAAGTGCATCCGCTTCCAGCGCCTGGCTGTCATACTTGGTAGCGATTCTTCCTAACGAACGCGAACGCCACCAGTCCACGCCCATGGAAACAATCATGACCGCAAAGGCCCAGATTGACGGTTCCACGTCTACGCGGCGAAAGAAAAGCCGCATCGCCGCTTCCCAGATGACCCAGGCGCAGGTGATCAGGAGAAGCCCGGTTTCCACGAAGGCAGAAAAATTCTCGACTTTGCCGTGACCGTACTGATGGTCGGCGTCGGCCGGCTTGTCGGAAACCCCCACCGAGAAGAAGGTCAGCAGGGCCGCCACCAGATCCAGCGCGGAATGCGCCGCTTCGGAAAGAATGCCCAAACTGCCGGTAGTGACGCCGACGGCAATCTTGCCCCCCGTAATCACAAGGGCCGCGATCACCGAATTTCCCGCCACTGCGCGTTTTTCGGCGCGCATGGCGCTGGGCGAATAAAGGGCCGGCGTGCCGGACATAGTCGGATTATCGCCGTTCGGAGAAATTTCGCCAAGGAATTCGTCGCGGCGGTGACAGTTACTCCAACGCTGCCTGCTCAACGCTCAGGCCTGTTTAATCACAGCCGACCGCCAATTCTGCTGATGCCAGGGGTGAACGGAACGAATCACTATGCTACGATGCTAAGTTCGTGTTTTATCCAACTTCCTGTTCTACCAATCCTGGAGGAATCTTGTATGCGTAAGAGTTGGTTGATGTGTGTGCTCATGAGCGCCCTGGCCTGGGGACAGGCCACCCCGGCGCCGCCGGCACAGGCCGCTTCACCGGCCCCACCGCAGGCCGCAGGCGAGGCCGCCAAGCCGCCCGCACCCAAGGAATTGCCCGAGGACGCGGTTGTGCTGACGATCAAGGGCGTCTGTGCCCCAGCCCCGAAGACAGCCACGGCGGCAAAAACAGGCACAGCGAAAACGGCCGCGGCCCGGAAACCAGCCGACTGCGAAACCAGGATCACCCGCGCCCAGTTCGAAAAGCTGACCAAAGCCCTGCAACAGGGACCGAACCCGCTGAACCCTCAGCAAAAGCGGCAACTGGCGACGCTACTCCCTCGTTTTATGGCTTTGTCCGATGCAGCCAAAGAACAGGGGCTCGATAAGAGCGAGCGATTCACGGAGATGATGAAGTTCTACCGCATGCAGGTCCTGAGTCAGGAACTTCAACATCATGTGAACGACGAAGCCGACAAGATTCCCCAGGCGAAGATCGAGGCTTACTACAAGGATCACCCCCAGGACTACGAGCAGTTTTCCCTCGACCGTTTATTCATTCCGAAATACAAGCAATATCCTCCTGAAGAAGACGCGAAAGACCAGAAACTGACCGACGAACAGCAAAAAGCCAAAGAAGCGGCCGACAAGACCAAACAGGAACAAGGCGAGCAGGAACTGACCAAGCTGGCCGATACGCTGCGCGAGCGGGCGGCGGCAGGCGAAGATTTCGTCAAACTGCAGAAGGAAGCATTCGAAGCGGCGGGACAGAAGGTCGACAATCCGACGGTCAACCTGCCCAAGGTCCGCCGCACAGGGTTGCCTTCCGCCCATACGGCCGTCTTCGATCTGAAAGCCGGCGAAGTTTCGCAGGTGATCACCGACAACGGCGGACACTATATCTACAAGGTAGTGAGCAAAGACGAACTACCGCTGGATCAGCAATTGCAGACGGAAATTCACAACAAGATCAAGAACGAACGCGTGAAGGAAGACATGGACAAGTACACGAATTCGTTCCAGGCGGTGCCCAACGAAGACTACTTTGGGCCTCCGGGACCGCCGGCGGGAGCGATGCCGCCGCCAAGGCGCGGATTGCCGCATCCGCCGCAGCCTCAGCAGACGCCGCCCGCGGCACAGCCGCCGGCTTCGAATCGGCAGTAATTTGAAGTTCAACTGATGGGGAACGCGAAACCTGTTGTCGTGGTCACCGGCATTTCGGGAAATCTGGGTTCCAGATTGCTTCCCATGCTGGATGATTATTCGGTGATCGGGGTGGATTTGCATCCACCCCAGGCCGATTCGCCGCTTCAATTCGAGCGCATGGACGTGGGCGACGAGTCCTCCACGCGTGCGCTCTACGAGTTGTTGCGCGACACGCGCCCCGCCTCCATCATTCACCTCGCGTTTGTCATCGATCCCGTACGCACGGGCGTTCTCGATACCGAGCGCATGTGGCAGATCAACGTGGCTGGAACTGCGCGCGTGATGGAGGCCGTGACTGAAGCCAACCGCACCGCCGACTCCGGCATTCGACAGTTTGTTTTTGTCAGCAGCGTTTCGGCCTACGGGTCGAATCTTCCCCAACCGGCCCTGGAAGATTCCATCCTGGCGGCCCATACCCTCTCCTACGCCATTCACAAGAAACAATCCGATGAGGTAGTGCAGCAGCGCGCCCCCGCCCTTCGCGGTTCCAGCGTCTACATTCTCCGTCCCCACATTTTCGCGGGAGCCAGCGTGGAGAATTATCTGCTCGGCGCGTTTCGCGGAACGCCCAACGGAAAAAGCGCCCGCGCGGAAAAAATGAGGGGCGAGGGCAAACGGCTTCCCGCCATGCTTCCACGCGGGCAGGAATATCTCGATCATAAAATCCAGTTTGTCCATATCGATGACATGGCGCGTTTGATCGTTCACCTCCTTCACCGCGATCCCGAGGCCCAGCGGCTGACGATTTTGAATGTAGCCGGCCGGGGCGAACCGCTTACCCTGGGCCGATGCATCGAGATGGCCCAGGCAAAACTGGTTCGCGTCCCAGGCAAGTGGGCCATGCGATTGGTGCTGGAATATTTGTGGAAGCGGCAGATTTCTGCCATTCCCCCCGAAGCGTTGCCCTACATGACCGGCGAATACCTCATGAATACCGGTCGCCTTCAGGAATTCCTGGGCAGCGATTACGAGAAGGTGATGCGGTATACCATTGCCGACGCCTTTGCCGACAGCTTTGTCCATGCGGCCGGCAGCGCTGCGGGGAAATAGGTGGCAGTTTTGACAAGTTCTTAACTTTTCCCTGACAACTCAAGGCTGCCCCAAACTGGAGCTGCAATCACCGCCGGAAGCGCCCCGAACCGCAACCCTCTGGGCACGTTCTTTAAAGTAGCGGCCGGTTTGAAGACGCGTTGATCCTGATAATTGCCGGGCGACTCGTTGCGCGATGTTTGCGGGCAGCGCTCTATTTCTTTCCGCGATACAGCCCCGCAATGCCGAATGTGTAGGGCGTCCACGTCGCTTCGCGGAAACCGGCACGCCTCATGCGGTCCAGCATCTCCTGCGGTTCAGGAAAACGTTCGACCGACATTGGCAGGTAGGAATATGGGCCGCTCACTCCCGAGATTGCCGCACCGATTTTCGGCAGGATCCGGCGGAAATAAAAGCGATAAAGATGCCCCACTGCGCCTTTCGGTTCGCTGAAGTCGAGAATGCCGCATTCCCCCTCCGGCCGCAGCACGCGCACGATCTCGCGCAAGCCGGCATCGTAGTCGGCGAGATTGCGGAATCCGAACGCCGACGTGACCAGCGAAAAATATTCATCGGGGAACGGAAGCGTGAGCGCATCGGCCTCAACCCAGCGCGGATTTTTTTTCTCTCCGCGCTCTGATTTGGACCGTGCCCGCTGCAACATGGCGTGGGAAAAATCGGCACCTAGAATTGCCGGATTGCATGCCTTCGCTCGTTCTTGCAGGGCGAAGGCCATGTTGCCGGTGCCGCAGCAAAGATCGAGCACGCGAGAACCGGGTCCGCAAAGAATGTGCGAGAACGCCCGCGCCGTCCGCCGCCACCACAAGCGGTCGATGTTGCACGACAATACATGATTGAGCAGGTCATAACGAGGCGCGATGGAGGTGAACATCTCGCGCACCGAGCGCGCGGCCGAACGCGGGTCGGTTGCTCCTTCCGGTGAGGCTCCGACTACCGCCTTCACTTCCCCCACCCGCCGCGCGAGAGCCGGCGCAATTCTTCCACGGCCCCAATGACCACGTTATTGGGAACATCGGCGGCCACTTCGACCTTTCCGATCTCCCGGGGCAGCACAAAATGCACGACTCCGCCCTGTGTTTTCTTGTCGCACTGTAGACGGGCCAGAATTTTCGCCGGATTGACTTTGATTTCAGGCAGTTTGCCCAGGCTGAGCACCGCATCGGCGATACGGCCCGCCGTGATGCTGTCCGTACGCCCAACGGTGAGCGCAATGTTGGTTGCCGCAATCAGGCCCCAGGCGACCGCTTCGCCATGGAGCAGCGTCGTATACCCGGTTTCCGCTTCAAGCGCGTGGCCGATGGTGTGGCCCAGATTGAGCACCCGCCGCAGGCCGCCTTCATGCTCGTCGGCCGAAACGACTTCCGCTTTCAATTTCACCGATTGTGCAATGACGCCCTCGATTTCGTGCGGGTCCCGTTTCAAAATCTGCATGCGCTTTTGCTCGAAGCGCAGAAATAAATCCAAATCCCCAATAATTCCGCATTTAAGCGCCTCATACAGACCGGCACGAAACTCTCGATTGGGCAGCGTCCTTAAAACTTCCGGATCAATCAGCACCGCGCGAGGTTGATAAAACGTCCCCAGCAGGTTTTTCCCCGCCCCGAGGTTAACACCCGTTTTTCCGCCAATGGACGCATCCACCTGCGCCAGAACCGTGGTGGGAATCTGCACCAATTCCACCCCGCGCATATACAAAGAAGCCAGCAGGCCGGTGACATCGCCCACCACGCCGCCGCCCAGGGCAATCAAAACCGCCTGGCGGTCTGCGCCGAGCTTCACCAGTTTCTCGGCCAATTTCTCCACTACCGCCAATTTCTTCGCCGCTTCGCCATTCGGCATTTGCATGACTTGCGGCTTGAATCCGGCGGCATTCAGGGAACGGACCAGCTTTCCACCCCAACGGCGGTAAACCGGGGCCGCCGTGACCACAAACACCTGGCTGGCCCGCGAAAGCAGTTCGGCCAGGAGTGCGCCGGAACGGACCAGCAGCCCATTTTCAATGCGCGCCTGATAGGGCCGGGGTTGCACGTGGATGGTCACCTGCGCCATAGGAATTCCCATCATAGCGTATAGGAGTTCCCGGTTGATTCCACATGCCCCCAAAGTGATACCATTCTCCGATTCATGAAGGGTCTTCCAGCCGAGACCGATTTCATTGTGATTGGCGCCGGAGTCGCCGGCCTGCGGGCCGCGATCGACCTGGCCGCCGCGGGACGCGTGTTGCTCCTGACCAAGACGGAAGCTCCCCCACGCCTCGCGGAGGTCCCACTCAGCGACGAAGAAGAAGTCATCCTGCATTTGCAGGACACCCTGGTCGCCGGCGATGGCCTGGCCTCTCCGGAAGCGGCGAAGATCGTGATCGAGGAAGGCGCAGAACGAATCGAGGAGCTGATTTCCTGGGCGGGGCGCTCCTCTTCGTTCGCAAAAATGAGTTTCGAGAGTGAACCATCTTACCGCCACAGCCACGTCTTACGAGCACCGGGCAATTCCGCCGCCGCCGAGGTGTTGCGACAACTTTGGTCAAAGGCCCAAACGCTCAAGACTTTGTCGGTAGGCGAGTTTCAGTTCGCCGCGGAATTGCTGCGGGATGATGAACGCGTAAATGGCGTCTCGGTCATCACTGATAAAGGATTGCCCGAGGAGATCAACTGCTCCGCCGTTCTGCTGGCAACGGGAGGGCTGGGACGGGTTTTCGGCAACACCACCAATCCTGACGGTGCTACCGGCGATGGCATCGCCCTGGCATTCCGCGCGGGTGCGGAACTCAGCGATCTCGAGTTCGTGCAGTTCTGCCCGACGGCGCTCTACGTTAAAAATGCTCCCCGTTTTCCACTCTCGCCAGCGCTGCGGCGCGAAGGCGCTTTTCTCCGCAATATCGAACTCGATCGATTCATGCGAAAGTATCATCCCGAAGCGGAAAACGCTCCTGCCGATGTCGTATCGCGCGCCATCGTTCATGAAATGGAAATCAGCCGCGCAAAGGATCCCTTCGTCTACCTGGACCTGACCCATTTGAACTCGGCGTCTGTTCAAAAACGGTTCCCGCGGATTTATCAAACCTGCATGAAGCACAATCTCGACATCACCGAAGATTTGATACCGGTGCGTCCGGCCGCGCATTTTGCCATGGGGGGCGTGCGCGCGGACATGAACGGAAAAACCAGCCTGGCCGGACTTTACGCCGCCGGTGAAGTTGCCTGTACCGGGGTTCATGGTGCGAATCGTTTTCCCAGCAACGCTCTGCTGGAAGGCTTGGTCTGCGGCGCCCGTGCCGGAAAGGCGATGCAGAACGAGTTAAAGATCGCGCCCCGGACTGCAATTCGCGAAAAAAAAGCCGCGTCACAGAATGGGCCGGTGGATGCCGGACTGGAGGAGTTGATCGGGCAGATGCAAGCCGCCATGTGGAAGAACGTGGGCGTGGTGCGGATGCGTCCGGGAATGCAGGAAACAGTGAAATTACTGGAAGGGCTCGCTCCCAGAGTTGGCCATCCGCGCACGCGCCGGTCGTTTGAAGCGGCGAACCTTCACGCCACAGCCTTATTGGTAACACGGTCGGCCCTGGCTCGCCAGGAAAGCCGCGGGGCCCATTATCGGATCGATTATCCCGGGCGCGACGATAAAAAGTTCCTGAAACACTCCGTGATCAAGGGCGACAGCGTGCGATTTATTTAGGCCGGCGATTCCGCGTCTTGCTTGGGGAACATGATCGAGGCCACGATGGACACGCCGAGCAACCCTGCGATCCCGCTCAATGTGACGGGCGTCGATATCACAAAATAATCTTTGATAATCATCTTCACACCGACAAAAATCAGCACCAGCGCCAGGCCGAAATGAAGAAAGCGAAAAACCTTCATCAATCCGGCGACCGCAAAGTACAACGATCGCAGGCCCAGAATCGCGAACACATTGGAGGTGTAGGCGATAAACGCGTTCAGCGTCACCGACAACACCGCCGGAATGGAATCGACGGCGAAAAGTAAGTCAGTCGTTTCGATCACCACCAGCGCAATCAGGAGCGGCGTGGCGTAGAGGCCGGAGTTTCCCTTCCAGCCGGTGACGAAGAACTTCCCTCCCCGATATTCATCCGTCACTGGCACCAGGCGGCGCAGAAATTTCACCACTCCGCTTCTTGACGGATCCACCTTGTGCTCGCCCGAAATACCCAGCCGGATGCCGCTATAGACAAGGAGCGCGCCGAACAAATACAGGAGCCAGTGGAAGTGGCTGATCAGCCGCACGCCGGTGACGATGAATACGCCCCGCATGAGCAATGCGCCAAGCACTCCCCAAAACAAGACTCCGCGCTGAAGCTGCTCGGGGACCGCGAAGTAGCGGAAGATCACGAGAAAGAGAAACAGATTGTCCACGCTGAGGGAAAGTTCAAGAAGGTAGCCGGTGACGAATTCCAGCGAGACTTGCCGCCCTTGCCAGAAGAACATGAGTACCGCGAACCCGGCGGCCAGACTCACCCAGCCGCCGCTCCAGGCAAGAGCTTCGCCGGAGCGCATCGCGCGCCCCCGCCGGTGCAGGACCAGCAGGTCCAGCACCAGCAAGCCCACCGCGAAAACATTAAAGAGAATCCAGAACCGCAGCAAAGAATTCCGGTACTCCGGCTAGATTTGAAAGTGAACGCCGCCGCAGGTCACTTCGGCGGCAGCGGCTCCATCTTATCGAGAATACGGATTGTTTCCAGCATGGTGCCGCCCACGATTTCCAGACTCTTGGAGCTTAACTTGTCCACCGTGTCCTGTGTGGTGTGCCAGAAGACGTCGTTGTAGCCGTAATTGAAATCGATGAAGTCTGCACAGGGCACGCCGCGCTTGACGAACGGCAGATGATCGTCACTGACCGCCATGGTGCGGCCAAAAAAGTGAGATTGATAGCCGAGGCGCGAAGCCGCCTCATACACCACTTCTTCCAGCCACGGAGTTGAATTCGAGTCGTGTTCGATATTCAGGTCCGCATCGCCAACCATATCGGCCAGCAGAAAAGCCTTGATTTTCTTTAGCGTTCCATCGGCCTGCCATGTCTCCGCCAGGTGCGTAATTCCATACAAGGCATCTTCTTCGAACGGCATCTCCGTATCGGGCTTGATCGACTCCTCGGCGTCGTCCCAGACCAGCCAGACGCTGTAGCCGTCGCGGGTCTTGCCGCGCAGTTGATTGGCAAACTCAAGCAACAGCGCGCTGGAGGAACCGCCGTCATTGGCGCCGACGAACGATGTATGCCGCAAGGGATAGTTTGTATCGTAATGGCTGGCGATTACGATCAGGCCGTCCTTGTTCCCCGGAAACTTGGCCACGATGTTGTGCACCGGAAACTTGCCTTCCGGAGTATTCGCCGTAAACACATCGTTTTCGACATCGTCCCCTTTTAAGTGGGCCAGAATGTAATCTTCCACTTTCTCATGGTTGGCGCTGCCCAGCGGCCGCGGCCCGAAGGCGACGATTTCTTTCACGTACTGCATCGCCCGTTCGCCGTCGATTTTAGGCAGAGGGCCGGCCTCGGGGGGGAACGTCAGCTTGATTTCAGGGCCGGCCTCGGCGCTCTGCGCCGAGCCGGATGCTGAGCTGCCCGCCTGTTTTTCTTTGCCGCAGGCGGCAAGCAGAATGGCGCCCAGAAAGATTGCGCCGAAGAATATTTTTCTGGTGACGAATCTCATATCGGTCAAACGCCCTGTTTTTCCCGCCGCGCTCTGCGCTGCTTGGGATGCACCAGCCATGCAATGCCAATACTAACCGCGTACAGGCCCACCATGGGCGCGGCGAAAATGCACATGCTGAGAACATCGGGCGTGGGTGTCACAATCGCCGCCACAATAAAAATGATGAGAATCGCATAGCGGAAGTTCTTCAGCATGAACCCCGCGCTCACAATCCCCATGAGCGCCAGAAAGAAAATCAGAATCGGCATCTCGAATATCAGCCCCATCCCCAAAATGATGCTCAGGAACAGCGAAGTATATTCGCTGATGGTGATCATGGGCTGGAACTGCCGGCCGAAGTGAACCAGAAAACCAAGCGCCTGCGGATAAACCACGCGATAGCCGAAATACCCTCCTGCCACGAAAAGAAAAATCGTGGAGATCATGAAGGGCACCACGTAACGCTTCTCGTTGCGGTACAGGCCGGGAGAGATGAACATCCACACCTGGTAGAGGACAAAAGGAGACGTAAGAAACAGACCGGCCAGCGCGGCAATCTTCAGGTAAAGGTTGAAGGGCTCGGTGGGATTTAAATAAACCAGCTTGTCCGACAAGCCGTTGGCCCGCAGCACGTCCATAATGGGCCGCTGCATGATGTCATAGATCGCCTCTACCTTCCACCAGCAGATGCAGAACCCGACCCCCACCGCAGCGATGGAATACACCAGGCGGCGGCGCAGTTCCTCAAGATGGTCGAGAAAACCCATGGTGGGCATGGATTCACGATTCGGCTCGCCGTTTGAAACCTCGCTTGCGGCTTCAGACATGCGTTTCCTGCGACGTCGTCACGGTAGGATTCGCCACCGCCTGGGTTGGGGACTCGGCCGCGTGGGTCGGCTCGCTGGAGCCTCCATTGACAGGATCGGCAGCGGCAGCCAGCGTCGCCGAAGCCGCGCTTGCGCCAGTGCCTGAGTTAGGGGTCAAACCGGCCACGGCCCCGGGCGGCGGGCTGGAAGCGGCCGGGGCATTTTTCTGGACTTCTATGTGGGCGATTTCCGCCTCGATCTGCGACCGGAATTCGTTCGAGGCGCGCCGCAGTTCCGCCAGCAGTTTTCCCGCCTGCCGCGCCATCTCGGGCAGCTTCTTCGGCCCGAAAATGATGAGGGCCAGAAAGAACAGGAAAATTGTCTCGGAAAAACTCATCGCCCCATCATAATGCGGCGGTGCAAAGGCAGCAATGCAGCAGAGTTCCCCTGACAAGAAAAAGACAATCGCGTTAATGCGTCGGTTTCAGCACAACGGTGTTGCGCTCGTCGCCGGCGATGATGCGGTAGAACTTGCGGAGCTCCTCCGCTTTCTCCACCGGCACGCTCAATTCTTTGATCTCGAATGTACGGGAGTAGTCCACGACGTTGCCTTTGACTTCCGTCTTCGCGTGATAGCTGGCAAAGCCGAAGTCGGCGTCGACCGGCGGGGGCACGTCGTCGACGACATATCCTGCCGGAATCGTGATTTCGAAGGTGTCTGTGTCCAGAGTTGGCTCTTCCAGTTCAATGGGAAAACGCCGCGGCTCTTTCGTTTCCAGAAAACCTGCACCTTTCTTACCCAAAACGCGCGGACGCACCAGTAGCAAATCGCCCGCGCTTTTTGCGTAATTATTGGCCACAAACGAGTATCTGAAGCCAAAGGGCTGGTCGGTTTGCTGGAAATTCACCAGACTGGC
>DATLKM010000171.1:0-13400 GCA_035538435.1 Binatia bacterium
CCACTTCGCGCACCAATCCCGCGTTTACCAGATCGCGCAGATTGTTGTACGTTGTGGCGCGAGAGAGGCGCGGATCGGCGCGGTTCACCGACTCAAAAATCTCCGCTGCCGTAGGATGCCCATGGTGCTCGGCCAGAAAAGCCATCACGGCAAAGCGCTGCGGAGTGCACCGCAACCCACCATCCTCCAAAGACCGTTTGATCGACTCGCCGTCCATCGGAAGAATTAGACTATATCTAATCTGCCATTTTGTCTAGATTCGGTCCGGCTGTGGCGGCTCAGGCCGAAAAGTGAACGGAACCGCCGAGAAGTGCCATCCCCGCGTACCCGTTTTTCCGCCGAAGCGAAGGATCTCATTCGCTACAGGCCGTTGGGCGTTGGCTTGCTCATTTCCCCTTGTATCCCATGCCCACATGCATTAGGCTTGCTGCCAATTTTGGAACCTGAGGTATGTCAGCGATGAGCGCCACCAAGCAAGCGGGACGAAAGCCCGTCGTCCTCATTCACGATGCAGCCATCGACGAATACATTTCCACCATGCTGCTCACGCGGATGCCGGAGATCGATCTGCTCGGCGTCATCATTATTAATGCCGACTGTATCGCTCAACCCGCGCTGGACGCGGCCTCCAAGCTCCATCAGTTTCTCGGCAAGCCCGATTTGCCTCTCGCTCTCAGCCGTGCCCGCGGGTGGAATGCATTTCCGTGGTCCTACCGCGGAGACTGCGTCAACTTTGGCAAGATTCCAAGCCTTGCTCCCTACCAATCGAAAATCAGCCAGCCTCCGCCTTCAGGCGAGGACTTGCTGGCCGGCATTTTGAAGCGGGCGGTCAGCAACGGAAATCCCGTGACCCTGTTAATGACAGGTCCATTCACGCCGCTGACCGACGTTCTCACCGCGCAGCCCGGGCTGGCCAAGGGCATCGCCACGGTAGTATGGATGGGCGGCGCGATCAATGTGCAGGGCAATCTCGATCCGACAACCGTTAATCCCGCTGTTGCCAACACTCACGCCGAATGGAACGCGTTCTGGGACCCCTTCGCCGTGCAGCAGGGTTTTCAGCTTTGCCCTTCACTCCAAATATTTCCTCTCGACATCACCGACAGCGCCAAGCTCAGCCCGGGTTTCCTGAGTTCACTTCAACAGCAGGGGAACACATCGCGGTTCTCCAAACTTGCCTACGAAGGCTATTCGCTGGTCATGCAGGAACCGTTCTACGACATGTGGGACGTCACCGCGACGTACTGGCTGCATGACAAATCGCCCTACACCGCGCCCGTGAGCAAGCCGCTGAAGATCACGACATGGGGATTCGAGCAGGGCTGGATTCAGGTCGACTCGCGGCCTCCGGCCGGAACAGACCCCAGGCTTTTTCTGAGCTTTTCCAATCCGGATGCGTTCTATGCCGGCGTGCTGAAGCTGCTGGCATAAGTTTTTCCCAGGCATTCGCAGTCAGCCGGCGTCATGCGATTTTCCAAAGGAGGCGGTCAACGATGAGCAGAACTATGGTTAAGACCATCTGTATGGGGATCACCTCGGGAGCCGTGATATTTGTTCTCTCTCTTTCGTGCTTAGCGCAAGATTCACCTTCCACGCCGAAATCCAGCGCGCCAAAACCCGCCGCCGGCAGCGCCGCGTACTACGCGTTTCGCGACACAGTCGATAGAGTTCCGCGCGACGACCATTCCCCTCATTTCAAGCTCAGCGCAGACTATCCCACAAAAAACCCGGGCAAGTGCCGGGAGTGCCCATGGCTGAAGCTCGATGTCGATTTCGATCCTGTATTCCCCCCCGGCGGTAGCCCCGCAAAAGATGGAACCGTCCCACAATCCACCGCTCCCGACAGCAAGAAATGGCGCGAAGGCAAGTGGGACCAATATGTGCAATCGATTTTCGATTATGTAAGAAAGGGACAGGACCCCAATCTGGACGACAAAGTCGGCGTGACCACCGTCGTGAGCGGCAAAACGCGCTGGTTCAACATTCCCTGGATGGCTTATGATCCAACCGCCGGCCGCGAGTATCTCCACGGGACCACCAACGAACGCACGGCGCACGTTTCCGAACTCGTGCAGGGCAGCAATCGCGTGCCAGGCGGCCCCGGCGCAGAGGCATTTGTGGTTCGTCCCGGCGCTTCCCACAGCATGATGCCCGTCGTCGCCAACCCGCAGTTTCGCGGCACCAACGCGCTTGCCTTTACCGAAGTAAACTGCGGCACGCAGTATCAAAACTACGGTTTTGAAACCTGGGCCGTCGGCTATTACAACGAATGGGGCGGTTATTCGATCGGGCAGGCGATCCCGCATGTAGGCAAGCAAAGCGGCGTGCCCCAGATCGTCGAATACATGGGCAACCACATGCCCGATGGCTTGCCGTTCGAAGGAGGCACCGTCGTGATGAAGGTCTTGACGACCAATGCCCCGGCCGATTGCGTTCCTATGTTGAAAGGGTCAACCGAATGGCATGTCAACCGGCATAAACTCGGCAAAGACGGCTACGACTGTGAGCGCGAAGTGCAGACCAATCGCATCCTGCAATTGGACGTCGCCGTCGTCGATCATCGCTCACCTACCCGCTGGGTCTACGCCACTTTCGCCTACGATGGGGAACTGCCCGGTAAAACCCTGTGGGACCGCCTGATGCCGCTGGGCGTGCAGTGGGGCGCCGATCCCTGGTCCTTCCCGGGAATCCCGCGCCACGACAGTCTGCCGTTGCAGCAGACGGTGATCAACCCCGCCAGCAATGGTCTCGTGCAGCACTATGGTTGCGAAGGCAGACTAGCCGGGCCGGTCGATAATCCCCAGTCTTCCTGCCTGTCCTGCCATGGCAGCGCGTACGCTGTTGAGCGGGCGCCCTCTGTAATGGGACTGAACGTGCCGCCATCGTTTGGATTCGATGGCATGTGCGTGCAGTATTCGCTCGACAACGCCGCCTACTTTCAAAATCAGGTGCCGCCGCAGCATTTTCCTGACGGCAGATTTCCTGACGCCATGTCCATGGATACGTCCTTGCAGTTGGAAGTGGCTTTTGATCAGTACGGTAATTACTACGCCAACCACAAACCGGTAAAATGCACCGATCCCAATCAGATCACGCCGGGTGGGAACTGAGTCAGTTCAGGTCTTGGCAAGGTGCTTTCGACGAGGCGCGGCGATCAGCCGCGCCTCACCTGACTGCCGCTAAGGCGAATGCTCTTACGCCGCGGCCTGCTGCTGCCCCGCGGGATGCAAATCTGCCGGCGTTCCGCCGTTCTGCCAGTTGCTTAGGCATTTCCCGTCCGTCCCGAACGTGAGGATGTTGGTCCCGGTGTTCGTCATCAGAACGCCGTCTTTCGTGCCGAACAGCGTCCAGCGAATCGCCACCTGGCATCCATCTCCCAACAGGTCGTTGTGGTCGAAATGCAAACCAGCTAATTCCGCGCGAAGCCCGGTTACCCACTGCTTGAGTTGGTCCCGCGTCTGGTGCTGCCCGTTAAAGGTGTAGTTATCGCCGATCAGATCGTCGATGGGCTGGAAATTTCCTTCGTTAAAAACTTGCGCAAAAAACCACGCAACCCCGTCTTTATAGCTATTCGTCGACATGGCGCCTCTCCAATCTTCCGGGGCATTCAAGGGTTACAGCTTGCCCCAGGGCCCCAACATTCTACCCGGTTCCAGTCGGGATGCAACCAAATTCCCCAATCCGGCTAGCCCCATGGGCGAACATGCAATGGCACGCGGTTTCTGCGAACCCCTTTGCTATACTCGGTCGCAATGACAGTTGCGGCGGGAACCAACCTGGGCCCTTATAGCATCCTGTCTCAGTTGGGCAAAGGCGGGATGGGTGAGGTCTACCGCGCCCGCGATACCCGTCTCGATCGCATCGTAGCCATTAAAGTTCTGGCCACTGAAATTTCCGGAACCCGCTCCTCGCGCCTGCGCCTGGAACGCGAAGCCCGCGCCCTTTCCAGCCTTTCTCATCCCCACGTCTGCTCCATTTTCGATGTTGGCAGCCAGGATGGCATGGACTACCTGGTCATGGAGTATCTGGAAGGCGTGACTCTGGCCAACCGTCTGGCCCGTGGCCCTCTGCCTCTGCCGGAAGTCTTGCATTACGGCGCTCAAATCGCCGCCGCGCTTGAGGCGGCCCACCAGCGCGGCATCATCCATCGCGACCTTAAGCCGGGCAACATTATGCTCACCAAGTCCGGCATCAAGGTACTCGACTTCGGCCTGGCTACTCGCGCGGCCTTCAGCGAGGTAACCAACGGGCCCAACACTCCGACCATCGAGGAGCCGTTGACCAAAGCCGGGGCTTTTCTCGGCACATTGCAATACATGTCTCCCGAGCAACTCGAAGGCCGCGAGGCCGATGCCCGTAGCGATATTTTCGGGCTCGGTCTGGTGATTTACGAGATGCTGACCGGCAAGACGGCATTTTCCGGCGGCAGCCAGGCCAGCGTGGTGGCCAGCATCATGACCGCCGAACCCACGCCCATCAAAGACCTTAATCTTGATGTTCCCGCCCCCCTGCAACGGCTGATTCGCGTTTGCATGGCCAAGAAGGCGGAAGATCGCTGGGAGGCGGCCCGCGACGTCAAATTGCAATTGCAGGGCATGGCCTCCGAAGTCGCGCACGAACAAAAAGCCGGCGCCGCACGCGGCGGCGGGAAATGGAAGCTGGCAGCCCTGGCCGGCGCGGTGGCAACCGTGATCGCTCTCGCGGCTCTGCTTTACTTCATGAGCACCCGCGCCGCCGGCACGCGCGTGCTCGCCGGCACAATCTTGCAGCCGGAAGGTCACATCTTCGTGTTTATGGGACCGTTCGGGCCGCCGGCGTTTTCTCCGGATTCAAGAACCATCGCTTTCGTGGCGGCGTCGCTGACGGAGCCGCCGCAGATCTGGGTCCGCTCGCTCGATTCGCCCAACGCTACAAAATTACCGGGGACGGAAAATGCCTACTACCCCTTCTGGTCGCCCGATGGCCGCTATATCGGATTCTTTTCGGGGACCAAGCTTAAAAAGATCGCGATCGCGGAAGGCGCGCCCATCACCGTGTGCGACGCCGATTTCGCCCGCGGCGGCAGTTGGAACCAGAACGACGAAATCATCTTCGGCAAATTTCCCGGAGGCATTTATCGGGTCTCCGCTTCCGGCGGCAATCCCGCGGCGGTGACTACGCTTGATGAATCCCGCCATGATGTCACCCATCGCTGGCCTTCGTTTCTGCCCGATGGCAAGCATTTTCTCTACATGGCTTCGAGCTACGGCCCGGAGAGCGAAAAAAATTCGATCTTTCTTGGTTCGCTTGACGGCGCGAAACCCAATCTGTTGCTCAACGCCAGTTCCAATGCTCTATACGCCGCAGGGCATCTTTTCTATGTCCACGAGAGCACGATCGTGGCTCGCAGCTTCAACCCGAGTTCCGGCGAGCTGAGCGGGGAAGCGGTTTCTCTGGTGCAGAACGTCGCCTATGACGCCACGACCAGCGACGCCGCATTCGCCATCTCACGAGATGGCGACCTCGCCTATCAAACCGCCGCGAATCCCGCTGATTTTCAATTGATGCTGTTCGACGGCAAAGGCAAGCCCGCTCAGCCCCTGGGTGACCCCGGCGTAGCCTTGAATCCGCGATTTTCTCCCGATGGCAAACGAGTACTGGTCAGTTCGATCGACCGCCGCACTGGGCAATCCGATGTGTGGAGTTACGACCTGGATCGAGTGACCCGCACTCGCCTCACCTTCGGCGGAATTCGCAATAACGACGCCATCTGGTCGCACGACGGCAACGCCATCGCCTATTCCTCTTACCGCAACGACCGCTGGGCGATCCTGACTCGCGCCGCCGATGGCACCGGCAACGACACCACCGTTTATGAAGGCCAGCCAACCTCGATGAATGTCGTTACTTCGTTCGAGACCACCCATTTCGTTCACAACGAGCCGATCAGCCCCACCAGTTGGACCAGCGACCGAAAAGAAATCATCTTCAGCGAGCGCCTGAGCGGCGGGCAATGGATCATCGAGGCTGTGCCCTCAGATGGCCACGGCGCGCCCACGCCGCTGCTCAAAGCCAACGACACCAACTTCCGCGACGGCGAACTTTCCCCCGACGGCAAATGGATCGCCTACGAGTCCGACGAGTCCGGCCACGATGAAATCTACATTTCACAGTTTCCCAGCCTGAAGCAGAAGCAGCAGGTGTCGTTGAAAGGCGGCTCGGTTCCGCGCTGGCAGCGGAATGGAAGGGAACTGTGCTACATCCGCAGCGACAAGAACGTCACCTGTGCCGATCTCGCAGTCTCCGGCGAGTCGCTTCACGTTACTGCCGCGCATCCTCTCTTTCCGCTTGCCTTCCTGGTCCCGTTCGACGTTTCCGCCGACGGCGGTCGTTTTCTTCTCTCGACCATTACCAACATGCAAAACCCCGCTCCTCTGTCGGTCATTACGCACTGGACTTCCCGGCTGAAATAAACGCGCTCAAATAATTGCGATAGCCTGATCGTTTTCTGTTAACGTTTCTGTTAATTTCCCCTGGGGCAATTGAGCAGCTCGGAGGCGCCATGGAGTCTCGCGCAATTGTTGCGCTTTGGTGTTTTTGTTTTCTGGCCGCAGCGGCGCTCGCCGCCGATAATACCGGGGCCATCGTCGGCACGGTTCGCGACGCCTCGGGCGCAGTAATTCCCCGTGTCAGCGTAACCGTCCGCAACAGCGCCACCAACGCGCTCCGCCAAACCGTCACCAACGAAAACGGAGAGTATGCCGTTCCGCAGCTGCCCGCAGCCGCGTATACGCTCCTGTTCGAGCACGTCGGTTTTCGCCAGGCCGCCCTGTCGGCGATCAAGCTGGATGTCGATCAGGTCATGCGCATCGATCCGGTCCTGGAGGTCGGAGTCGATACCGAACAAGTCACGGTCAGCGCCGATGCGGCACTGGTCCAGCGAGACACGTCTGTCAGTGGACAAGTCGTTTCCCGCGGCACCGTCACCAATCTCCCGCTCAACGAACGCAACTTCATTAACTTCACGCTTCTTGTTCCCGGAGCCTTTGTTCCCACGGAAGGCTCGCAGAACTCCACCCAGGGCGGGTCGGTCAACGTGAACGGCGCCCGCGAGCAGGCCAACAACTTCCTGCTCGACGGGACCGACAACAACGATCAATACATCAATCGCTACACCGTTCTGCCTTCAGTCGACGCACTCCAGGAATTCAAAGTGCAATCGAGCACTTCCTCGGCCGATTACGGCCGCGATGCCGGCGCGCAAATTAACGTCGTGCTCAAGAGCGGCGAAAATGCCTTTCACGGCAGCGGCTACGAATATTTCCGCAATCGCGAATTCGACGCCAAGAATTATTTCGATCTCCCCGGCTGCACGTCGAGTTCGATTCCCGGATCATGCGGCCCCATTCCCGGTTTCCAGCGCAGCCAGTTCGGCGGAACATTCGGCGGGCCGATCGTGAAGAACCGCACGTTCTTCTTTCTGTCTTTTGAAGAACTCAAGCTGCGCCAGGCCAGTACCCGCCAATCCACGGTTCCTTCGCAGGCCGATCTGGCTGCGGCGTACGCGGTGATCCCGCCCCCCTTCGCCAACCCCGCCGGCCTCGCCGCCTTGCAGCTTTATCCGGCGGCCAACGTCGGCGCTGATCTGAATACCTCTACTACGTACACCGCAGCTCCTGACATTCGCACTACCACCTACGAAGCTTCGGCCAAGCTCGATCACCAGATCGGGCCGGGCGATTTTCTTTCCGGCCACTACGCCGCCTCAAACCAGAACACCTTCAATCCTTACGACCCCGGCTTTTCCGTCACCAACCTGCCCGGATATGGCACCAACGTTTTCTATCGCGGGCAAAATATCGGCGCACAGTGGCTGCACATTCTCACGCCGCGCGCCACCAACTCGCTGCGCTTCGGATTCAATCGCGACCACCTCGCCTTCTCGCAACAGAACCAGTTCATCAATCAGAGCGCGGCGCTGGGTTTCCCGGCGCCGGTGAACCCGCTCGACTACGGCTTTCCTTACATTCAGGTCACCGGATTCGACAGTCTCGGCGAGCCCGACACGGCGCCGGAAAACAGCGTGATCAATACCGTTCAGTTGAGCGACGATTTTTCCTGGTCGCCCGACTGGAACAGTGGCAAGCACAACTTCAAGTTCGGCGGAGAATATCGCCAGGTGCGCGATTCCGGCTATTTCGCCCTCTACACCCGCGGCCAGTGGCTGTTCACGGGAATTGCCACAGGCAACTCGCTCACAGATCTTCTCCTGGGCGCGCCGCAGGCAACTCTATTCGGCCAGGGTTCGCCCAGCGCTCAGATGCGGACTTCATCGTGGAATTTCTATGGCCTCGACGATTTGCGCCTCACTCCGCGGCTCACTCTCAATCTCGGCCTGCGCTACGAATACAACACGCCCATTGTGGAGGCGCACAACCAATTCAGCGTGCCGCAGTTGTCATCGACGCCCATTTTTTGCGCGCCCATGCCCAACTGCCTGTATCTTCCAGCAGGAATGAACGGCGTACCCCGTTCCGGCTACAACTCCGGCAGCCGCGATCTGGAGCCGCGCATCGGCCTCGAGCTGCGGCCTTTCAACAGCGAGCGTTTTGTCGTTCGCTCCGCCTACGGAATGTTTTACGACGTGAATATCACCGCCGCCAGCGAATTCCTGCACGACAATCCGCCGTTTTTCAATTTCGGCTACTACTTCAACTCGGGCACCAACGTCATTCAAAACATCCTGAGCTCGCCGGCAAATCTCACGGTAGCCTCAACCTTCCCGTCACATTTTCCCGATTCCTACCTTCAGCAGTGGAACCTGAATTTCCAGTACGGCTTTACGCCCAATCTCGCGCTCGAAATCGGATACTACGGCAGCAGCGGCACGCACCTGATCGGCTTCCGTGATCTCGACCAATCCGCCGTCGGCGGCCTGCCGCCCTATCCCAACTATGCCCTGGTTCTCAGCCAGGACAAAGACCGCTCCAGCAACTACAACAGCCTTCAGGTGCGCGTGGAAAAGCGCATGAGCGGCGGGCTTTCGCTGCTCGGTGCATTCACCTGGTCGAAATCTATCGACAACGGATCGGAATGGATTGGCAGCGCGGCCGAAACGCTCCTGCCGCAGAATTCCTACGACTTGGCCGCCGAGCGCAGCCTCTCCAGCTTCAACACCAAAGATCGCGGCGTCCTCAGCTTCATCGACCGGCTTCCGTTCGGACAGGGCAGAAGATGGCTGAACCAGACGGGGGTCTTGAGCCGCATTGTGAGCGGCTGGCAGATTTCCAGCATCATCGAGGCGCAGACCGGGCAGCCCTTCACCGTGAACCGCGCCGGATTTCAAAGCAATACCACGCTCGATCCCGGCGCAGACCGGCCTGACGAAATCGCCAATCCCTTTACGCCCGGCCCGGTCATGTCGAATCCCGATCCCACCTGCCATTCCACGATCTCCCAGGGCGGCCGCGCGGCCGACGCCGTGCACACCACCGCATCTTGGTTCAACGCTTGCGCGTTTTCCGATCCCAATCTTCTCGGGGAATTCCGCTTCGGCACCGCCCCGCGCAACAGCGTGATCGGCCCAAGTCTGGTGGATGTTGACTTTACGTTGATGAGAAATTTT
The DNA here is from genome assembly GCA_035538435.1 of Binatia bacterium. Classification (GTDB taxonomy): domain Bacteria; phylum Acidobacteriota; class Terriglobia; order Terriglobales; family Acidobacteriaceae; genus Sulfotelmatobacter. Next base: position 9,605 of record DATLKM010000171.1, read on the forward strand.
CAGTTCGGCGAGCGTCAGTCCCTGCAGGCGCAGGCACAGGTTTTTAACATCTTCAACCACCCCAACTTCGACGTGCCGGTGCGGATTTTCGACTCCAGCAACTTTGCCGCGCTCGATTCCTCGAACGCCTACGGCAACCGCCCCCCGCGCCAGATTCAGATCGCGCTTCGCTATTCCTTTTGATCGGCGCGTCGTTGCTTAATTGGGCGCCACCCCGAAGGCCCGAGTTTTCTCCAGCGGGCCGAGGGATCTCATGCGGGCCAAAATGATGCGCTTCGCCTGAGACCCCTCGCTCTGTACTTTCCTACCGCCCCACTTCCCGAATGCACTGCTCAAGGACATCAATGGCTACATCCGCCTCTTCCTTGGTCACCACCAGGGGCGGGCACAGCCGGATCGAACTCGGACCGCATCCCAGGAACAGCAAGCCGTGCTCAAACGCTTTCTCCACGATCAGATCGCGCTCCGCGGGAGCGTACTCTTTCGTGTTCTTGTCCTTGACGATGTCGACGCCGATCATCAATCCGCGACCGCGCACATCGCCTACCAGCTTCAACTCCGCCGGCCACGATGACATCCGTTTAAGCATATGCGCACCGACTCCGGCGGAGTTCTCAAGAAGATGTTCCTTCTCGATCACGTCGAGCGTCGCCAAAGCCGCCGCAATGCAGACCGGATTGCCGCCAAACGTGGAAGCGTGCGATCCCGGCACCCAGTCCATGATCTCCGCCCGCGACATGGTGATTCCCAGCGGCATGCCCGAAGCAATGCCCTTGGCCATGCAGACGATGTCGGGCTGAACGTCGCTGTGCTCGACAGCCCACCACTTGCCCGTTCGTCCAACGCCACTCTGCACTTCATCCACCACCAGCAGAATTCCATGCCGGTCGCAGATGCGGCGCAGTTCCTGCATGAAAACCGTGGGCGCAACCACGTATCCGCCTTCGCCCTGCACCGGCTCGACGAAAATTGCCGCGACTTCCTCCGGCGGCAATGTCGTCTTGAACAATTTCTCCTCAATAAACCTCGCGCAGCCCAGCGCGAAATCGTCCGCGTGCTTGTCCTGCGAGCCGCCAACGCACCCGCGGTAAACATCGGGATAACGGACGTGCGTCACGCCGGAAACTAGCGGGGCAAAGCGCCGCCGCTGCTGCGGCTTTGAGGCCGTGAGCGAAAGCGCGCCCATGGTGCGGCCATGGAATGCCCCATAAAACGCGATGATGTTCGGCCGCCGCGTATGGTAACGCGCCAGCTTCAGCGCGCACTCGATCGCCTCCGCGCCGGAATTGCCGTAATAAATTTTGTGCGGGCCAGGCATGGGCGCGATTTTCGAAAGCCGCTCGGCCAATTGCACCATGTGCTCGTAATAAAAATCCGTGCCCGACATGTGGATCAGCTCGCCCGCCTGTTTCTGCATGGCCGCAACCACGTCGGGGTGGCAATGCCCGGTCGAAGTTACGGCAATGCCGGCGGAGAAATCGAAAAATTCGTTGCCATCCACATCGGTGACAACAATGCCGCGCCCGCTTTTCGCCACCAGCGGATACGAACGCGTATAGGACGGAGAAATATATTTCTGGTCGCCCGCCAGCACTCGCTGGGCGTTGGGCCCGGGCAGGGCAGTCTTGATCTTTGGGCCGATTTTCTTCTCGGCAGCCTTCTTTTCCGCAGCCTGCGCGGTCATAGTCTGAGTGGTCATGGAATCCTCCTTAGGGCGGCGGTCCCCAGCCAGGGGAAGGTTAGGGAACGGTGATCGGTGTACAGCCGCTCAGCTAGTGCGCCCCCGGTTCAGGCACACGAGAAGCTGAGAGATCAGAACGGGAGGAAGAAGTTAATCGCTACCGAACAGGCTGGGACGCAGGCGCGAAGGCAGAACGGCCCGGTAGCGCCGCGGGCACACCAGGCACCGCAGCCAGCATTCGGGCAAATGAGAATTGGACAGGTTGCGCAGCATCGCTCACACAAGGCATTACTCTTTCATTATAGCCTGCCACGCAAGCGGCGGGAATGCGGGTGGCACAGTATGAAAAGCCCGTCGCGCCCCGTGCCTGTCGCGCCCTGTGCTTGTCATCCGGAACGCAGCCGTTTTTCCGGCGAAGCGAAAAGCCTGCCCTGAACAAGCGCAGCGCGTCGAAGAGATCGCATGTTCCACAGAGCTACGGGCAAAGCCTGTCGCAACCCCAACAGCAAAAAAGCCGCATACACAAGCACCCTTCCCACCAAAACCACTTTGCCCGCAAGCTTCGGATAGCCCGTGCGCATCGCCGTCCCCTACTCTGTGATCACCATGACGACCACAAATTTAAGTTTTCACGCACCTGGCGCAAGCGCCATACTTACAGAGAACGGCAAGGCAATGGCCGAGATTCAGACAACCGCGCCGCGCTCCACGACAGGCAAGCGATTCGAGAGCGCGCTGCTCGGCAACGAAATTCGCTGGGACGCTGTCCTTTCCCGCGACACCGCTCGCGACGGCCAGTTCGTCTTCGGCGTTTCGAGCACAGGGGTTTACTGCCGGCCCTCGTGTCCCTCGCGGCGGCCGCGGCGTGAGAACGTTAGTTTTTTCGCCGGGCCGGAGCAGGCCGAGAAAGCCGGGTTCCGCGCCTGCCTGCGCTGCCGCCCGCGGGCGGTCAGCGGCAACCGCCAATCCGATTTCGCCAAAGAAGTCTGCCGCTTCATCGAGCAACACCTCGATGAGCCAATTACGCTCGCCCGCCTGGGCAAGACATTCCATCAAAGCCCTTTTCATTTGCAGCGCCGCTTCAAAGCCGCCATCGGCATCACTCCCCGCGAGTACGCCGACGCCTGCCGCATGAAGCAACTCAAACGCAATCTCCAGGCCGGCGATAATGTCACCCGCGCCATGTACGATGCCGGCTACGGATCGAGCAGTCGCCTGTACGAAAAGACCGCGTCCCAACTCGGCATGACGCCTGACCGCTATCGCCGCGGCGCGATCGCCGCCACTGTGCGCTACGCTGTTTCCGATTCGCCGCTCGGGCGCATGCTGGTCGCCGCCACCGAACGCGGCGTTTGCGCCATCCAGTTTGGCCGCTCAGATTCGGAACTGATCGAGGGATTGAAACGTGAATTTCCTTTTGCCGTGCGCAAGCACGACGCCGAAGGCCTGCAAGTCTGGGTCGAGGCCCTTCTCTCGAAAATGACTGGAAAGGAATTAAACGCCTCGCTCCCCCTGGACATTCGCGCCACCGCCTTCCAGCGCCGCGTGTGGAGTTATCTGCAATCGATTCCCTTCGGATCCACGCAGTCCTACTCTGAGGTGGCGAAAGCAATCGGCCAGCCGACCGCGTCTCGGGCTGTGGCGCGTGCTTGCGCCACCAATCCTGTGGCGGTGGCGATTCCTTGCCACCGCGTGGTTCGGGGCGACGGCAACATCAGCGGCTATCGCTGGGGCGTCCATCGCAAGAAGGCGTTGCTGGAAATAGAGCGGTCTCAGGCGGCGAGCACTTAGAAGATTCCTGCCGCGGCGAAATCGACGACAAAAATGGGAGGGGCCGCAAAACCCCTCCCGCAGAAGAACGACTCGCTAGACGACCTCCGCTCAGAAAATAAACTTCCCACCGAATTGCAGCCGCCGTCGGCCAATGCCGTCGGTAGTCTGGTTCGCTGTCTGCGTCAGGCCATCGGCGCCCCCATTCGGGTTGTAAGCCAGGCTTCCGAATTCATTCACGCCGCCCGTATTCGCGGCATCTACGTCGACAACCGGAATGCCTAGCCATTGGTGGTTCATCAGGTTGAAAGCCTCAGCCTGCAACTGGAATGTGAGCCGCTCCGT
>DATLKM010000172.1:0-8342 GCA_035538435.1 Binatia bacterium
ATCAGTATTACTGACCGCTTCGTATCAGGGCGCGGCCTAAGCCTGCGACGTAGAAAGATACGTATCAGGGCGCAGCCCGCGAGACGTAGAAATATTCGTATCAGGGCACGGCTTTCAGCCTGCCGTGCAGAAAGATTCGTATCAGGGCACGCCTTCAGGCGTGCCGAATGCAGGTTGAAATAATCCGGGGCTTTAGCCCCTGAGGAACGAAGGAAATGGCGAAAGAAAAATTTGACAGAACCAAGCCGCACTGCAACGTGGGCACCATCGGTCACATCGACCACGGCAAGACCACGTTAACGGCGGCTATCACGAAGGTGTTGCAGAAGCACAATCCGAAGATCGTGTTCCGGTCTTTTGACTCGATTGATAACGCTCCGGAAGAAAAAGCGCGCGGCATCACCATTGCGACGGCGCACGTCGAGTACGAGACGGCGAACCGGCACTACGCGCACGTCGATTGCCCGGGCCACGCCGACTACATCAAGAACATGATCACGGGCGCGGCGCAGATGGATGGCGCGATTCTTGTGGTCGCCGCCACCGACGGCCCTATGCCGCAGACGCGCGAGCACGTGCTCTTGGCGCGCCAGGTCGGCGTGCCGTACATTGTCGTCGCGCTGAACAAGTGCGACGCGGTGGACGATCCCGAGTTGCTCGATCTGGTCGAGCTCGAAGTGCGCGAACTGCTGAAGACCTACAAGTTCCCCGGCGACGACGTTCCTGTCGTCCGGCTCTCCGCGCTCGGCGCGCTGAACGGCGAAGCCAAGTGGGAAGCGCAGATCGACGCGTTGATGGATGCGGTCGACAAGAGCGTACCGCAACCGGCGCGCGAACTGGACAAGCCGTTCCTGATGCCGATTGAAGACATCTTCTCGATTCAGGGCCGCGGCACGGTGGTGACCGGACGTATCGAGCGCGGCAAGGTGAAGGTGGGCGAAGAAGTCGAGATTGTCGGCTTCCGCGACACGCGCAAGACGGTTGTGACCGGCGTGGAAATGTTCAAGAAGCAACTGGACGAAGGCATGGCGGGCGACAACGCGGGACTTTTGCTGCGCGGCATTGCGAAAGAAGATGTGGAGCGCGGCATGGTGCTGGCGAAGACGGGATCGATCACGCCGCACACCAAGTTCAAGGCGGAAGTTTACATTCTGACCAAAGAAGAAGGCGGAAGACATACACCGTTCTTCAAGGGCTACCGACCGCAGTTTTATCTACGCACGACGGATGTCACTGGAGTGGCGGAGTTGCCTGCCGGCACGGAGATGGTGATGCCGGGCGACAACGTCTCCCTCGTGATCGAACTGATCACGCCGGTGGCCATGGAAAAGGGCTTGCGCTTCGCGATTCGCGGAGGCGGCCACACCGTGGGCGCTGGCACCATCGCCGAGATTGTGCAGTAAACCAGCTGTCAGCCTTCAGCCATCGGCTCTCAGCAAAAACTGGAGCACGTCGCTGAAGGCGATGGCGAAATGACAGAAGTGGAATGTTGCATAGATCCTTCGCGGCAAAGAGCGCCGCTCAGGATGACGGAGATTGAACTGAGAGCTGACAGCCGAGAGCTGGAAGCAGGAGTCAGAAATGCCCCGAGAAATTGTGACCATGCAGTGCGGTGATTGCAAAGAGCGGAATTATTCGACGACCAAGAATCGGAAGACGACGACCGAGCGGCTGGAGTTCAAGAAGTTTTGCAACCGTTGCCGCAAGCACACGCCGCACAAGGAAGTGAAATAATTGAGCCATTGGGCGATTTTGTGATCTTGCGATTGAAGCCCGAACGATTGAATCGCTCGATGACTCAATCGCGAAATCGCTCGATGCCTTCAGGGGCGTAAGCTCAACGGTTAAACTGCCGGTCTCCAAAACCGGACTTGGGGGTTCGAATCCCTCCGCCCCTGCCAGAGTTTTGGAACAGTAATTAAGGAACAGGGTGGTCCCAGGGAGCCGTATGGCAGTGGAGACGAAAAAGATGGCAAATTCAATCGCGACCGCCGGCGAAAACTTTGGAGAGCGCGTAAAAGCCTGGCCAGAGCGGATCAAGTCGTTTTACAACGACGTGCGCACGGAAATGCGCAAAGTGACGGCCCCGTCGTGGAAAGAAGTGCGCGCGACTACGGCCGTGGTTGTGATTACGGTGGCGATCTTCGGAGTCTATTTTTACGTCATCGACGCCGCCATCACCAAGGCGGTCGATGCCTTGTTTCATTATTTCCAGTAAGCGGCGGGAATCGAGGCGGAGAACAGCTTGATCATGCAGGACGAACAGAAAAACGAGACTGTGGTTTCAGGCGAAGCGGCCCCGGCCGCCGGCGAAGGCGCATCCGCCGGGGAAGCGCCGCGCAACCCCAATATGAAGTGGTACATTATCCACTCGTATTCCGGGTTCGAGCGGAAAGTAAAAGAATCGCTGGAGTCGCGCGTGGTGGCGTTCGGGCTACAGGACAAGATCGGCAAGGTGCTGATCCCGACCGAATCGGTCACGGAAGTTCGCGGCGGCAAAAAGTATACGTCGGAGCGCATGTTCTACCCCGGCTATGTGCTGGTGGAAATGGACATGAACGATCACGTGTGGCATGTGGTGAAGTCCACCCCGCGCGTAACCGGATTTGTGGGTACCGGGCAACAGCCGACGCCGCTCTCCGACGAGGAAGTTCAGCACATTGTTTATAAAGTCGCCGACAGCCGCGAAAAGCCCAAGCTCAAGGTCAAGTTCGAGAAGGGCGAAACGGTGCGCATCGGCGAGGGGCCGTTTGCGACCTTTACCGGCCTGGTCGACGACGTGAATGAAGACCGCGAAACTTTGAAAGTGATGGTGACGATTTTCGGCCGCTCGACGCCGGTGGAACTTGAATTCAGCCAGGTGGAGAAGGTGGCTTAACCCTGTGCGACTCTGTGCCTCCGGTGTTCAGGAAAGTCTTAAACACAGAGGACACAGGGATTCACGGAGGATTTGAGGACAGATTTAAATGGCAAAGAAAGCTACAGGTTTTGTGAAGTTGCAGATTGCGGCGGGCAAGGCGACACCGGCGCCGCCGGTGGGCCCGGCGCTGGGCCAGGCGCAGATCAACATTATGGAGTTCTGCAAGCAGTTCAACGCCCGCACCAGCGCGAAAGAAATGGAAGGACTGATTGTTCCGGTGGTCGTTACCGTCTATAACGACCGCTCGTTCACCTTCATCACCAAGACGCCGCCGGCGTCCATTCTGCTGAAGCGCGCGGCGGGCATCGCCAAGGGATCGGGCACGCCGAATAAAGACAAAGTCGGCAAGGTGACTCTGAAGCAGGTCGAGGACATCGCCAAGCAGAAGATGCCGGACTTGAACGCGGCCTCGATTGACGCGGCGGTGAAGAGCGTGCGCGGCACGGCGCGTTCGATGGGAATTGAAGTTATCGGGTAATTAAGCGATCGGGCGATCAAATGATTTAAGAATCCCTGAATCACAAATCGCACAATCCCTCAATCGTCAAATGCACCACGGCGGACCGAATCAGCGATCCAGCGGTGGGAGACAAGGAAAAACACAATGAGTCAAAAAGAAGGAAAAAATATCGCCAAGGCGCATGCGGCGGTCGAGAAGCGGCCGTACACGTTGCAGGATGCGGTGCCTTTGCTCCAGAAAGTGAAATATGCCAAGTTCGACGAAACGGTTGAAGTCACCATGCGTCTGGGAGTCGACCCCAAGCACGCCGATCAGATGGTGCGTGGAACGGTGGTGCTGCCTTACGGGTTGGGCAAGTCAAAGAAAGTCCTGGTGATCGCGACCGGCGACAAGATCAAAGAAGCCGAGGCTGCGGGCGCCGATTTTTCCGGCGGCGAAGAGATGGTCGAGAAGATCACAAAAGAAAACTGGACCGACTTTGACGCCCTGATCGCGACACCCGATGTGATGAAGTCGGTTGGCCGTCTGGGCAAGATCCTTGGGCCCAAGGGCCTGATGCCGAATCCGAAGACCGGGACGGTGACCTTCGATGTGGGCAAGGCGGTGCAGGAAGTGAAGGCCGGCAAGGTCGAATTCCGCACCGACAAAACGGCGCTGGTGCACTGCCCGGTGGGAAAGATTTCTTTCACCCCCGACAAGCTGATTGAGAACGCGACCGTGTTGATCACCAGCGTGATCAAGGCGAAACCGTCGGTGGCGAAGGGCAAGTACATCAAAGGCTGCTATCTCAGTTCGACCATGGGGCCGGGGATTCAGCTGGACACGACGCCGATTGAGAACGCGGCCAAGGCGTAGTAGCGCCCACGCAAACGCGTATCCTTGGCGAGGCAAAAAAAGCGCGTCGTTCAGGGCGGCAAGAGATTTCGGACAGCCGACGCGGCTGTTCCCACATGAGATTATCCGAGGGATAGAGCAATGGCAGTCAGCAGAGCGAAGAAAATAGAGCAGGTCGAGAAACTGAGCGCGGATTTGCAGAACGCCTCCAGCGCGGTGGTCGCCACCTACAGCAAGCTCACGGTGGCGCAGGACTATGAACTGCGCAAGGCGCTGCGAGGCAGTGGCGCAAAGTACAAGGTGGTCAAGAACACGCTGGCGGAAAAGGCCTCCAAGGGCACCAAGGTCGAAGAAGGCCTGAAGAACCTGACTGGAGTGACCTCCATCGCCTACACGACCGGCGACCCGGTGGCCATGGCGAAGGCGCTGATCAAGTACGCCAAGGACACGCCGGAATTCACCTTCAAGGTCGGCGTGGTCGAAGGCAAAGTGATTTCGATCAAGGAGATCGAAGCGCTGGCCACGATGCCTTCGAAGGAAGAGCTAATGTCGAAGCTTCTGTTCCTGATCAATGCCCCGGCGCAGCGGCTGGCGACGGCGATTAACGCGGTGCCCCGGAACCTGGCCGTGGTGGTCAATCAGGGCGTGCAGGAAAAGAAGTTCAAGGAAGCCTGAGAAATTTTGTAGTCGGGTAATTTTGTAATTTTGGTAATTGAAAAACCAAAAAGGCAAAAGTGCCCTGTGGGACGAGTTTGGTTATTGGCGTCAAGGGTTGCGCAGGCGTTGACGATACGTTGTCTGGCGTTTCGTGGATTGCCGTTGCGCGCACTGGAAACTTGGCGAGATAACGCAATCGGGCGAGAGCCCGCAATTGAGCGATCGAGCGAGCGGGTTGAAAATCACCTGCTTACAAAGTGGCTCAATTACCAATTTTTTTGATACTGGAGAACTGACATGGCGGATCTGCAACAGATTGAAGAGTCGATCGTAAACCTGTCGCTTTTGGAAGCGGCGGAACTCGTAAAGAAGCTGGAATCGCGTCTCGGCGTTTCGGCAGCGGCGGCGGCCCCGGTAATGGTGGCGGGCGGCGGCGCGGCAGCTGGCGCCGGCGCGGCGGCTCCGGCCGAAGAAAAGACCGAATTCACCGTGGTGCTGAAGGAAGTCGGCGCCAATAAGATCAATGTAATCAAGGCCGTCCGCGAAGTCACCAGCCTGGGCCTGAAGGAAGCCAAGGAACTGGTGGATGGAGCGCCGAAGAACGTGAAGGAAGGCGTTTCCAAGGACGAGGCCGAGACGATAAAGAAGAAGTTTACTGAGGCCGGGGCGACCGTCGAAGTGAAGTAAGCGGGTAGCGGCGTCCGGCAGATTGGGCAGGGCTATCTCTGGTTTGGGCAGAGGGCCGAGCGCTTGGCAACGCTATGCGGTTGCAAGTCTCAGAAAAATAAACGTTCTTGGTTGTGAAGCCGGAGCGGGGGTGGTAGCATCTTATGTAATACCGCTTCCCCTCTGGCCTCACTCATAGCGGGCGAGACCCGCAGGGAAGCTTTGGGCACTGTTCCGCGGGCAGGCGGAACGGAAACGGCCGAAGGAACTGGCGCGACACTTTACAAATTCATATTGGCGAAACGCCTGGCGTGGCGTCTGCGGGATGGCTTGTCCCTGCAGGCGCTTGTTGTGCTTTCCGTGATTTTCCTGTCCTTGTTGTCTGTAACCGGGTTTTGAGCGGCGCGGCTCCAACCTCGCCCCCACATTCCGCAGGTAATCGCAGCTCTCGGCTGCGCGCAATATTGGGAGTCTTTTGACGATGAAGAATAATGCCTTCCGTAAACGATTTGATTTTTCTAAAATTCCAGCGACCATCCAGATTCCGAACCTGATCGAGGTGCAGAAGCGCTCCTACGACCGGTTCCTCCAGATGGACAAGCTGCCCAGCGAACGCGAAGACGGCGGATTGCAGGCCGTTTTTCAATCGGTTTTTCCGATCACCGACTTTCGCAACGTATCACAACTCGAGTTTGTGGATTACGCGATCGGAAACTGGGAGTGCAAGTGCGGCCACCTGAAAGGGCTGCACCACCTGCGCACCACGTGTAAGAACTGCGGCAACACGGTCATCACCGACCCGTTTCATCCCGGTGATGTGCTTTGCCAGAAGTGCGGCACCTACAACGCGAACACGCCGGACTTCTGCAACAAGTGCGGCGACCCGGTCGGGCTGCAGTTGAAATATGACGTGGCCGAGTGCGAAGAGCGCGGCATGACTTATTCCGCGCCGCTGAAGGTCACGATGCGCCTGACCATCTTCGACAAGGACGCGGAGACCGGCAACCGCTCCATCCGCGACATCAAAGAGCAGGAAGTGTTTTTCGGCGACGTGCCGCTGATGACGCAGAACGGGACGTTCATCATCAATGGGACCGAGCGCGTGATCGTCAGCCAGCTGCACCGCTCTCCCGGCGTTTTCTTCGAGACGGCGAACAACCGCACCTACTTCCTGGGCAAGATCATCCCTTATCGCGGCTCCTGGGTCGAGTTCGAGTACGACCAGAAGAACGTGCTCTATGTCCGCATCGACCGCAAACGCAAGTTCCTGGGCACGATTTTCCTGCGCGCCCTCGGCCTGCGCTCCGGAGAAGACATTCTGCGGACGTTCTACACGGTCGACCGCATTGCGATTAAAGATAAGAAGCTGCTGTGGACCCTCGATCCTTCCAGCGAGAAGCCGACAAATTTGCTGGGCATGAAGCTGGCGCACTCGATCAAGAACAAGTCGGGCGACGAGATTGCGCACTCCGGCCGCAAGATCAACGCGGCTGTCCTGAAAGAAATTCAGAAGGCGAAGATCAGCGAGATCGAGGTCGATGTAACCGATCTCGAGGGCGCGTGGGCGGCGGCGGATATCGTCGATACGACCACCGGCGAAGTTCTGCTCGAAGCCAACTCGGAACTCACCGCCGACAAGATCGCGAAGATCCTCGATTCGGGCGTGGTGGAGATGAATATTTTCTTCCCCGAGCGCGACGACGTAGGCACGGTCATCAGCCAGACGCTGAAGCGCGATTCGGTGACCACGCCGCAGGAAGCGTTGATCGAAATCTACCGCAAGCTCCGTCCCGGCGATCCGCCGACGCTCGATACCGCGACGGCTTTGTTCCACGGCATGTTCTTCGATCCGCGCAAGTACGACTTCTCGCGCGTAGGCCGGCTCAAGTTCAACATCAAGCTGTTCGAGAACCAGGACGCGACTTCGCTGGAAAAGCGGACGCTTGATCCCGACGATTTCTACGCCACCATCGGCTATCTGCTGAAGCTGCGCAAGAACCTGGGCGCAGTGGATGACATCGACCATCTGGGCAACCGCCGCGTGCGCGCGGTCGGCGAACTGATGGAGAACCAGTTCCGCATCGGCCTGGTCCGCATGGAGCGGGCGATCAAGGAAAAGATGAGCGTATACCAGGAAATGTCGACGGCCATGCCGCACGACCTGGTCAACGCCAAGCCGGTGATGGCCGCGATCCGCGAGTTCTTCGGATCGTCGCAGCTCTCACAGTTCATGGACCAGACCAACCCGCTCTCCGAGATCACGCACAAACGGCGTCTCTCGGCGCTGGGGCCGGGCGGTCTGTCGCGTGAGCGCGCCGGATTCGAAGTCCGCGACGTTCACCCCACGCACTACGGACGCATCTGCCCGATCGAAACGCCGGAAGGCCCGAACATCGGGCTGATCTCGTCGTTGAGCTGCTATGCGCGGATCAACGATTACGGATTCATCGAGTCGCCGTACCGCAAGGTGAAAAACGGGCGCATCGTGGATTACGTCAGCGTAGTCAACGTGGGCGACAGCGACTTCAAGGTCGGCGATTACGTCGAAAAGCACGAAATCGAAAAGATCAACGGCGACCTGAAAGAGAAGCGCAAGAAGCCGGTGCAGATTGAGCCGTTCTCCTTCTATCTTTCCGCGTGGGAAGAAGACCGGCACACGATTGCCCAGGCGAACGTTGAACTGGATGACAAGGGCCGCATTGAGGCCGACCTGGTCAACGCCCGCAAGGCCGGCAACTTTGTGCTGGTGGCGCGCGATGAAGTCGATTACGTCGACGTCAGCCCGAAGCAGCTGGTTTCCGTCGC
>DATLKM010000173.1:0-4587 GCA_035538435.1 Binatia bacterium
GCTCTCGCAGATCGTTCCGCAGTACTACTATTCGTCGGTGGCGTTCGACCGGCGCTATGACGATGTGAGGGCGAAAACCGCGAAGCCGGAGCCGGCGAATGAAAATCAGATGGGGGCGCGGATTTTCCTGGCCGGGCCGAAGTCGATTTACGATTTCCGTCCCCCGCGCAACCCTACGCGCATCAGCCCGGAGAAAAAATCCGACACGCAGTTCAATGCCATAGCGGCATATCCAGAGGGTGGGGCGCTGATTGTGGGGCCGAAGGGGTCGGTTACGGTCATACCCTAGGCCTTGAGGCTGTGAGCTTGGTTGTGTCGCGGCTGCGCCGGCCTGATGAGGCGCCGGGGCTGCGAAACAAGCCTCCGCATACTCCGAAAGGGCCGCTCCCTAGGTTTGTCAAAATCCGGAAACAACCCTTGCTCCGACCCCGGAAACCCATTACCCTATTGCAAGCCCGCCCCAGTTCCGAACGCGGCCATGTTTAACCCGCATCCCAATCTCGCGGATGATGTGAATGGTGCCATTATCCGATCGGAAATTGAAGGCGGGGTTTTTCTGCACGATTTGCCGCCGTCGACCGTGCTGCATATTCAGACCCTGCATCATCTCTACACCGCCGTGCTGCTGGGCGGCAGCGATGCTTTGCTGTCGGGGCACCCTGAGTTCTGCCCCAATCCGGTCCAGGTGGCGATTGCCGGCTCGACCTGGGGCGGCTCGATGCTGAAGCTGCAATATGTAGGCCGGGGGATGCAGTTGGAATTCCGGCATCCGGAATACGACACACCGATTGTGACTTCGCCCATTCAGGAGATCCGCGACTCGCACCGGTATGCCGGCGCCGAGCAGAAGCAGCCATCTGCGGTTTAACGCTCCAGTGTTGAACGTTCCAGCGTTTATCGCTCCAATTTTTAACGTTCTAGCAGTTTGCTGAGAAACTCACTTCGGAACCTCAGGGGCTGGAAGCCTACAGAAAAGGAAGGCATTATCGCAGCGCTGAAAGCGCTGCGCGGCCCAAAATCGAGTTTTTCAGCAAACTGGCAGTGTTTAGCGGGCTAGGGCCCGGGCTGAAAAATCTCCAGGACCGTCGCGCTGTTGGAAGATATTGCGTACAGATATGTTCCCGCCGCATTCCCGTTCAAGTTGAAATAATCCGAACTGCTCTCGAAACCTAAACCGGTGAAATTGCTGAACGACACGCAATCCCCAAAGTTCACGGTGGCGTCGAAAACATTGAGATTGGCAAAGTTGCCCGACTCCTGATTGAACGATCCGCTGATGGAGCAGGTGGCGCCGTTATTCTGGATGGCCGCGCCGGTGAAGTCCATGCCGTTATTGTCGCCGCTTCCGAATACGGTGATGTTCCAGATGAGGGGTTCGGCCACCCCGGGAATTTCGCCAAGAAACTGATTGCCGTCGAGGGCGATGACCGATCCGCTGAGCGGCGTGGCCGGGGTCATGGTGAAAGAGCCCTGACCGGAACTGCCGTTGAAACTCCCGGTGATCGAGGCTTGCGAGTTTACGTTCCCTTGGGTGGAAAACGTACTGGCGCCGCCACCGCTGATTGGCGTGCCATAGGAAGTGGTGGTCCCGGAAAAGCATTGCGCGCCGGTAATTGCGGGAAAAGTCGCGGTATCCCCCGGCGTCGGCTGGGTCACGTCAAAGAAGACCGCCAAGCCCGAATTGTTGATCACGCCCGGATTGCCGGACGAAGTAGTTCCGCTGCTGGTGATGCTGAGCGACCAGTCGCCGACGACATCGGCTGCAATGGTGTTGGCGGTGCAGACCTGGGTGATGCTGTTGTTGCTGGAAGAACCGCAATTGAGAGTAAAAGCGGCGAGTGCAGCCAGGCCCGCGCAGGACAGCCCGGTGACGAAGTTGCGCTTCATGGGTTCATCTCCTCGGAGCGGAAGGATGCTCACTAGCGCGAACCCGGAGTTAACGCGATTGTTGCGTGCGCTTCCGGGTTCGCGCGGAGATGTGCGAACAGCGCTACAGATTACTTTACGATCTGTCTGAGCAGGGCGGAAACGTTTGGATTAAACGCCGTGCTGCCTGCGTATTGGGCGGTGATTTTATTCGCACCGGCGGGCAACGAGTCAACTGCGGCGGAGAAAATCCCATTGTTTAACTGGCCGCTGACGATGGAGTTTTTCCCGTCGTAGATATTGATGCTGCCGCTGGGCGTTCCCGCTTTGTTGACGGTGGGCAGAACGCGAACCGTGAAAGTGACCGGCTGGCCCGGCTGCGATGGATTCGGGCTGCTGGTCAATTCCACCCGCGTTCCCGCTTCATTCAGCAGAACGCTGACGGTCTGGCCAACGTAGCTGTCGAGATTGGCCACGGCAATGTCGGCGGAGCCTTGGCCGTTGCCGGCGAAATGCCCGGTGGCGATGCCGTCAGGCAGATTTCCAACCGTAAACTGTTTTTGCGCCTGTAGGGTGCCGTCGCCGTTGCCGAGCAGCACGCTCACGCTTCCTGCCGTATTGCATTGATTGCAGCCGTTGGAAACCACCGCGTCGAGTTTTCCGTCTCCATTAAAGTCGTTGAGCGAGATGCCGAGCGAATCGGAGCCGGTGTCAAACTGCGTTTGCGCCTGGAAGGTGCCGTCGCCCTTTCCGATGAAGATCGAGATTGCCCCGTTGCCGCCAACACAAACCGGAGAATTGCCGGCGCAAACGTTGAGCACCGCGAGATCCACGATCTTGTCCCCGTTCAAGTCGCCGGCGGCGATGCCGGAGGGCTGCGAGCCGGCTTTGTAGTCGACTGCCCCGGCGAAACCGCCTGTGCAATCGCCAAGATATACCGTCATGAGATTGTCGTCGTTGTCGGCTCCGGCAAGATCGAAGCAGCCGTCACGATTGAAATCAGCGGTGACGAGCGAACCCGTCTGATGACTGGCGGGAAGAGTTTTCGCGGTTTGAAACGTGCCATCGCCGTTGCCGAGCAGGAGGCTGAAAGTGGAGTCGCTGAAGTTGGCGACGATGATGTCGATTTTGCCGTCGCGGTTAAAGTCTCCGAAGACGGGTGAATAGGGATTATTTCCCACGGTGTAGCTGGCAGCCGGCTGAAAGGTGCCGTCGCCGTTGCCCAGGAACACGCTGACCGAACCGGTCAGGCCGCCGCTGGTGACGACAAGATCGAGCTTGCCATCGCCGTTCAGGTCGGTGGTTGCGACATTGGTCGAGTTTCCGCCAGTGGAATAATCCACGTGCGGCTGGAAGGTTCCATTGCCGTTGCCGATGAGCACGCTCACGCTGAGGCCGTCGTCGTTGGCCACAGCAATGTCGTCGAATCCGTCGTGGTTGAAATCGCCGACTGCGACTCCGTAGGGAGCTTTGCCGGTGGTGTTGTCGCTGCGGAAGAAATTAAGATCGGCGGCGGAAACGAACTGCGCGAAGGAAGAAGCGGTCAAAGCGGAAGCGAGAAACAAGCTGGCGAAAAGACTGCGGCTGGTGGACATGGGACCTCCGAAAAGCCGTGCGGTTGATCAGCGTAGGACGGGCACAAGGCAGGGTCAAGTAAATTTACCGTGAAAGAAACGAAGGTGAAAGGCGCAAGGTGAAAGGTGCGAGGTCAAGGGGCGAAGAGGAGTGCAAGTTCTTGCAGCCGCCGTTGGGACGGGCTAGAGCGCCGATCCCGCCGAGGCGTGTGCGGAGCGCGAATCCGGGGATTGGTTTTCTTCTTCCGGCAGGCTGACTTCCTCCCACAGCGATTTGTCGCGGAGGATGCGGGAAACCAGAGCGGTGTGCATGGCGTGTCCGGCGCGGTCGGCTACGATGCGTCCCAGCACCGGCTTGCCGAGCAAAGCCAGGTCGCCGACCAGGTCGAGGATCTTGTGGCGCACGAATTCGTCGGCAAAGCGCAGCGGGCCGTTTTCGACTCCGTCGCGCGTGAGCACAATGCAGTTCTCCCGCGACGCGCCGCGAATCAGTCCCATGTTGCGCATGGCCTTTTCGTCCTCCCGTGAGCCGAAGGTGCGCGCGGCGGCAATGTGGCGCAGATACTTTCCGTTGGAAAGCTCGACTTGCAGGGTTTCGTGGCCGATGAGCGGATGGGGAAAATTGATGGAGTAGGAAACCAGGTAGCGGTCGGCGGGATAAATGGAGATAACTTTGTTGCCCTCGCGCATCTCCATTTCGCGCAGGATCTTTATGTATTTTCTTTGCCGGCGCTGCTTGCGCAGGCCGGCTTTCTGGATCAACTCGACGAACGGCAGGGCGCTTCCGTCGAGGATGGGCAACTCCAGGTTGTCCAGTTCGACAATGGCGTTGTCAACGCCCATGCCCATGAAGGCAGAGAGCAGGTGCTCGGTGGTGGAGATGAGCACGCCTTTTTTCATGAGGCTGGTGGCGTAGCTGACGCGGGCGACGTTGCGGCCGGTGGCTTCGATCTCAAAGCCGTCAAGATCGACGCGGCGGAAGACGATGCCGGTGCCCGGCGAAGCGGGAATGATGCGCATGCACACCGGCGCGCCGCTGTGCAGGCCCACGCCGCTGCATTCCACAGCTGAACGAACTGTCTGCTCTTGACTCAGATGAATTTTTATTTATGTGGCGGTTAATGAATAGATTACAGCGACAGCGAAA
>DATLKM010000174.1:0-7780 GCA_035538435.1 Binatia bacterium
CTACGTCCCCTCGCTCCACCCCGCCAGATACTCTTCCTGCTCGGGCGTGAGCCGGTCGATCTTGATGCCCATCGATTCCAGCTTCAGTTTGGCCACGCGCTTGTCGAGTTCATCGGGCACTTTGTACACGCGTTTTTCCAGCGTCTTGAAATTCTTCACCATGAATTCGACCGAGAGCGCCTGA
Source organism: Binatia bacterium (assembly GCA_035538435.1). Classification (GTDB taxonomy): domain Bacteria; phylum Acidobacteriota; class Terriglobia; order Terriglobales; family Acidobacteriaceae; genus Sulfotelmatobacter. The sequence goes on from DATLKM010000174.1 coordinate 185, forward strand.
TCGGCAAAGCTCATATCCATCACCGACGCCGGATGGCCCTCCGCCGACGCCAGATTGATCAGCCGGCCTTCGCCCAGCAGATTGATCTTGCGCCCGTCCTTCATCGAATACTCATCGACGAAGTTGCGCGTCGTGCGCTTGGACGAAGCCATCTTCTCCAGCGCCGGAATGTCGATCTCGACGTTGAAGTGGCCCGAGTTCGAGACGATGGCGCCGTCCTTCATCACATCGAAATGTTCTTTGGTCAGCACGCTCTTGTTGCCCGTGACCGTGCAAAAGACATCGCCCAGTTTGGCCGCTTCCGGCATCGACATCACGCGGAAGCCATCCATCACTGCTTCGAGCGCCTTGGTCGGATCGATTTCGGTCACAATCACTTCCGCGCCCGCGCCGCGCGCCCGGCTCGCCAACCCGCGCCCGCACCAGCCATAGCCGGCGACCACAAACTTCGATCCGGCAAGCAGGAAATTCGTCGCCCGGATAATGCCATCGATCGTCGACTGCCCGGTGCCGTAGCGATTATCGAAAAGGTGTTTCGTGTCGGCGTCGTTCACCGCAATCACGGGATACTTCAGCACGCCATCCTTCGCCATTGCACGCAGGCGGATCACGCCCGTCGTCGTTTCTTCCGTGCCGCCGATCACGCCTTCGAGCGCGTCGGTACGTTTGGTGTGGAGAATGGTGACGAGGTCAGCGCCGTCATCCATGGTGACGTGCGGCTTGTGGTCGATGGCCGCCAGAATGTGCTGATAATAGGTGTCGTTGTCCTCGCCCTTGATGGCGAACACCGGAATGCCCTGGTCGCGCACCAGGCTGGCGGCGACGTCATCCTGGGTGGAAAGCGGGTTCGACGCGCATAGCACCACATCCGCGCCGCCATCGCGCAGGCAGATGGCCAGATTGGCCGTTTCCGCCGTCACGTGCAGGCAGGCCGAAATCCGAATCCCCTTAAGCGGCTGATTCTTAATGAATTCCTTGCGAATGATCTGCAACACCTTCATCGACTGGTTGGCCCACTCGATGCGCTTCTTGCCCAGTTCGGCCAGTTCCAGGCTCTTGATATCACCATTGATCGTTGCTGTCGACATACGCCTCCTGTGGCGCTCTACATGAAATTTTTATGTGGTTACCAAAGAGTAGTTTTGAGTGCCAGGGTCAGTAGTCAGGATACACGATTCCGGCGCCCTCGCGGCATGGCAAAAATACTCTTAGGGGAATGAGACTTTTGACTCAATCCGGAATTTCCATGTCGGGAAACCCGGCCCCAGACCTTGGTTCGCCGGGAGCATCGCTACGAATGGCGTCGTGGAGACTCTTATATTTTTTTCGACAATTCCCGATTGACTTGGGTGGTCAACTGGAACACAATGCAGCCGACCCGAATCCCTCCGCCAAGGAGAACCCCCGTCATGGCAAAGCGTTCCAGGATGATCCAACCCACCCGAACGAACCACAGAGTAAATTCTGCGCTCGACAAAAATCTAATCGCCTATGCCGCCGCGGCCGCTGGAGTCGCCGCCTTGGCCGCGCCCAACGCCGCTGCGGAAATTGTCTACTCGCCGGTGCAAGTCGAACTCAAGCCCAATTCCACCTACCAGATCGACCTGAACCATGATGGCGTCAACGACTTCGGCTTGCAGCTACTGCAGATTTATCACTCGTCCATGCTGCTGGCCGTTCCCGATGTCGTTGGCAACAATGTCGTAAAAGGGACGGCCAGTATTGACGCAGCAGCCTTGCCCTTGGGCGCACCCATTGGATCGAAGCAGAAGTTCGCTTCGAAAATGACCTACAGCGGATTTTTTATGGCCATAGCAGGTTCCTACGGCTCGCTTACCTGGTTCCGGGGGCCGTGGAAAGACCAGGTCAACAAGTATCTGGGATTCAAGTTTCTGATCGATGGAGAAGTTCACTACGGTTGGGCGCGCCTTCTCGTGAATAACAATATGAGGCTGGGAAGCGTCCGTCTCGGCGGGTACGCCTACGAAACAGTGGCCAACAAACCGATCCCCGCGGGAAAGCAATCGGGAGCGGATGAAAAAGCGGCGGTAGAGCCGTTTGCGCCGCCAGCTTCCTCATTAACTTCGGCGACGCTCGGCATGTTAGCCCACGGCGCGAATGGACTCGCGTTTTGGAGGCGAGAAGATCAGGTGGTCTGATCGCGTGTGCACGGAGCATCTTGCCTGCGACCAGCGGCAGATGCGAATCGCGCGCGTCATTTCAGCGGCTGAAGCGCCCGGAAAATCTCATCGGCAATCACCCGATTCCCCCCGATCGACGGGTGCGTGGGATCGGAGGGGATCATCGGGGTGTGCAGGTACATGTCCCTCGAATTGTGTGCGCGAAAAGCAGCCAGTGGATCCACCAGCATGACCCCGGCGGATGCGGCATATTCCCGCAGGCGCCGCTGCGGTTCAGCCGAGAGAACGTTGTCGCCCAGCCGCAGATGATATTTCTCGCGGTAAAACTGGAGGTCCGCTTCCGCCATCTGCATTTGCATCGGAAAAACCACCAGCAGTAGACCATACTTACGCTCGCGGCATAATTTGACGATCTGCGACAGCATCGCCAGGCTCGAGATCCACGCTTGCTCCTGATACGGGGAAGGCGGCGCCAACGAAACGTAGTTCGAGCCCTGCACCTTATTCATGTCGAGTACGCCGAGCCCGTACAAAGAAGACTTCAATCCTGAATAGCAAAGCAGGTAAAGCTCAGAGTGCCGCAGCAGGAACTGGCTGATTCTCCGGGGAACGGGCTGCCGCTCGCCGTGCCACTCCGCACCTTGTTCGGAAATGCCGCCAGACTTTTCATACACGAGAATGTCGTTCAGGGATATCCCGACCACAACGATTCGCGGCTGAAGCAACTCGCCCTTCTCCCTGATAAAGTGCAGATAATCGCCCAGCGAACCTCCGAGCGTCCCTCCATTCAAAACTTCGTAACGTTCCCCGCCGGCAGCAACTTCGTTCAACCTCCTTTCCAGCACTTTCGGATATGTGTCTTCATAAGGGATTCCGTAGCCAAAAGTCACCGAATCCCCCACCACGAGAACGCGGGTTGTGTTCGCCGGCGGAGCAACGCTGATTTCATCGCCGCGCAAGCCCAAAGAGTTAATCGCCACCGGCACGCCGATGAAAGTCGTGTGGCTGCCGGGAACATTCTCGATGAAGTGTGGCGGCGCGCTTTCAAACCGGCGAAAGGGACGACTGTCCCAGTAATGCAGATCCTGCGGGCGCACAAACCGGGTGGTGGCCTCGATCGCCAGCAGAGTAAACAGCACTCCCGCAGCGGCCATGGTCAGGCGAGCTAGATAGAGACGCCACAGCGACGATTTCTCGCCCGCAGCTCCGGAAGGCTTCATTGTTGACCTGCGCATGGTGAGGCAGGGGGAGCCTCATGTCAACCAATTCATTTGACCCCAAGTTCATTTGACCCCGCCGGGCCAGTGAAGTAACATCTTGGCCCGAAGCCGTGCGGTTCGGCTATTAAGGCTGGGGGCTGGGAAATGGCATGAGCTTTCATCTCAAAGCCATACGCGACAGCGATACCATAGCGGAACTCCTGACATTTCTGCGCGAGAACAAGCGCTGGTTCCTGCAACCAGTCGTCATCGTTCTTCTGCTTCTGGCCGCGCTCATCCTTTTAGCGCAAAGTTCGGCCATCGCTCCATTTATTTATGCGCTGTATTGATGGCCCTTCCGCCCTGGCTCAACCTTTGACGCCAACCAGGGCAAAGCCGGAAGCGGCATCCGCCACGCCGCATGAAAACAGCCGGTCTTGAGCATTTACTGGAGAGCGACCACTTGGCTGCCGGCGGGGACAACCAACAGGCCGGCGCCAGCGCCCATACCCGCCTGCGGAATGGCAAAATATTCGCCGCACGAAATGGTCGATCCGACATTCATCGAAAAAATCTGACTTCCATTCTTGCTGGAATAGCCAACCAGGTCGCCATTACTGGTTCCCGTATAGACAACGCCATTCACCACGAGCGGCGAGCAGGAATAGGTTTGCCCTGCGGCTGCAACCGCCGTCCACAGCGTATCGCCATTGGTCAGACTGACTGCGGTCACAGTGTCGGGCTCGGTGTAGAAAGCGGTCGTGCCCAGGAATACCGGCATATACATGCTGTTGAAGCCGCCGACCATTGCGCCGGTCGAAGCATTCAGGGTGATGCCATCGGTTGGGTAGTTATTTACCAGATCGCGAACATACACCAGCCCGTCATACACCACGGCGGTTTCGCCCCCGCCGCCTTCGCAGGGGCCGCTGAAATGCCATTCCTGTTTTCCCGTGCCGGGATTGAAGCGGTAGGTTTGCGGGCACACGTAGGAAACGTAAACTCCATTGGAGGTGACCGCAGGATTTGACGAATCACCATTTTCCACAGATGCGGTCCACAATGTCTCCCCATTTTTCTCGCTGACCGCATAGACGGTCCCACCTTCGCCCGCTCCTCCCGTGTACACAACTCCATTCAGTGCGGTGGGCGACGAACTGAATGAGTACTGGCCGCTGAGATTTGCGCTCCACAGCTGTTTGCCGGTCCTGGCGGCAAAAGCAAAGATGCCTCCGGCGCTGAACCCCGGCGTTTCTGTGGTAATCACAAACAGCGCGCCATTTTCATAGGCTGCGCCGATCCACGAGCCGAACCCCGATGGAACCGCCTGCGTCCACACCGTCGCACCGGTGGTGCCATTAAGGCCGTACAAGGTTGACGGGCTCGTTTCCGTCCCGCCGCCGATTACGAAGACCATTCCGTCGGCGATAACCGGGTAGGAAGCGGTTCCCTGAACTGAGACTGACCACTTCACCGTCAGCGGCGGTTTCAAGCCCGTTGTGGTGATCTCTCCCGTATGAGCGGGAGAAACCTGATAGGTAACGGATCCGGTCTGCGAGAGAGCAGACGATACGCATGCGAACACAACCCAGACAGTGACAATCAGGCTGGAACTCCGCATATAAGCGCTCCTTTTCCTTGGCGGCCCAATTCAGGCCGTGATTGTAAGGCTAAATCTCAAGCAGCGATAGAGATGAAAGTATGAAACTTAGAGAGGCGGAGGGAAGGAAGAAAATTGCAGCATTTTGGGCCCAGGTGGTCTTATCGCTTTCGCAGCACCAGAGTGGCATAACTGCACAGCAGCGGCGCGGGCCTCCGCAGCAGCAGTCTGGCCTTTCGCATTTCGATCTCGTGCAGCCACGGACTCACGCGCCGGTAATACGAATGCCCGAAATAGCCCGTGTATCGGAGCACGTCGAACCCGATTGCCTGAAATCTCCGCAGCATTGCGGGCGTCGGGCCGCGGCTCCAACTGTACTTCGCGGGAAATTTTCCCTGCTGGTGGCGATTGCGCGGAGCCACCACACGCAGCAGGCGGTCCGACAAGAACTCGGGCAGGATTCGATTCAGGGCAAACGGCAGGCACCACAACGTGGAAAAACAATGCGCGGAAATTCCCCCGCTGCGCAACAGCCGATGGACATTCTCGTGAAATTTTCTTCCATCCTGAATGTGCTCGCCGACCATGCGCGAAAATATCAGGTCGAATTCTCCGGTCGTTGCCCCGCCGATTTCGTTTGCCGACATGTCGCACACCACGCGATCATAAGCCGGATCCGCCTTCTCGAGTTCCTCGGCGCTAGTGTTGCTGGTTACGTAGACGAGACCATGCTGGCGAATGAAGTCCGGTTCGACCGTGGGATTCGCCCCCGAACCCACTTCCAGGATGCGCCGCGAGCCATACCGCTGAATCAGCCCCTTCAGCAGCGACGGCGCGCGGTCCCATCCGGGAAAGGTTTCGTAGAGTTCGAAAGTGACCGCCGAATGCCGAACGCCCGCCTCGGACGGATCCTCGGCCTGTGCTGGCCGCGTTCCTTCGACGATGCCTGGCAGCGATTGCGTCGCCGACCGATTAGAGCTGAGTGGCATTGGATGCAGTCTGACTCGATCTATTGTTCCCGGTAAACTTTTTCCGCGCCCAACGACGAACCAAACCGCACCAACATGGCAAGAACCAGGGTTTCAGGAAGCAGCCAGCCCGTTCCACCGGCGGGAATCAAAGCGATGTCCGCCAAGAACGCAACCACAATGAAATCCGCGGGATGCTTGGTCCATCTCAGCCGGGTTACAAAAATCCTCGCCAGCCACGCTTTCAGTGCGGTGAATAAAAGAAGATAGATGATGGCCAGGAAACCAAAGTCGGCATATTGCAGTCCGATGCCGAATGCGGGCGCGCCGGTATCCTGATCGAACTCCGAAGGAAAAAACTTGGCCGCCAGATAAAACTCTCCAAAATCCTTGGGCTTGTTCGGCATCATGGCGCGCGGCACCAGTGCAATCACGTTCGACTCCCAGGTCAGTCGGCCGTACTCCGGGGGAAGGTTGGAGTCGATCACCAGCATGGCGTTTTGGGTGTAGGTCGAGTACTGGCTGATGGTTTCGATCGCCTCCCAGGCGCCGCCAAAACTCATGGTGGCGGCAAACAATCCCGCAACCAGTGCGACCACCCCCATGCCCGCGCCAATCGCCGGCAGCAGATCCAACTTCTGCCGGGAAACATACGCTGCGTAAAGGCCCAGCAGCAGCACCAGTCCCAGCACCTGCCCTTTGCTGCCATGCAAAGACAGCACCACCGCGGCTGCAACAATGACCGCCGCCTTGCGGAAACGGGACTCCTCCGTGAAAAGGATCAGGATGACCGCCAGGTAGGCAAAAGTACTGGAAAGGAAAAAGCTTGCTCCAAAGCCGGTTCGCGTTTGTTCGTAAATGCGGCGCGGGTCAAGAATGTACTCGCGAAATTCCAGTAACACGGGCAGGAATACGGCCACCGATATCGCCAGGCACGCCAGCGCCAGCCAGCGAAAATTGTGATACGCAAATGAAAAAGGCAAGCGAAGCGGGCGCCCGGCCGGGCGGGTATACACGTAAGCGAAAACGCAGCTTTCCAATCCCAGTGTCAGGTAGACGTATACGTACGCGTAGGCGGTGGCATCGTTGCCAAACCACGTCGTATACAGCAAGGGCAACAGGTAGAAGGCGGGAAGATTCAGGACCAGCGATGGCGTCGCAATGTTGAGATAACTGCCCTCGCGCCGGCTGATAAACAGGTAGCTCCCTACCGTCGCCAGCAAGGACATCAGAAGTACGGCGTTGGCCAGTCCGACTGAAATCATTTCCGGTTCGCCCGATTTCGTTCAATGCTTTTCAGCTGAAAACCCGTACCCCCGGTACCGGTCGCCCAAGAAACGAGCATGGCTTTAGTTGATCGATTCGGCCGTAAAGTTGTTGCTTTTTTTCCCGCCGCACGAAATTTGCCATCCCGCAGAAGGCTTCTCCGGGCGCATAACGACCTTCGCCGGAAGTTATTTTAACTGAGGCTGCCCCACCTTTCGCGGTTTTCGAAAGGTGGGCACGATGGCGGGCTGGCCCGGGCTTTTTTGCTGCCGACATCATCCCCAATGAGGCTGCCCCGGTCTTCGCGATTTTCGAAGGCCGGGCATTTCCGCTGCCAACGCCATGTTCATTCGTCACAAACAAACTCGACGGCCGGGTGGCCCAGCCTTTTGTTTTTGTTGAATTCACCACAACTGGGGGTG
>DATLKM010000175.1:0-2024 GCA_035538435.1 Binatia bacterium
CAGCGGGTGGCCATCCCACCGAAACCCTATGACATGCTGCGTTACCTCGTCGAGAATCCAGGGCGGCTCGTCACCCAGGACGAACTTCTCGATAAGCTCTGGCCCGAGATCTATGTCAACCCAGAACTGATCAGAAAATACATTCTCGACATCCGAAAAATCTTGGGTGATCGGCCTGATAAACCGGAATTTATCGAAACCGTGACCAAGCGAGGGTATCGCTTCATTGCGCCCGTGATCGATGAGAGTCTGGTCCCACCTCCGGACTCACCTCCGCAAAAAGACGTTGGTCCGCAGACCGCCGCTTCGGAACATGAAGAATCTCCTCGTCGCCATTCTCTCTCGAAGGTCGCGATCATCTCGATCGTCGGCGTGGTTGTTCTAGCGGCGACAACCGGCCATTTCTGGTTCGCTCGAAGCAGCGCTCGTACTTCGTTAAACGCCAATTCCATCGTCGTGCTGCCGTTTGCGGACATGAGCCCAGGCAAAGACCAGGAGTATTTTTCAGACGGCCTCGCCGAACAACTGATTCACGAACTCGCTAAAGTCTCAGGCCTAAAGGTCGTTGGCCGGTCCTCGGCCTTTCAGTTCAAGGGCAAGAATGAGGACTTGCGTGCCGTGGGGCGTAAGCTCGGCGTCGCCAATGTCCTTGAGGGAAGTGTGCGGCGCGAGGGCAACCATGTGCGCATCAGCGCGGAACTGATCAAAGCGGACGATGGGTTTCAGCTTTGGTCGCAGACCTACGACCGGGAGATCAATGACATCTTCGCAGTGCAGGATGAAATCGCCAGGGCCGCGACCGAGGCGTTGCAGCCGAAGTTGCTGGGGGCCCACGGCCAGCCTGTGGCTTCAACCTTACGCAGCGCGAGTCCCGAGGCGTATCAAGCGTACCTTCAGGCCAATTATTTTTTCGAACGGGGAACAGGCAAGGAATACGTCGGCAAGGCACTCGTCTATGCCGATCAAGCCATCAAGCTTGATCCGGAGTATGCACCGGCCTGGGCTTTGCGCGCAGCGGTGCAGAACAACATGGCGCAGGCCGGAATGACCGATGTCACAGAAGGCTATCGAAGGGCCCGCAACGACGCAGAGCGGGCCATTGCTCTGGATCCAACTTCGGCCTCAGCGTATTTGGCGCTGGCGCATGAGCAAATCGATTCCGACTGGGACTGGGATGGTGCGGAAATTTCGGTTACCAAAGCAGCCGGCTTAGAACCGGGCAGCGCGGAAGTCTTCGGCATCCGTTCGTACCTATCCAGGATATTGGGCAATCTCGACGAGGCAATCAAATTTAAAGAACAGGCAATCGCGCTCGATCCTTTGCGTACCAATTCTCACTCGACTCTGGGTTACCTGTTCTATGCAGCTGGCCGGTATGATGAAGCCCAAGCCGAACTGCAAAAAGCTTTGGACCTGAACACGCAGGCTGGCTACGCCCATTTCCATCTGGCCAAGGTCCTCATCGCAAAGGGAAAACTGCCGCAGGCGCTCGCAGAAATTGAGAAGGAGCCGCTTGAAGGGGGCAAACTCACCGGCCAAGTGATGGCCTATCACGCGCTCGGCCGTGAAGAGGACTCGAGTGCCGCGCTGGCCGAGCTCATCTCGAAGCATGACATTGATTGGGCCTATCAAATCGCTGAAGTGTATGCGTTTCGTGGCGAGTCCGACAAATCGTTTGAATGGTTGGAGCGCGCCTACAAACAGCGCGACGCGGGACTGCCCTCGATCAAAGTCGATCCGCTACTGAAAAATCTCCGCCACGACCCGAGATACATTGAATTTCTCAAGAGAATGCGCCTGCCAACAGAGAGATAGAGCGGCTGCTTGCCGGTGGCACGGCTCTGTCCGTGACTTTGACGCCGCCCAGCACGTCATCGCAGGCCCAGCGCTGGCCACATTGCAAGCCAAGTGGCGAAACCGACAGAGACAACCGCCCGTAAGCTCCGCTCCAGCATGCACGTAAGGAATGCCTAAGATTCGGTCCAAAAGCCGACATAACAGCACAACTCCGCCCTCGCTCTGCA
>DATLKM010000176.1:0-2316 GCA_035538435.1 Binatia bacterium
CTTTACAACCCTAGCTATTATTTTTTTCACTCTCTCGTTCGCGTCTCTGAGGGCCTTCGCTCAATCTCCCCGGCGCGTGATCATCGACACCGATCCCGGCACCGACGACGCCATGGCAATTCTTCTCGCGCTGAATTCTCCGGAATTCAAAGTCGAAGCCCTGACGGTTGTTCCTGGTAACGTGGAAGGCTGGCAGGGGCTGGAGAATGCGCTCAAGATCGTTTCTTTGGCGAACCGGTGCGACGTCGTGGTTGCGGGCGGGGCCAGGCATCCTCTAAATCAGAAGCTGATCACCGCGCAATACTGGCACGGAAAAAATGGGCTCGCCAACATTGAGCTACCGCCATCAAAGTGCAAAGCCGATCCGCGTTTCGGCCCCGATCTCATCATCGAGCTGGTTCACAAGTATCCGCACGAAATCACTCTGATTCCGGTCGGCCCGCTGACGAACATCGCGCTGGCCGTTTCCAAAGACCCGTCGATCGCGGGCCTCGTCAAAGACATCGTCATTATGGGCGGTTCGATCGGCGGCGGAAACGTGAACGGAGCGGCGGAGGCAAACATTTACAACGATCCGGAAGCGGCGCAGATTGTCTTTAACGCGGGATGGATGGTGACCATGGTCGGCTCCGACGTCAGCGAGCGCACTCTGATCACGAGCAAGGAAGTGAAAGAATTGCAGTCGACGCACGGCCCGGAAAACGATTTCGTTGCCGGCATCGCGGATTTTTATATCGCGCGGGCTGAGCAGAACGGATACAGCGGCGCCGCCATGTACGATCCCTTGGCCGTCGGAACGGCGCTGGATGCCACTCTCTGCACATTGAAAGAAATGCACGTTGACGTGGAAACCAAAGGCGAGTTCACGCGCGGGGAGACCGTCGCCAATCGCATGGGATCGGACGAAAATAACGTATTGCATGGCGACCACTACGAGATTGAAGGAGTGATTCCGCTGAAGCCCAACGCGCGAGTGTGCGTGGCTTCCGACGCGCCTCGTTTTATTCAGCTGTTCATCAGCCGCATTCGAGGGAAGTAGATGTATGTTGGATGAATCGCCGCATTCCGGCGACAGGACAGAGCCCACTTCCCGCGCTAAGTGCGCGCGAGAAATGGGGCACCCTGCGAACCGAAAGCCGGCTTATCCGTTCGCCCGCGCAACCAGAAAAATCGCCAGCCCGTAGAAAACAAACATAAGCGCGAGATAAATCTTCGCCTTCGATCCGGCGTTATCGAATTCCTTCCAGGCCAGAACTCCCCACAGCGCCGCCACCATGGGCGCGGACTGGCCGATGGCATACGAAATCGCCACGCCGGTAAAACTGGCGGCGACCAGATTGAAAACCGTTCCCACGCCCCAGACAGCCCCGCCGAAAAGTCCCAGCAAATGCCCTGACGCCGGTCCGCGAAAAAATCCGCTGAAGCTGACCGGTTCACCCACCAGCGGATGCTTCATGAAATAAACATTCCAGACAAAACAACTCAGCAGCGCTCCCAAAGTCAGAAACACCGCAGCGCTGTACGGTCCCAAGCCATTGCCTCGCGTCATGGCATGGGTCATAAACGGCGCCCATAGGCCCATCAGAATTCCGGACACCACGCAGGTAATTACGCTTTTCTTCGATACCGAGCGGCCGGCCCCGGACATGCTTCCATAAGCTTTCCCGTCGAGCACCACCGCCACCAACGCACAGGCCACACCGACGGCGAGAAAAATTGGGTTGCCCTTCGGCTGCAAGGCATAGCTCAATACCACGCCCACTACCAGCGCGATGCCGATGGAAATTGGAAACGCAACTGCCAGCCCAGCCATGTCGATTGCAGCCACGAGCAACAGGTTTGCCAGATTAAACTGCGCCCCGCCGATCAGAGCGTTCACAATGTTCCACCATCCGGCCGCATGCACGTTGTTCAGAAAACTCGATGAATCGTGCCCGGTGCTGCCCAGGGTCAGCGCCAGAATAAGCGAGATCAAAAATATGCCGGCTGCGTAATCCCAATAGAACAGTTCAAAGCGGTATCCCTTTACGCCTTTGTACGTATTCGCCCAGGAACCCCAGCAAACCGCGCTGACAATCATCATCGCCAGCGCCATACTCAAACTCGAAGGTGTAAACATCGCCTCTCCCGTGGAACTTCAACCGCCCGAAAGTCTGCCACGATACGCTTCTTTCAAGCGCGCGGCAAGCAGTTGCGCACACGGGTGGCGACGTCATTCCGAATCGATCTAAAACATTGCCACAGTCGAGCGCCCGCGACAGTGATCGGTGAGGAGCCCGCTTTCGAACACCGGCCGGGTAGTGCCCTAATTTGAAC
>DATLKM010000177.1:0-41625 GCA_035538435.1 Binatia bacterium
TTCTGAACGTTCGCTTCCGCGAAGGCGACGCAGCGATCGAGCGCTGACTGTAATTCGCCCTCATAGCGCTGGAGATCCTCGTCAGTGGCTTCGCGAGGAATGTAAATCAGCTTTCCAAAGCGCAAGAGCACTCGCGCAAAAGGCCTGGGGATGATCAAGCGGTCCCAGGTGTTCAGCACCCAGGCTTTATCCACGGCCATGTGGAACATGGTCATGGGCACGCCCGAGGACCGGGCCAGGGCGATGGGACCGGGTTTCACTTTATACCGCGGGCCGCGGGGGCCATCGAGGGTAAAGGCGACGGTCCAGCCTTGTTCGAGAGCGCGGCGCAGACCGAGAAGAGCGCGCACGGCGTTGCGGCTGCTTGATCCTTTTACCGGAACGAAGCCGAATTTCCGCACGATGCGGCCCATGTATTCGCCGTCATAGCTATTGCTGCTCATGACGCGGATACCCATATTGCGAAAAACCCAAGCCGCCGGAATCTGGCAGGCATGCCAGAAGGATCCGATCAAGGGACGCTGATCCAACGTCGACTGGGCCCCTTCTTCCCGAGAAACGGAAACGCGCAAGGTACGCCCGATCAACCAGATGATGGAATGGCCGACAAAAATAGTGATGCGAAGTGCGATGCGCTGGCGGAGCGAGAAACGGCGGGAAATCGGGCCTTCCGTGGCGAAGTAATCAGGCGCAGCGGCTTCGGTCACGAAGTCCATTGTAAATGCGCGGCGCTGCGGGCCCGGCGCAGAAATTCGAAGGCTGGAGAATGCGCCGGTTGACAAGGCAAGGCAGAGGAGATCTTTAGCTTTCCGAAAACCGTCAGCTTTCTAAAAATTCTTCAGCTTTCCAGGAATCCGTCGATCCATTCCTTGATCTTGCGGCGGCGGTCGTCGCCGGAATCGAAATGGACGCCGAACGATTTATTTTTTCTCCAGGAGACAACGCCGCGCACGTTGACGCGAGGCAAAGTGAGCAGCGCGAAGGAAACTTCAACACTGGAGCCGGCGGGGATGTCCTCGGCGCTCTTCACCGACATGCCGCCGGAGCTGATCTCAACGCTGGAAGCGGTAATCCGCTGGCCGTCGCTGCGGCTTACCGTCACTTCCGTCATGATGGGCACGCGGGCGTAGCGGCGGAACTCGTGCAGCACCAGCATATGCGTGGACCGCACCAGCTTCAAGGCGGCGGGACGCTCCAGCGGTTCCTGGAACATGGCATTGACGCCGAATTTCGAAAAGCGCATAGCGTCCTGCGCGCTGCCGCCGAGGCCATAGAGTACGAGCCGGCTGTTGGAGGGCGAGTTGCGCGCGGCTTCCATGACGGACTCGGCCCCGGCCCGCAGGGGAATGACGCAGGCCTCGAATTTTTCCTGGCGGAGCCGCTCTGCCGAACCTGTAGAGGTTACAACCGTGTCAATGCCGAACTGCCGGAAACACTCGGCCAGCAGGAACCGGGAAGATTCTTTCAAATCGACGAGAGCGACGCGAGCGGCCTTCTTGCTGGGGACAGGAGCGACGGCAGCGAATGATTTTTCCATGGGGTCGGGGTAGGTCCGTACAAAGGCCTATTGTGGCTGCGATCCGGGGTCCTGAAAAGGACCCTAAGGGCTAGGGCAGGCGGGACAAAAGGCTCATGTCCGATGGTGACTGGATTGGTTGGCTGGCGGGAAGCCGGACGGCCTGTTTAGGGGCCTGGGAGGCGACCGAATTCCGGGTTTTGCCGAATTGTTATTCCGATACAGAACTTTCTTGTATTCTTCGCTTGGCTGTTGATAAACTTCTGCCGATTCATGAGTTTGGGTCATATTTACTGGGGAGTAGCCGTGTCATTGCGCCCTGGGGCAAAAGCGGACGATGCGGGAACTCGGCCACCGGAGCCGAAAAAACAGGCGCCAAACAGCGACATCAACCGCAACGAGCACTACCGCGATCTGGTCGAGCACAGCCGCGATTTACTCTGCACCCACGATCTGCAAGGGCGCTTGTTGTCGATTAATCCCGCGCCCGCCCGACTGCTTGGCTACAGCGTAGAAGAGCTGATGGCGATTCCGATGCGGGAGCTGGTCGCCCCCGAATTCCGCGACCGATTCGAGAGTTATCTGCGCCACATCGCCAGCGCAGGCCAAGCCCACGGACGGGTCGCCATTCTCACCCGCACGGGCGACACGCTTATTTGGGAATACAACAATACGCTGCGCACCGAAGGGGTCCATTCGCCGGTGGTGCGGGGCATGGCGCATGACATCACCGAGCAGGTGCGGGCTGAAATGGCCGCGCAGCGCTCGGCAGAACAAGTCTTGAAGAAGGTCCGCGAAAGCGAGCGCGTCATAGGCGAGCTGAGACTGTTCCGTACGCTGGTGGATCACAGCAGCGACGCGATTGAGGTGGTGGATCCGGACACGATGCGTTTCCTCGACCTGAACGAAAAAGCTTTTTCCGGCCTGGGCTACACTCGCGAAGAATTGCTGGGGATGAGCGTTTTCGATATCAATCCGGTGGCGACCCCGAAGTCGGTGGCGGCGGTGCGGCAGCAAATCGAGGAGCATGGGTTTGTGCTCCTGGAAACCACCCATCAGCGGAAAGACGGCTCGACCTTTCCCGTGGAAATAAGCATCCGGAAGGTCTCGCTAGAGCGGGATTATCTGGTGTCGGTGGTGCGGGACCTGAGCGAACGGCAGGAATCGGAAGCCAGGTTGAAGGCCAGCGAAAGGCGCTATCACGCGCTGCACCACAGCTCGCCGGTGGGAGTTTGCTGGGTGGAGACGGCCACCGGGCGTTTTCTGGGAGTGAACACGAAATTCTGCGAGATTACCGGGCGCAGCGAACGGGAGCTTTTACAGAGCGACTTCCGAAGCATTACGCATCCCGACGATGTAGCGGTAAGCGCCAGGAAGGTGGAGAGCCTGGTGGAGGGTGCGCGGGAGTACCGGCTGGAGAAGCGATATGTGCGGCCGGACGGCTCTGTGCGCTGGGTTAGTCTTTCGGTGGTGGCGATGTGGCAGGAGGGAGAAAAACCCGACTGGCACATGGCCATTGTGCAGGATGTGACCGACCATCGACTCACCGAGGAGGCGCGGGCCCAGGCTGAACAGGAACTACGGCGCACGGTGGAGCAATTGCAAACGGTTTCCGAGGAGCTGCGCCAGGCGAAGGAGAAGCTGGCAGAGGAAAAGTTGTATCTGGAAGAGGCGATCGATACCGAACTTGGTTTCGGCGAAATCATTGGCCGCAGCGACGCGATGAAAGAAGTCATGGCCAAGGTTGCGAAGGTCGCTCCCAGCGACGCCACGGTCTTATTGCTGGGAGAGACGGGCACAGGAAAAGAACTGGTGGCTCGCGCTTTGCACCGCATGAGCGGCCGCAAAAACAACAGTTTCATCAAGATGAACTGCGCCGCCATTCCATCGGGGCTGTTGGAGAGCGAATTGTTCGGCCATGAGAGGGGCGCCTTTACCGGGGCTGTTGCGAGCAAACTGGGGCGGCTGGAACTGGCCGACAAGGGTACTTTGTTCCTGGACGAAATCGGCGAGATTCCGCTGAACCTTCAACCCAAACTCTTGCGCGTGTTGCAGGATATGGAATTCGAACGGCTGGGCGGGACGCAAACCTTAAGAGTGGACTTCAGGCTGCTGGCCGCCACTAATCGCGAGCTGCTGCAAAGCGTAAAAGCTTATGAATTCCGGAGCGATTTGTTTTACCGGCTGAACGTGTTCCCCATCCATATTCCACCTCTGCGCGAAAGGCGGCAGGACATTCGTCCCCTGGTGGAGCACTTTGTGCGGCACTTTGCTGTGCGCATGAAAAAATCCATCAGCAGCGTGCCTTCGAAAACCATGGAGATGCTGGTGCGCTGGGAGTGGCCGGGAAATATTCGCGAACTGGAAAACTTCATCGAACGCTCCGTCATTCTGACACCCGGTTCAGTGTTGCAGTGCCCCGACCTGGAAAAAACGGCACAGGAGGGGGAGCCGGTCGAAATAAGGCAGCTGAGCCTGCGCGAGCGCGAACGCGAGCGCATTACACAAGTGCTGCGGGAGTGCCGCGGGCGGCTCGGCGGCCCGGAGGGCGCGGCAGCGCGCCTGGGGCTGAAACGCACGACCCTGCAATCGAAGCTCGATCAAATGGGGATCAAGCCCAGCGCGTATCGAAGTCAACTTACCGGCAGCCAATAGCGGTTTCCTGCGCGTGCCGGGCCAGCCTGACAGCGGGCGGCAGTTGAGGATATTCTCGTCTTATGACACCCGCATTCAAGCGCATTCTCGAAGCGGCATTCTGGTTCGTCCTGGGTTTCATTGCGCACATGGTGCTTTTGCATTATCACCATCATGGGTAATTGCCCGCGCCAGCCGGAGAACAAACAGAAAAGCCTCCCGCATGACGGGAGGCTTCGCTTTGGGGGAGGGACTTGAGCGAGGCACCCAGGTCCCACGCGCTGCTAAAAGTTACTTGGGCTGTTGCTGCTGGTCGTTGGTCATGGGCGCGGAAGAATTGCTGGAGAGCTGCTCCAGATCGTTCTTCAGCAAGCTGATCTCGACCCGCCCGCCGCTGATGCGTTTGGTGGTGGCGTTCTCATCGCCGGGCAGAGGAGCATTGCCCATGCCGACCAGATAAATCCGGTAAACCGGAATATCGTGGGTGAGCACCAAGTAACGCACCACCGACTCCGCCATCTTCTGCGAGGTGGTAATAGCGGCCTGGCCCTTGCCGGACGAGAAGCCCTGTACTTCGATGATGTAGCCGCGCTGGCCCTTGACCGAGTTGGCCATCTCATCCAGAGCGTCTTTCGCGTTCTTGCTCAGCACGGTCTGCCCGGGACGGAAACGGATCTCAGTCTGGTTGGAAGCCTTGTACTGATCGATGTTGCTGACGACGGTTTCGACGTTCTGAATGCGGTTGGTGGCCTGCTGCGCGCTTTGCTGGGCCTGGGTGGCTTTGTTGCCGGCGTCGACGGCGTGCTGATCGGCGGCGTCGGCTTTGTCGGAGGCCATCTTGATGCCGGCCTGAGCGCGGGCATCGGTATCTTTGATCGCCTTGCCGTTGGCGGCGGTCAGATCGTCAAGCTCGTTGATGCGGTCGCGAATCGGTTCGGTCTGGCGCTTGACATAGCTCTTGCGCGCGAACGGATTCACGCGGCCCCAGAAGCCTTCACGGCTGGGCGGCTGCAAGGGTTGTTTGCCGGTGGCGGTGTCGGTCGACTGGGCCGATTGTGCAGCGGCCGACTGACTGGATTGATCCTGGTTCGACGAAGTCTGCGCGAATGCCGGAAAAGCCAGCATCGCGGCTAAGGGCAGGGTCACAAGAATGCGGTTGTTCATAACGTAACTTCCTCCAAGTTTGGGGGAGCGTTTGGGGCTCCACACCAGCACGCCAAAACGGGCGTGTTGCGTGATTGAAATGATTGCGTCCCCTGAACTGACGATGTGCGCTGACGCGACGCACACCCAAACCACTAGAAACCTTGGCGGCCACGTTTCTACCGCCTGCCACTAACTATACAAATGGGATGCCAAATAGCGCTTGCGGGTTGAGCGGCTAACATATTGAAATCTAAAGGCATTGTAATCCCATCGGCGAGGTGGCGGGTAGACGGGCAGGGTAATTTTGGCAAAGCTGGTATAAAAACTGGATAGTCCTGAGTCCCGAGGCAGGAGTTTCGATTCCCGAGTGCGGAATCCAGAGTGCGACAGACTCCCCAGCGGGAGGCGTGGGCATTTTCAGTGCAAGCCGAACAGTTTCTCCAGCAAAAAAAACATTGCCGCTCCGACAAAAACCAATAAGGCCATTTTCATCGCCGGTTCTTTATTGACTTCCGGCACAAGATCGGAAGCGGCAACATAAATCGTGACCCCTGCGGCCAGCGGCAGGCCGGCATCAACGTGGCGGCGGAACAGCGCCATGGTCAGAACTCCGGCGAGGGTGGCGGCGCCAAGAAGCACGGAAGCTCCCCAGGCCGTGCCCTTGCTGCGGCCGCTGGCCAGCATGACGGAACTCACGGTGAATCCTTCGGGGACCTTGTGCAAGAAAATAGCGAGGAAAATCAGCCAGCCCAACGCGTTCGATACGAGAAATCCCGAGGCGATGGCGATGCCGTCAAAAAATGTGTGAATGACGAGTCCCAGCAGGACGGAATACCCCTTGTGGGTGTGTATGAATTCGTCGTGGTGGGTCTCCTCGCCGAAATGAAAGTGTGGAGTGACGGTGTGTTCGAAAAAATGAATGAGGAGATAGCCGAGCAGAACCAGGATGGCGGCGCTGCGCCCGCGCAGTTCGAAGCTCTCGGGGACCATTTCGACGATGGCGGTGGCCAGCATGAAACCGGCGCCGAGAGCGACGAAGTAGCGCAGGTAGCGGCGCTCCCAATTGCGCTGCACAATGATGGCTCCGCCAAACACGTTGGCGGCGGCCGCGGTTAATCCCAGCAGAATGCTGAGCGCGATCGCGTGCATTTTTCCGGAGTTCCAAGTCCCGACTAAAAGCTATCGGGAGCAGGCTTTGGAGTCAAATGCAAGCGCCCGGGAACTGAAGTCAATAGATCTGCACAATGCCATTGCGCACGGCGTAGAGGGTAAGGTCGGCGACAGAATGAAGGTCGAGTTTGCGCATGAGATTGGTGCGGTGGGTTTCCGCGGTTTTCACGCTCAGGTTGAGAGCGGAGGCGATTTCTTTTGTGGTCTTGCCTTCGGCCACCAGTTGGATGACTTCGCGTTCTCGGGGCGTGAGCACGCATTGGGTGGAAGTATCGTTTTCAGTCTGAGGACGGAGATAGCCGTCGAGCATCATCTGGGCGACGCGGGGGGTGAAGAAGGTGCGGCGGTTCTGGAGGGCCTCGACGGCGGCGATGAGATCGCGGCCGGCGTCGGATTTCAGAAGAAAGCCGCGAGCGCCGGCGGAAAGCACCTCGCGAACCACCTGCTCGGAATCGTGGATCGTGAGAATAAGGATGCGGGCGTCGGGCAGCATGGCTAAAATCTGCCGTGCGGCGTCGAGACCGTTGAGGTTGGGCATGCCGATATCGAGCAAGAAAATATCGGGCTTCAGAGCGTTGCCCATGTCGACGGCTTCGCGGCCGTCCTTGGCCTCGCCACAGATTTCCCACCCAGGGTGACCTTCGAGCAGAGAACGGATGCCCCGCCGTGCCACCTCATGATCGTCTGCAACCAGGATACGAAGCACGGCCAAGGCTTCACCTCAGAACAGCTGCGCAAAAGAAAGCGTTCGTAAATTGTGTTGCAGAAATAGTTGCGCCGATGGGCTGTGTAGGTTGCAAAGCGGTTACCATTCGACCGGGACACAAGCCCGCGCGGCGAAAAAAATGTCGATCTGTACAGATTCTGGAATGCCTGGTGGGTGGTTGGATGTTGCCGGCGGCTGCCAGGTTACGTAAGCAGGCAGATTCTACGGTCTTTGCTGTAGACGATTTTCCCGGCTACTGCCGGCGGCGCTTAGCGCATCCAACCAGCTTCGATGGAGGATTATATGCATTCCACCGCGAGGCGGGGAGCCGCGATTTTATTCGTCATCTTCTTTTCATTTTTCGTGTTGTTCCCGATTTCGCAGGCGCAAACCCAGCCGCAGCCGCAATCTTCGACGCAAGCGCCCGCCAACTCCCAGGCAGGCCAGCAGCCCGCCCCTGCGGACGACAACCAGCCGATGAGCGAGGAAGAGGCGGTCAAGGAAATGCAGCGGCAGTTGGAACAGCAGCAGAAACAGCAGGGCCAATCTTCTGCGGCGCAGCCGCCTCAACAACCCTCCCAGGCCGCCCCTCAGGGCGCCCCCATTGTGGCCGAACCGGGAACGGGCGATCAGGGCGATATGTTCGTCTTCAAGAAGCAGGTGGAGGAGGTTGTGCTGCATGCCACGGTTGTGGATGCGCAGCAGCGCCTGGTTCCCAATCTCGATCGCAGCGCGTTTTCCATCACGGAGAACGGGGTTCCGCAAACGATCACTTCATTTCGCCGGGAGGATGTGCCAGTCGAGCTTGGCATTGTGATCGACAATTCCGGCTCCATGCAAGACAAGCGCGACAAGGTGAATGAGGCTGTACTCAACCTGATCCGGGCGAGCAACCGGGACGATCAGGTTTTCGTGGTGAATTTCGGCAGAAATCCCTACCTCGATCAGGATTTCACGTCTGACGAGAATCTGCTGCAAGCGGCACTGCACCAGGTTTCTGCGAAAGGCAGCACGGCACTCTATGACGCGGTGGTGGCATCGTCGACCCATTTACGGAGCAATGCGAAGCTCGACAAGAAGGTGCTTCTCGTCATTACGGACGGGAAGGACAACATGAGCCGCGAAACCTTGCAGGAGGCGCTACGCAAAGTGCAGCAGCCGAACGGGCCCGTAGTCTATGCCATCGGGCTGGTAGGAGTGCAAAGCGAGGGACGAGAGGCGTTAGAGCTGCTGGCCGAGGGCAGCGGCGGGGTGGCTTATTTCCCGCAGACGCTGGATGACGTCAACAGCATCACGCGCACGGTCGCGCATGACATTCGCACGCAATATCGCATTGCGTATAAACCCACCAATCAGAACGCCCGGCCGGAGTATAAATCCGTGCAGGTTGACGCGCGCTCGCCGTCATACGGAAAGCTCACAGTAAGAACGCGCAGCGGCTATTATCCCGCGGACGGACAAAGATAAAAGACAGGGCGGGAGGGCATCGACTGCAAAGGATGAAGATGTCCCCGCAGCGGGAGTTGTTCGAATTGAGGCCCGCTTATGCCAGAGCAGCCGCTACACTAGCGTGGTTTCCGTGGTGTTTCGAAACTGGGGCGGCATCTGGATCTGAATAATGTTGTTCTTGATGGCATAGACCACCAGATCGCGGATGGAGTGCAGGCTCAACTTCCGCATAATGTTGCTGCGGTGAGTCTCGACCGTCTTGGTGCTGAGATTCAGCAAAGTCGCCACTTCCTTGGAACTTTTGCCTTCCGCCAGCAACTGAGTGACTTCGCGTTCGCGCGCGGTCAGAGTCGGCAGATTCGGCGGCTCGTTGCGGGAGATGGCATGGCCTTTGTCGAGAAATCCGGCCAGGACGAGATCGTTGACGCGCGGGGTAAAGAACATGCGCTTGCTCTGGAGCGCCTCAACGGCGGAAACCAGATCGCGAGCCGCATCGGATTTCAAAACAAAGCCGCGTGCTCCGGCGTCCAGGGCTTCGCGAATCACCTGATCACTGTCGGTGATGGTGAGGACGATGATTTTGAAGTGAGGATCGTACTGAAGCAGCTGGCGAGTGGTGTCGAGCCCGTTCAGGTTGGGCATGCCGATATCGACGATGACCACGTCGGGCTTGAGCTGTTTGGCCATCTCGAGGGCTTCACGGCCGTCGGAAGCTTCACCACAGATTTCCCAACCTTCATGCTTTTGCAGCAGCGCGCATAAACCACGGCGGACAATCTCATGATCGTCGGCCAACAAAATACGTAGTTTCATGTCATCCTCCGCAAGCAGGCTTTTAGGATGGAGAACCTGAGCGTCGTTTTTTGAGTCAGCAAGAAACCTGTTTTTGAATCAGCAAGAAACCTGTGGGCCGCGGGCCAGCGCGGTGAAAACCCGATGCTGACTGACGGCGTCGACCGCCTCCAACAAATCGCGCGCGGCGTTCGACTTGACCACATAACCCCGGGCCCCCGCGTCCAATGCTTCACGCATCATCTGCGGCGAATCGTGTTGCGTTACAAATAAAACTTCTACTCCCGGCGTGGACCTTTGCTGAATGTGCCGGCACGCTTCCAGCCCGTTCATGCGGGGCATGGTGACATCCAGGACCACGACATCGGGTTTCAAAGATTCGACCTTGTCGAGAGCTTCCAGACCATCGGAGGCCTCGCCCACGACTTCCCACCCCGTGCGCCCCTCGAGAAGGGTACGAAGACCCTGCCTGACAATGGGGTGATCGTCCACCAGCAATATGCGAACTGCCATAAGATTCTTGACTTTCAGTGGCAGGCCCGCGATTGCGTCCATGTTCATCTGAGGGCTAGCCTGGATTCCTACCTACTCTCACCGCGCGGGGACTTGCAACGGGTGCCGATTCAGGAAAAGTACCACGGTCCAGCCATATGACCGTATACAGGGAATCCTGTATTTTCCCTTGCTTTCGCTAGCAAAATAAAGCTTTTAATTACTGACGTGTGCGGCAGGGAAATAGGTCTGAGAGTGGAGAAGAGCGTCGACTGCCTCCACAATTGAACCCACATCCGTCTTGGCGCACGCGCCCCTGATTCCCACCCGCTGGGCTTCTTCGGTCAATTGCCGAGACAGATGAATGGTGACCATGAGAATGGGGATTTCAGGGAACATCTTGTTGATCTGGCGCGCGACATCAAGCCCGTTCAAATCGGGCATCTGAAAATCGAGAAGCACCATGTCAGGGGGGTTCTTCTGCACCCGCTGCAAGGCCTCGCCGCCGGTGCGGGCCTCATCACACACCTGCC
The DNA here is from genome assembly GCA_035538435.1 of Binatia bacterium. Taxonomy (GTDB): domain Bacteria; phylum Acidobacteriota; class Terriglobia; order Terriglobales; family Acidobacteriaceae; genus Sulfotelmatobacter. The sequence continues at coordinate 10,439 of DATLKM010000177.1, forward strand.
ACGTGCTTTGTTGCTCCAGTAAAGCCCGCAGGTAATGACGGACCGCCGGATTATCGTCAACCACCAGAATTCTGACCAAAAAACCCTTTCCCCTGCTTATATCTACGCCGTATCGCGGCATGTGAAAATCGTCGCGCCTGCCTGTTTCGGCGACCGGAAAGCTCTTCCGGTAAAGTTTTGTCCTACTCCCACCCTAAACAGACACCATGGCCGCGGCAATACGTTAAATGCCTGAGCGTACGGGTGATAACTTTGCTTAGCGCCTACCAGATTCCCTTATCGCTTCCGGTCAATTTGAGCTCAATCGCGGCCGCCGCTGCCAGACCCGGCAGCAGGCTTAAGCGCAGCGCATTCAGCCACTCGCCGTTGAGCAGCAGTTGCCGCCATTCCGCCATATAAAGACCGGCAGCCTGGGGAAAAATCGGGATACGGAGAAACTTGCGTCGAAAATGGACGAGGTCGGCACCGAACCGGGCGGCATCGGTGACAAGCGGTGGCAGATCCAATCCGAAGCCACGGTATTGCTTGACGTAGCCGGAAACGGTTTCGAGATAAGTTGCCAGGCCGTCCCACAGTCCCGCGGGGTCTGCCAGGGAGTGCAGGTATTCGTAGTCGATCGCATCGGAATCAGCGAGCCGGGTAGTGTCGGCGATGTCACACAGCCGCAGATAGAAATGGCGGTACATGCGCTGGAGAGTGGTGATCATGAGGCGGTCTTCGGCAGCGGGAACTACGAAGGTGTGGCGGCCGAAATTTTCCGGATGCGCGTGCTTGACCAGCGAATTGGTGATGGCGACCTGCTCGCCGGTTTGACCCAGGCGGCCGACATGGACTTCCACCAGTTCCGGCAGGCCGGGAACGATGAAGTTCCACTTATTGGCCAGGCGATCGCCCCAACTGCGCTCTTCCAGCCGGGCCTGAAACTCCCGGGCCATCAAAGCGACCACTTCGGAACTGTCGGCATTGGTGTAGAGATCGATGTCGCTGCCGAAATCGGGCCAGTGATCGAGCGACTTAATGACGACGACTCTTCCGGCCGTGCTCAGGGTTGCGCAGATAGGGGTCAGAAAAGACAGCGCGTGATCGATGCGGGCGCGCTCTTTTTCGATGGCGCGTTCCATGGGCTCCGAACTGGGGTTTCCAGCCTGCTTCATCACGGAATGGAGGCGGGGAAACGAACGCATGATGACGTGATGCGAATTGGCCAGAACCCAAAGATCGCCGATCTCCTGGGGGCCGTACGTGGAAACGGACCGGGCAATGGCCTCCTGCTGAGATTCGGAAGCGACGCGGTCGGAAGACAAAAGTAAAGAACTCGTGTCAGCCTCCAGCACGAGGCGGGATAGAAGGGGCAGACAGCCAGTGGCGCTTACGGCATTCATAATTTTGAACTCGCACAGAACGGCGCGGATTTGGGGGAGTGCGACGTTTGGCGACCATTCGATGAGAACCGCCGGTTGCGGAGTTGCTGGGGAAGAACCGTAAGCAGCAGGGAGGATAACTGTATGCGGCGATGTTCGGCGGAGATGCTCGGCGGCGCTTCCCGGGCCGGCTCGGCGACTTGCGCGAAGCCAGTCTGGCGCTTGCGGTGTGGACATCCAGGGCCCTTTGTCCGCAAAATCAATTATGGCGAAAGCAAACGATCGCGGGGCGCCGGGATTTTTGTACGGGACCGCATGGAAGGAAGAGCGCACCGCCGCACTGGTGGAACTGGCGCTTCGCTCCGGATTTCGCGGCGTCGATACGGCCAATCAGCGAAGGCACTATTTTGAAGAAGCGGTCGGCAAGGGGCTGGCCGCGGCTTACCAGAGCGGAGTGGACAGCCGTAGCGGCCTGTTCCTTCAGACCAAGTTCACTTACCGTCCGGGGCAGGACCACCGGCTGCCGTACGATCCGGCTGCGGCTCCGGCGGAGCAAGTAAGTCAGTCGCTCGCGAGTTCGCTGCAACACCTTGGAACGGACTATGTCGATAGCTATGTGCTGCACGGTCCGGCTTCTAACTATGGCTGGACGGACCTTGACGCAGAGGTCTGGCAGGCGATGATCAAGGAACGCGAGGCGGGGCGGACGAAGCTGTTGGGCGTCAGCAATGTATCTTTGCGTCATCTGGAACAAATGGAAAAGAGCCATTCTGAACTGCCGGCATTGGTGCAGAACCGGTGTTATGCGCGGCTGGGGTGGGACCGGGAGATTCGCCGGTTTTGCCGCGAGCGCGACATGGTTTATCAGGGATTTTCCTTGCTCACGGCCAATATGGAAATCGTGGAGCATCCGGCGATTGGCGAACTTGCGGCCGAGATGAACGCGACGCCGGCGCAGATTGTTTTCGCTTTTGCGCGCGAGATTGGGATTCTGCCGCTCACCGGAACATCGAGCGCGGAACACATGCGGCAGGACCTGGCGAGCCTGGAGATTTCCCTTCCCGCGGAAGTTGTTCGCGCGCTGGAGAATGTTGGGGGCTGACGAAGCTATGTTTTCACGCGGGAGAGCACTTCTTTCGTGCTGATGAAGCTGGCTCCCAGGCGTTCCAGTTCCGCGCGGGTGCGGGAACCATCTTCCGCCTTCAAGGTTTCGATCGCGTCCTGTACCACGAACACTTTTCGGCCGCGTTCCAGAAGGCCCTTGGCCGCGAAACGCACGCAGTATTCGGTGACGACTCCGAAGACGGCGAAATCGGCGTCCTGCGGCAGGCGCTTGACCAGTTCATCGGCATGGAGGGTTTGAAACACATCGAGCGTCTGTTTTTCCAGATGGATTTGCCGGTAGCGGGAAAAGTCGGGGGGCAAAGCAGCGGAAGGCTCGTTGGGAATGACGGCAACATTGCCCGTCCACGCCTCAGGAACATATTCCGCGCCGGGCGTGCCTTTCACGCAGTGCGGGGGGAAGGTCTGGAATTCGGGATCGTCGGGGGTGTGATAGCAGCCGTGGGAGATCAGCAGCGCGCGGCCGGAGCGCGCCATATCGGTGAGGCGGCGGAGGTTGGGCAGCAGCTTTTCCGCGCCGGGAACGTGGAGTTTTCCGCCGGGCAGCATGAAGTCGGCTTGCGTATCCACTTCCCAGAGAATTAATTTATGAGACATTAGAGCCACCACCTTCCGTGAGGCAGTTATAAACGAGGACCCATGGCCATACAAAACTGCGAGGACGACGCAGCTGTCAGAAGAAAAGATTTTGCCGTACCGCGCCCCCAGCCGGGCGAGTACGCGCCCTATTACGAAAAATACATTGCGCTGGTGCAGGGAGAAGACATTCTGCATACGCTCGACCGGCAGCGGCGCGACACTTTGCTGCTGCTTTCCGGGCGCAGCGAAGCGGACGGCGATTTGCGCTATGCGGCGGGAAAATGGAGCGCCAAAGAAGTGCTTGGCCATGTGTGCGATACGGAGCGCATCTTCGCCTATCGCGCGTTGCGCATTGCCCGCGGCGACGCCACGCCCATGGCGGGGTTTGAGCAGGACGATTACGTGCGCAACGGCCCCTTCGCCCAGTGCGCGCTGTCCGACCTGATTGAAGAATTCATCGCGGTGCGGCGGGCGACGATTTCTCTGCTGCAGTGCCTCAATGAGCCGGACTGGGCCCGGCGCGGCGTGGCCAATAACAACGAAGTCACGGTGCGAGGCCTCGCCTATATCATCGCCGGGCACGAACTGCACCATCGCGGGATTTTGCAGGAGAGATATTTTTCGGGGCGGGAGTGAATGCAGTTCGCGAGACTGCGCGATTTGAACTCCCGCCGCTGCGCTCGTATACTCATAGCCCGCGATGAAGGTGATTGTCATTATTCCGGCGGCGGGGCTGGGCACGCGCATGGCCCCGGTTCCCGCGGGCAAGGGGAAACCGGCGCAGCCCTCGAAGCAGTTCACCGAACTGGGCGGGGCGCCGATCCTCATCCATACTCTGCGCCGGTTTGCCGCGGTAGACGCGGTCAGCGAGATATGGATTGCCCTGCGGGAAAATGAGATGCAAGGTTTTGGGGCGAGGCTGGAAAGCGAAGCGAAAGACATTCTCAAGAAAAAGATTCAGTTGGTTGCGGGCGGAGAGCACCGGCAGGAATCGGTGGCCAACGCGCTGAATGCGGTTTCCGCCAATGCGGGCGATGTGGTGCTGGTGCATGACGCGGTGCGGCCGTTTGTGACGGCTGAGATCATTCAGGATGTGATCGACGCGGCCGGAAAGTACGGTGCGGCCATTGCCGGCTTGCCGGCGGTCGACACGGTGAAGCAAGTCGAACGCACGGCGGAAGGCGCGCTGGTGAAGGCGACGATTCCGCGGGCCGGAATTGTAATGGCACAGACTCCGCAGGGCTTTCGCTACGAGGTGATCAAGAAGGCTTTTGATGAAGCCGCGGCGGACGGGTTCACGGGCACCGACGAATCTTCGCTGGTGGAGCGCTCGGGCCATGAAGTGGCGGTGGTGATGGGCGCGCCGCGGAATATAAAGATCACGACACCCGCCGACCTGGAACTGGCGGAATTTTATCTGGGCTCTCAAGGCAGCCGCTAGCGACCGATGCCAACCACCAAAGGCCAACGACCAAAGACGCGCATCGGATACGGCTTCGACTCGCATGAATTTCGGGCAGGAGTTCCGTTCAAGATTGGCGGCATTGCGATACCGCACGATCGCGGGCTGGCCGGGCATTCCGACGGCGACCTGCTGCTGCACGCCCTGACGGACGCGCTGCTGGGCGCGATTGCCGCGCCCGATATCGGGGCGCTGTTTCCTCCGTCCGATGCCAAGTGGAAGAACGCAGACTCGGCGGTCTTTCTGAAGGAAGCGTTGCGGCGGGTGGGCGAGGCGGGCTATGGAATCGCGAACGTGGACTCGAGTCTGATTCTGGCCGCACCGAAGATCGGGCCGCATGCGGGCGCGATTCGCGAGCGGGTCGCAACTTTTTTGGGAATTCCGGTTGACTGCGTGGGCCTGAAGGCAAAAACCCCGGAAGGGCTGAACCTGGAAAACACCGCGGCGGCGCATGTGGTGGTGCTGCTGCAAGAGCGGACGATACCAAGGAAAGCGCGGAGTAAACGGCGGTAACTATCGCGGTTGATTCGCGGCCTGAACCAAAGCGCGAAAGATGGAGCGCGATGCTTCATCCTCCGCCACCGAGCGCTCGGGGTGCCATTGCACGGCGAGAACAAAGTGCCCGGGGTCGGAGCCTTCCAGGGCTTCGATAATGCCGTCATCGGGGCAGCGGGCGGAAATCCGAAGGCCCCCGCCGATGGCATTCGCCGACTGGTGGTGCGAGGAATTTACCGGCAAGCGCAGTCTCTCCCCTTGCCGACCTGCCGAGCCGTTGCCGACGATTTGCGCCAGGCGGGAAGCAGTTTCGATTTCCACGTCGTGCGCCACGGCGACCTTTCTTCCCGCTTCGTGGTCCACACGCGCGCGCAAACTCTCCGGCAAAAAATCGGGAATGTGCTGAACCAATGAGCCGCGGAGAAACACGTTGAGGCTTTGCAGCCCGTAACAGATTCCAAGCACGGGCTTGCGGGAGTTGAACGCATCCTGTAGCAGGAGCACGTCGATCTGGTCGCGGCGAAGGTCGGCGTTGGCGGTGTGAGGCGAGCGATCGGCGCCGAATTTTGCCGGATCGACATCGGCGTTGCTGCCGGGGAGCAGAACCGCGTCGCACCGGCCGATGATCGCTGAGATTTCATTGCCGCTGCGGTCGAAGCCGATGCGCACCGGTTCTGCGCCCGCCCGCGCGACGGCCTGCTCGTATTGGGGCATAGCGCGTTCGGAGTATTCCCGGTCGAGCGAATGGGGCATGGGAATGGCGATGCGGGGAGGCATTTATCCGCTTACCCTGGCGATTCCGGCCAAAGTTTTCGATTGCCGGTAGTGGCGCACCTCGGTGACCAGCGCGACCAGGAAAATAATCGCTCCTGCGGCGAGCGCGGCGGGCAGCGCAACCTGGCGGTAGGCAAGCGCCATGTGCACCGGGGTTCGCCGGAGCAATGAGAGCGAAACAGTTCCGATAATTCCCACCAGCAAAGTAAGCGCGAAAGAAAGCAGCGTGCCGATAAAGGTGAGCAGGGCGACACGCACTGGGATGGCGTACCAACGCGGCTGGCGCGGCGCTTGCGGCATATTCCTAGGCTACCACCGGCTGCGCGATGCCGCTTTTGCCGGCGCTTCAGGCTGCGCCGTCATTGCCGTGGGCCGCCCAGCGGGAGGCGATTTCCGATACATAACAGTCTTCGTGCACAGTATTCCCGTACTCGTCGGAATTGGCCGACTCGAGCGGAACTGCGTGTCCGCAGATGACGCAAGTGGGCTCCCAGGACAAAACCGGGCCTCGCCAGGAGAGTGGGGGAAACTGCTGTGCCATCATAAAAAACGCCTTCATCGAAACCGCCTTCTTAGAGAGAGTTTTCCTCCCCCAGCAGCAGAGGCTGTAGGCGAAGTGATTAGTTGTTTTAGGAGAACTGGGGTCGAATTACCTACAGGATATCACTGGGCAAAAAAATGGCAAGCGCCAAGATGCGTCAGAGGTTTGCATCCTTTGGCGAGGCCGGCAGCCCGGTCTCACCGCCAAAACATAAGATTCTGCGGGGTTAACTTGCGCGGTTGTATCACACAAGGGTGTGAGGCCGGTCACAGTGTGGATCCTGTGGAAGCACGAGGATATGGGCGCGGACGTCGGCTACCCGACACCAGCAATCCTGCAAGATGCCGCGCTGCACATGAATATTTTTATCGTCGAAGGAGAGCCCTTTTTTTAATGAAAGCCAGTAAACTCGCGTTTAGAGTAGGAGATTTTGTACGCAATAAAATTACAGACGAGCAAGGCCACATTGTAAGACTTATGGAAGGTGCAGAAATCGTCAAAGCCAGGCGCAAGGGAAAGGCAGAGCAGGTGTATGTAGTCGCTCTGCAGCCCACGGCACTCTGGCCGGCCCGTGAAGATTTGTGGCAGGAATCCGTGATAAGGAGGGACCGACTGGAGGGTTTCGGGGAGGATGTGCGACCCGAAGCGTGACAGCTTGCGGGGGGCGGAAGGAGCACGAACCCCGGGGCGAAGCGGGGGAGTTTTAGGGCGCTGTAGTGTATAACTAATCAAGACATGTCTCAGGCAGCGCCAGTAATGACGCGCAACCCAGCCGACGTCGTGAGGGCGACCCCTGTGTCGCAGGCGGCCAACGGAGTCTGTTATGCCGTGGCGGGCGAGAACTCGGTTAGTTCGATCGATCTGGAACGCATGATCGGGGCCGTCCCGGGCAAGATCGCGTCGGCGCTGAAACGCAAGGCTTATTATTTTGTGCCGCTTACGGTCAGCCAGGGGGATGAAACCCTGATTGCCGACCGTTACGATGTGGCCCTTAGCGACAACGCCGTTTGCCACCGGAACCTGAATCTGGGCGATTCGCAGTGCGTTTTTATTTCCACGCGCCTGACCGACGACAAATTCTCAGTCGCCTTCGAGTTCTATATCAACGTTGGCCACGCGCTGGTCGAACTGGCGGGGGTGTCGCGGGAATTCAGCGATCTGGCGTGGAAGCAGGTGGAAAGCGGAATTCGCGGCGAGACCTCGCTGGACGCCTGGGAGGCACGGAAGCTAGCGACCGCGAACGGCCCCGACGCCGAACGCTACAAGAACGAGTACTTCGAAGCTACATTCGCCGACACGATTTCGATTTACCTGCTTTCGCTCTATCTGGATGTGGACTATTACGACCTGCGGGAGCGGGATTATCCGTTGCTGGCGCCATCGGCGCTGGCGGAACGGCTGCGGAAAGTGGCGGAACTGTTTCCGCCCAACCCAGGGTTCGAGTTTGCCGTGCTGTACAAGCGGCGGAGCTAGATTTAATAAGGAAGCGCCGAAATACCAACCTTTTCCCGCCCATAGTGATGTAGGATGTTGCGCTGGCCGCGTACTTCCGCTGCGGCTTCGCTAATACTCTAACGATGCGCAAATCCCGCGCCATCCCACTGACTCTACTCAGCGCCGCTGCCATGCTTTCCCTTTCCGGTTGTAAATCGAAACAAGTAACGCGGTGTATTGACTCGCAGACCGGGAGGGTGGTCACCGACGACAAGTGCGATCACCGGGAAACCGTTCTGGTGGGGCCGCCGTATCCTTTTTATCACTGGTATTACGGCGGAGTCGGTTTTTTCCCGGGAGAACTGGCTATGCAAGGATCGTTTAATCCGGCGCAGGATGAAGTTATCGTGCGCGCCAGTTCACCGGAGGGACAAGATGTAATCCGGGGAGGCTTCGGCCATGGATTTTTCGGAGGAGGCGGGGCGTGAAACGATGCACGATAACGCCGCGGAAGGATTGGCGGGAGATCACGCAGAAGCAGGGGCTCACGTACAGCCGCCTACCGGACGGCTCCGATTACTGGAACGAGTCGGCATACTACGCGCTTTCGAAGCGCGACGTGGAAACGCTGGATCGAGCCACGGAGCGGCTGCACAATATGTGCCTGGCGGCGGGCCAATACATTATCGATAACAAGCGCTGGCGGGATTTGGGGATTCGGGGCGATGTCGCTCCCCTGATCGAACGCACCTGGATTGACGAGCCTCCGGCCCTTTATGGCCGCATGGATCTGGCTTATAACGGGAACGAAGAACCAAAGCTGCTGGAATATAACGCCGACACGCCCACCGCGTTGGTTGAAGCATCAGTGATCCAGTGGTATTGGCTGCAAGACTGCTTCCGGCGATCCGATCAATTCAATTCTCTGCACGAAAAACTCGTGGCCAAATGGCGCGACCTGAAGAACTATGTGAAAGCGCCGGTTTTCTTCACCCATTGCGATCTGGAAGAAGATGCGATGACGGTGTGTTATCTGCGGCAAACGGCAGAGGAAGCCGGGATCAAGACGATCGGCATGCTGATGTCGCAATTAGGATACGACGCGCAGCAGGGATGTTTTGTGGGATTTGAGGGGGAGCGGGCGGGCACGATCTTCAAACTTTATCCTTGGGAAATGATGGTCAAGGAGATGTTCTGGAAGAACGTGCTGGAGCGATTTCCCGAGCCGCAGTGGATCGAGCCGATCTGGAAGATGATGTGGTCGAACAAAGCTTTGCTGGCGGTGTTGTGGGAAATGTATCCCAACCACGAGAACCTGCTGCCCGCGTATCTGGATGGGCCGCGCGAGATGGTGAATTTCGTCAAGAAACCGAAGCTGGGCCGCGAGGGAGCGAACGTTTCCGTCTATAGCAGTGGAATTCCGGTAGAGGAAACGTCCGGTGCGTACGCGGATTCAGGATGGGTCTATCAGGCAACGACGGCATCGACGAAGATCGGAAATAAGTTTGCCGTCATCGGTTCGTGGGAAATAGCGGACCAGGGCACGGCGGGAATCGGCATCCGCGAATCGGACCACACGATCGTGGGAAATACCAGCGCGTTTGTTCCGCACTTGATCGAGTGATGCGCGGGGCGGGCGCGACGGCTCGCCCGCACACGCTACTTACTCCCAAGCACAAAATTGATCGTGCTCGGCTGGTTCGCATTCACGGTCACCGATTTCTCCCAGGTCCTCGGGGCGGAAAAGATCGGGCGTTGCACGGCATGCTCGGTCAATACGTCGTAGGCCTGTTCTTTGCCGGTCAACGTCCAGCCTTCGTGCCAGGCGACGATTTCGTAGGTCCCGGCAGGCACTCCGGTGAACTGGAATCTGCCGCTCTCATCCGTTACCGCGTAATAAGGATGATTGACCACCATCATCTCGGCATTCATCCAGACATGGCCGCCGTTGCAGCGTAAATTCACCAGGCCGGGCGTCGGCATGTTACGGGAGTTGATCTGGTTGGGGAATGGAAACGGCAGGTTGTACGTGGCCGCTCCGTCCATGTGAATGGTGTGCAGCGTGGCGTCAGAGCTTTGCATCTGCAAGGCGGCATTCTGCGGCACCAGCAGGATGTGCGGGACATAACGGCAGTGTTTCTGGTCCAGGTGGCGGCGCTGCTCGGGCAATTCCATCGCTTTGCCCGCCGAAATGTTTTTGAGATAGACGATGGTGTTGGCGACGCCGCCGTCAGGTCCCACGATCAATCGCTCGAGGCTGACGGTTTTGCGGCCATCGGGGTCGCAAATCTGAGGATCCTTGCTGACGGGATAGTCGAGTTCTTTGGGCACGGGGCCGGACCATTTGATGGTTCCGGATATTGTGCCGCCGTCGCTGACGTCGATGACTTTGTAATCGGACTGCGCGAAAGCCGGGCTGGCTATGGCCAGAACTGCGGCCGCCAGAAACAGGCGGACAAGTTGACTGCGCATACAACACCCCTGACAGCGCCTCGGCCCATCACTTGCTTCCCATTGGAGTCTTCGTGGACCGTGGGCTTCAACTCGGTCTCTTGCTTTTCCGCATGAACGTCGTTCACCCGGTTTACGGGATGCGCTTACAGGGGCCCGTGCGTTGCAGCGGGAAGCGCTCGTTCGCGGCCGTGCGTACCACACCTGTGGACCGGAGGGGAAACGGCCCATGTGACGGGGATCACAAAAATAAGAGTGCTTTAATCAGCCGGGTGAGTCGAGATTACCGAGGTGGTGTATCGAGTGGAGTCCCCAGTCATGGAGGAGGCTCCCTGGCTGAACCGGGTTGCGGCCGCCTAGTTTCCCAGCAGCCCGCCAGGCTGGTCGGCCTTTCGAAGAATGGAGAGGCCATGTTCTGTTGGCGAATACCGGACGACCACCATGCGGTCTTTCCAGCCGGCAATTTTCTCCTCGGCACGGCGTTCGCTGCGGGCGCGCAGACAGTGGAATCCGGAGTAATATTCTCCGTTCACGACATAGGTGTAGGTCAGCTTCGCGGCCCACGGCAGGATCGGTGAGTCTGTATCCGATTGGACCTGCGTGCTCAGGATGGTTCCCTGGGTGGAGGGCCAGGAATTTGCGTGGCGGGTGCGAAACCATGCCCATGCTGCCGCCCCGGCCGGCACGAGGAGAACTGCCAGATCTCTTAGGATCGCCAGAAGACTGAGCGGATCGAAGTGGCGGGTTGGGCTCATAGAACGCCAGCTGCGAGCGAGTTTATCGTAAATTTGCGGGACAGACTTTACAATCGTCCATCCATGAGCATCCGGGTACGATCATTCGCGAAGATTAATCTGGGGCTGCGCATCGGAGCGCGGCGGGCCGATGGCTTTCACGATCTGCTGACCATCTATCAGACCGTTGGCCTGCACGATATTTTGCGGATCAGCGTGGCGCGGGGCGGCGGAATCGAGATTCGCTGTGACGATCCGCGGGTCCCGAAAGATGAATCGAACACCTGCTTCCGGATCGCCGAAAAAGCTATGGCCGCCTTGCGTGCGAAAGGGCGCGTGCTGATCGAGATCGAAAAGCGATTGCCGGTGCAGGGCGGGCTGGGCGGGGCGTCGTCGAACGGGGTTGCCGCATTGATTGGATTGCAGCGGGCGTTGAATCGGTATTTACCGATGACCGAAGCGTTGCACATCGCCGCTGAAGTCGGCTCCGATCTGCCGTTGTTTCTGATCGGCGGGACGGTGTTGGGGGTGGGCCGCGGAGAGCAGGTTTATCCGCTGGAAGATTTGCCGGCCACGGCTTGCGTGACGGTCACTCCGGAGGTGGGGGTTTCCACGCCGAAGGCGTTTGCGGAGTGGGACCGGCGATTGGAGTCGGAGCCAAGGCCCGATTCCTATTCTCCGGACCGCGCGCGTTATTCACGATCCGAAAAACCCGGGCTTGGCTTGAATGGACAGCCGAGGGCGGCTGTCTCTACACGCGCGAAATTGACGTCCGCTACCCCGTCCGATAGAATAATTTTGCTTGGCTGCGGGCTGTCGGCGTGGCTGAGCGAGCGTTACTCCGGTGCTCCTCGTGGCAGACAGAGGGGCCGGGCCGAGAATCCGCTTCTCGCGCTCGTCCGGGCCGGGATCGAGAACGACTTCGAGCAAGTCGTCTTTCCTGAGTATCCCGAACTGAGTGAAGCCAAACGCGCGCTGGAGCGTGCGGGCGCGAAGTATGCGTCGCTGTCCGGCTCCGGGTCGACGCTGTACGGGTTGTTTGCGTCGGCAGGTGAAGCGAGGGCGGCGGCGGCAAAGCTGAAAAGGCTGGGATGGGCGGCGCAAGCGACGGCGACGTTGACCCGCCGGCGGTATTGGCGGGGGATTTTGGATTGACAGTTTTCGATTGCCGAATTTTGCCGGCGCGATAAACTATGTGGGCCAGCCAACGAGCAAGTCAGTCAATCAAAACACTGGGCCGTCGACTAATGGTAGGTTGAGGCGTTTAGAAGGCGTGAGCGCAGCCGCGAAGCGGCAAGCGGGAGCCTTCTACCGAAATCCTGAGCGTTTTTCGCGAAGGATCTCAACTTCTGTGGTCGCGTGCCGATACTGGGCCGTCGACTAATGGTAGGTCAAGTGCCTTTGGAGCACTTTGTCTAGGTTCGAATCCTAGCGGCCCAGCCAGAAAACCAGTTCTCAGTTGCCAGTTCTCGGTTCTCAGTTGAACTGGTCAGGAGCCCAAATACTGAGGACGGAAAAGCGAGAACTGAGAACTGACATGGCTACTTTAGTCACGCCGACGGAAAAGGAAAAGAAAGCCGAGTCCATGCCGGAAGAAAAGCCGGACCGCAAGCCTCGACCGCGGGTGGACGAGAAGTTCAAAATTTTCAGCGGCACGGCCAATGAGCCCCTGGCCGACGAAGTTTGCCATTTTCTGGGCATGCCGCGCGGCCTGGCGCAGGTAACGCGCTTTGCCGACGGCGAAGTGTACGTGCAGGTGCAGGAAAACGTTCGCGGGGCGGACGTTTTCGTGCTGCAGCCGACCTGCCGGTCGATCCATGCCACGCGCAGCGCGAGCGTGGACGAGAATCTGATCGAGTTGTTGCTGATGGTGGATGCGCTGAAGCGGGCTTCGGCGCGGCGCATCACGGCGGTGATTCCGTATTTCGGCTACGCGCGGCAGGACCGGAAAGACAAGCCGCGCAGCCCGATCTCAGCCAAGCTGATGGCCGATCTGCTGACCACGGCGGGCATTCATCGGGCGCTGATTGTGGATTTGCGTACGCCGCAGTTGCAGGGATTTTTTAATATTCCGGTCGATCATCTGTTTGCGTCGCCGGTGCTGGTGGACCATTTTAAGAAATTGAACCTGCCGAATCTGACGGTGGTATCGCCGGACGCAGGCGGCGTGGAGCGGGCCAGGTTTTTCGCGAAAAAGGTTGACGCGGCGCTGGCCATCGTCGACAAGCGGCGGGTGGAGATGAACGTGGCCGAGGTGATGCACGTAATCGGCGACGTGAACGGCCGCACGTGTCTGATCATCGACGATTTGATCGACACCGCTGGAACACTGGTGAAGACGGCCATGGCGCTGAAGGAGAACGGGGCGACGGAAGTTTACGCCTGCGCGTCGCATGCGGTTTTGTCGGGGCCGGCGGTGGAGAATGTGGCCCATTCGGTGATCCGCGAGGTGGTGGTGACCAACACCATCCCGCTGAGCGAAGAGGCCAGGCGGGAACCGAAGTTTCGCGTGCTTTCGATTGCCGGACTGATTGGACGCGCGATCCAGGCGAACCACGAAGAGACATCGGTGAGCCGGTTGTTTGTATAGGGCAGAAAAAACCTCGCCCCAGGATGACAGGGCGACGCAAAAACCAGGTTCCTCACCGCCGCTTCGCGGCCGTTCGGAATGACATCTTTAGAGTGGCATCTTAGACAGGAAGTTGGAAATTATGGCGACTACTTTGGAACAGAACGTTTTGGAAGCGCAACCGCGCGAGGCGGGAACGAAGAATGAAGCCAGGCGCGTGCGCCAGCAGGGCAAAATTCCGGCCGTGGTTTACGGCGCGGGAAAAGATGCTCAGCCGGTGACGGTCGATCCGCGGCACGTGCTGCGGATTTTGCGCTCGGAGAGCGGACATAACACCATTTTCGATCTGGCCATGAACGGCGACCGCGCCAAAGCCATGATCGTCGACTGGCAATATGAGCCGATCAAGGGCAGCCTGCTGCACATCGACCTGAAGCGCATTGCCATGGACAAGGTACTGCGGGTCAACGTTCCGATCGTGCTGCAAGGCGTGCCGGTGGGCGTGAAGAGCGAGGGCGGCATTCTGGAGCAGATGCTGCGCGAGGTGGAGATTGAGTGCCTGCCCGCGGACATTCCCAGCCACATTGATGTGGACGTGAGCGAACTGAGCTTCGGCAAAGTGATCCGCGTGGCCGATCTGCCGCACAATGAAAAGCTGAAGTTCCTGTCGGAAGAAAACCAGCCGGTGGCGCACGTGACCTCGGTGAAGGAAGAAGTTGCGGCGACGCCTGAAGCTGCGGCGGCGGATGCGGCAGCAGGCCCGGCCGAGCCCGAAGTCATCAAGAAGGGCAAGGCGGAGACTGAGGAAGAAGGCGGCGAAGCCGACAAGGGCGGCGAGAAGAAAGTGGAGAAAGCCGAGAAGAAGGAAAAGAAATAGAGGACGCGGGGACGGCCGCCTTCGGCGGTCGGCCGCGCGGCGCGGTTTTCTTTCCGGTAGAGCGAGAATGCGTGCGTGAAACTGATCGTCGGTCTTGGCAATCCTGGTATCGAGTATCAGTTCACGCCGCACAACGTCGGGTTTCTGGCGGTGGACCGAATCGCCAATGATCACGGCGTTGAGATCAGGAACCGGCAATGCCGGGCGTTGACGGCGCGGACACAGATCGGCGATCAGCCGGTGCTGCTGGCGAAGCCGGAAACGTACATGAACCTGAGCGGGGTTTCGGTGCGGGAGTTGATCGCCGAGTATGGCGCGCAGCCGGAAACGGACCTGATCGTGATCCAGGACGAATTGGATTTTCCGCTGGGCACGCTGCGCATTCATACGCGGCGGAGTTCGGCGGGGCATAACGGCATCGAGTCGATCATCGATGCGCTGGGCACGCAGGATTTTCTGCGCATCCGGATGGGCGTTGCGCCCGATCACAAAGTGAGCGACGGCAAGGAATATCTGCTTTCGCCCATGCGCAAGGCGCAACTGGCAGTTGTCGACGAGATGCTCGATGTGGCGGCCGACGCGGTGAAGGCGATTTTAACCGAAGGCCCGGCGGCAGCGATGAACCGGTTTAACCGGAAAGAAGATTAGCCAGGGATTGGCAGGGATTTTACGGATCGAAAACCGGAGATGGTTTATCCGTGAAAACCTGCGAGGTCCGTGGCCAGGAAGTTGGAGACACCAATGAATCGTACTTATGAGTTGATGTTTATCGTTCGCCCCGACATGGCGGACGAGGATCTGGACAAACTGATTTCGAGCCTGGAGTCGTCGGTGACTTCGGCCGCGGGCACGGTTAAAAACGTGGAGCGCATGGGCAAGCGGCGGCTGGCTTACATCGTGCGGAAGTTCCGCGAAGGCATTTACATTCTGCTGACCATTGAGGGCGCGGGCAACGTGATCCACGAAGTGGAACGGCGCCTGCGCGTGACCGAGCCGGTGATCAAGTTCCTGACCGTCCGTATTGACGAAGAGCAAAAGCGGCTGGACAAGATCAAGAAGCTGCGCGAATCGCGCAAGAAGTTGAGCGCGGAACCGGCGGCCGCAGCAGCGCCGACGGAAGCGCCGGTGACTGCGGCGGCGGAAGCGCCAGCCACGGCGTAGCGTCCTGTTGCGCTTGTTGCCCGGATTCACGGTTAGTTAAAGTTCTTGCGCCGAGCGAAGCAGGGCTGAGAACTGAGAACAGATTTCAAGAGGAGCATTGCAAATGACTGACGAGACGAGAACATCCGCGCCGGTGGCCGATCGGCCCGCGCGGCCTGCGGGCGATGCACCACGGCCTTCGGGCGACCGCGGTCCGGGCGACCGGCCGCGTTTTGGCGGCCCGCGATCGGGCCCCGGCGGCCCGAGGGGAGAAGGCGGTCCGCGAAAGTTTTTCCGGCGCAAGAAAGTGTGCAAGTTCTGCACCGAGAAGATTGCCGACATCAACTACAAAGACTATCGCCTGCTCGGGCAATTCGTGGCCGAGAGCGGCAAGATTGTGCCGCGGCGGCTGACCGGCGTGTGCTCGCCGCATCAGCACCGGCTGGCGGTGGCGATCAAGCAGGCGCGGAACATCGCATTGTTGCCGTTTGCGGGCAGGGCGCAGTAGACATCAGCTTCTGGCTGGCGGCTCCCGGCTTGGAAAAGCCGCCGGGCGGTTTCAGCCAGAAGCTAGCAGCCAGGAGCTAAGAGCTATCATGGAAGTCATTCTCAAAGAAGACGTAAACAAATTGGGCTCGCGGGGCGATGTGGTGAAAGTTGCGGAAGGATATGGGCGCAATTATCTTTTGCCGCGCAAGCTGGCCATCATTGCCAACGAGGGGAACAAGGCCGTCATTGCGCAGATGAAGGCCGCTGCCGTCCGGCGCTCGGCTAAAGAAAAGGCCCAGGCGGAAGAATTGGCCAAGCAGTTCGAAGGCCTCTCGGTCACGTTCCAGCGGCGTTCGGGCGAGCACGATCAGCTGTTCGGCTCGGTCACTTCCGGTGACATTGCCGAGGGGGTCGCGAAAAAGGGCATCAATCTTGACCGGCGCCAGATTCAGCTGCACGATCCGCTGAAGACGCTGGGTGAATTTACCGTGCCGGTGAAACTGCACAAGGACGTGACGGCGCATTTGAAAGTGGTGATTGAGAAGGAATCGGTGGCGGAGTAGGGGCGCTCGCATCTCATAGGTCAAATGCCCGACTCTGCCGCAAAAATCGCGGCCAAGGTGGAGCAACCGCTTGCCGGCGGATTGTCCTCCGCTCTGATCAACTTACGCCCTACCTTCGGCTTTGGGCGGTTCCCAGGAGCTGCAGCGGCCGCGCCAGTTCTGGCGGAGTTTTTCCCGTTCCTCGGGAGTCATATTTTCCCAGCGCGAGCGCCAGCCCTGCCTGAAATTCGGCCTCGCGAATCCGCGGCCGCCGATTCTGCCGAACAGAATCCGGCATAAGGCCAGCAGTCCGACCGCCTGCCAGAACGTGATCAGCCGCCATCCGAACAAGGCGGGCAGAAGCCAGTTCCACAGATGCATCACCACATAACCGCCGAGCCCTACAAAGGCCACGATGGCCAAAATTGCCAGCGGCGCGATCCAGAAAATTCTCCTTCTCATCACTACCTCCTCATCTCTTCTTCCCAGGTCCAATAAATTCATCGTAGACGCTTTGCAGACGCTGGCGGAGCTTGCGCACGGCGTAGCGCTTGCGCGCGAGCAGGGTGTTGACGCTCACGCCGGTTTCGGCCGAAAGGTCTTTGAAGCTGCGGCCTTCCAGTTCATGGGCAACGAAAACCTCGCGCTGATCTTCCGGCAATTCGTCGACGGCGAATTCCAGCTCTTCCAGCAAAACATTGCGGACGTACTCCGCCTCCGGGCCGGCATCGGGCGAAGGCAGCAGGTCTTCGATCTGAAGCAGTTCGCCGTTTTCGTCCACAGCGGCCTCATCACTGAACAATTCCGGCTTCTTCTTGCGGAACAGATCGGTGATGCGGTTGCGGGCCACGCGGAACAGCCATCCGGTCAGGTGCTCGATCGGCATGAGCAGGCGGTTGGCCTCGACCAGTTCATAGAAAACCTCCTGCAGAATGTCCTCAACATCGGCGGGATCGGGCACCCGCCGGCGAATGAAATTACGCAGACGCGAGCCTTGTTCCGCAACGATCGCGGAGATTTGTTTATCCTGCTCGGCCATGGAGGCGGTGCTCACGGCTCGTCCATCCAGTTATGAAGACGAATGAACGGTGGAAATATTGTAGGGGCGGAACGACAAGGCTAAGGGGCGGGATTCACTGAAGGCGGAAGCGCTCGCGCATCAGGCGCTGGATGCGGGGTTTGTAGAGCAGATCGTAGGCGAGTTCTTTATCGGGAAACATGGCGAGCGCGGCACGCTTTGCCCCGGCAGCCAACTCCGACGCTTCTTCGATGGTAAGGCCCGGATCCTGGCTGATGACCGAACTGACCATGCTCATCATTACTTGCAGGCGGCGGATGCGGCGAGCTTCGTCCTGAATTTCAGCTTCGGAGGCATGCAACGAGCGCTTGCCGTGATCTGCCGGTTCTTCCATGGTCATGCCTGAACCCCTTTGCGCGCCGCTTAATGTTTTGATGTCAGCGCTGCCAGCGGCGTTGTGCCGGTTTGAGAGCATTGTGCTCCATCTTGCCGGCAAAGCGAACGGCCCGAAAGTGCCGGGCCTTAGGATCATTTCGCAACCCTGGCAACTGAAGCCTCATCCACTCTGTGCGGCACAATCCGGCCGGGACTAGAATCGATTTGAGGATTGGCCAAGTTCAAGGCGAGGAGATGCGATGGCGGAGCAAACGAAAGAGCAGGAAAATGCGCAACCTGATCCAAACGAGAAACTGGTGAAAGTGTTCGACAGCGAGGATGAGTCGGAGGCGCTGGTGGTCAAAGGACTGCTGGATTCGGCTGGAATCGACAGCGACCTGGCCTCGGCCAGCCTTTTGCAGGACGCGTTTCCCGGCCTGGGCGGCATGATCATACTGGTGCGGGAAGAGGATGCGGAGCAGGCGCGGGAGCTGATCGAGTCGCGGGAATACGAAAAGGGGCTGGCGGTAGCGCAGGACGTGGCTTTAGAAGACGACGACAAAATCGCTTAGTGAAGCATGGGCAAGTAAGGCGTGACGGAGCGGCCATCGAGATAAAAGGTGACTGCGCCGTTCACGTCTGTGCGGAAGACGTGGGCGGCTTCATTTTGCAGGCGCGCCAGCACTTCGGCTTTGGGAAGCCCGAATGAATTTCTCCAGCCTACTGAGATGAGGGCATACTGCGGCTTTACCGAGTCGAGAATTTCAGGCGTGGTGGATGTGGAACTGCCGTGGTGCCCGACTTTGAGCAAGTCAGCATGTGGATGATGCAGCAGGGCCACGCGCCGTTCGACCGCCTTTTCCGCGTCCCCTTCCAACAAAACTGAAGTTTGACCATAGGCGAGCTGCAAGACCATGGAATCGTTGTTCTTCGGCTCGGAGGCTGTGGGCCAATTCTGCGGCGGAAAAAGAACATGGACTTGAGCGCCGCCGAAATCGAAGTGATCACCCTCCCAATGCTGGACGACGCTGATTCCCAGCTCGTGCGCTTGGGCCATGAGCCGCTCGAGCGCGCGGCTGGGAGGAACGAGTCCAACCCATAATTCTTTGGGACGAAAATCTTTTAAGACCGCGGCCATGCCTCCGATGTGATCGGAGTGAGCGTGAGAGATAGCGACCGCATCGAGGCGGGAGATGCCACGCGACCACAGATAAGGAGCGACCACGTCTTCGCCGAAATCCAGCTGAGTCGATGAAGGGCCGATGGGGCCGCCAGCGTCCACCAGGAGAGTTTTTCCCTGCGGCGAGATTACCAAAATCGAATCGCCTTGGCCGACATCGATGGAAGTGACTTCAAGAGCCGCGGTGCGAACTCCTGGTCTGCCGGGAGCGAAGGCCAAGGCGAGGGCGGCGAAGAAAAGAACCAGAATTCCGGCGGCGGCGAGAATCACACGGCGGCGCGCCAGCAGTAAGGCCAGAAACAAGGCGATAAGAGCAAACGCGATGAGAGATGCGGAGGGATCAGGTACGCGCAGATCGGCGAGGCGAAGTCCGCCGAGGCCGCGCACGATTCCAGTGACGCTGTGCAGTGCGGCAGCGGCAAGCAACGCGGGAATTCGGGCCAGCCCGAGGGACAAACAGGAAAGCAACAGCGCCGCGAGTGCCGAGGGCATCAGGAGTTGCATCAGCGGTACGACGGCCATGTTCGCGGGCAGGCCGATGGTGGTCGCGCGATGAAAGTAGCAGGCCATAGGAAGAGCGAGGCCCATCTGCATGATTGAGGAAACCAGCAGGAGTTCGAATGCTCCAAGCGTGAGCAGTGAAGCGGCACGAACCATCCGGTTGGCCCACCTGTTGCCGAGAAACCGAGCCAGCCGACCGGCAAGCAGATGCAAGTCCAGGCGGAACTGCGCGGAGCGCGGCGGCAGGAGCGCGGTGTAGGTAGAGGATTCCCAATAATGCAATGCCCGGCGATAAGGCTGGCAGGTGCGCTCGGCAAGGGGTACGGCGATGGCTGCCACGATCAGCACGCAGAGAAATGTCATTTGAAAGCTGGCGGCGAAAAGCTGGCGAGGATCGTAGATCAGCAACCCCAGCGCCGCCGCGCCCAGAGCGTTGACCATGGCCCGGCCGCGGTAAAGCAGGCGCGTGCATAAATAAATTCCGCACATCAACGTCGCGCGCCAGACGGGCGCGCCCACTTCGGTGAGAAAAGCGTAAGCCACGCAACTGAGGATGGTGATTGCGGTGGCGGAAATCTCGGGCATGCGCAGGCGGCGCAAGGTCCAGAAAATCACAAACGCCAAAATGGTCACGTTCATTCCCGAGACGACCAGGACGTGGTAGGCGCCGGAGCGTTGAAAATCGGCGCGCGTGTCACGATCGATGAAGGCATCATCTCCGACCAGCATGGCGTCAATGAGCGCGGCGTCAGAGGGCAACCAAAGCTGATGGACTTTGGCAATGATGCTGGAATGAATCCGGGCGCGGCAACTAAGGATGGCGCTGCCGGAGAAGCCGGGGAGCGGCTGCACATCGCCGTCGCGCGCTGACGCCAGCGCGGCGATGCCATGCCCGGCCAGATAACCCTGATAATCGAAAGCGCCGGGATTGCGGAAATTGCGCGGCATCTTCAGGCGCGCGATGACGTGAACGCGTTCGCCATAATGCCAGATGCGGACGGATTGCGCCGAGCGGTCGTAGTAAAGGCTGAGACGCACTCCCGAATGAATGGAAACCTGTTCGGCGCCAACCGCGGCGATTTTTTCGGTTTCAAGGTCGAGAGATTGCCGCAATTCATGCAGATCCTGACGCAAGCGCCCTTCCTTGATCACATGTCCGGTGAATTCGACGGCCTCGCCGTCGAAGGAAAATAGGCTGGTATCGCGCGGATAGGCAGTGCCGGTCAACTGAATATGAAGCGCTCCGGCAAGAAAGAATGTACCGGTTGCGAGCAGGGTCGCGATCCAGGCGCGGCGCCGCAAGAAGTAAGTGGCCGCAGCGAGGAAGGCGAAGCCGGCGCCAATCCAGAGTACGGCCGGACGCCAGGCGTGAGCACCGATAAGAATTCCCAATGAATATCCCGCGGCGGAGTAGAACATGGGCTGTCGCGCGGGCTTGAAGTGGAACGAAGGAGCCGGGGCAGGCCCGGACGGAACGCCGGCGAGCGGCACACTTGCGCCTTGGAGCGTTGCGGAAGGGATGATCCGCCCCCAGTTCTAACGAACGAGATGAACCACGGTTTCGAGATGGAAAGTCTGGGGAAACAGGTCGACCAGGTGCACTTCTTCGGCGCGATAGCCCGCGGCTTGAAGGTTTTTCAGGTCGCGGGCCAGCGTTGCCGGGTCACACGAAACGTAAACCAGCCGGGACGCACCCAGGCCGGCCAGGTTTCGCGCGACTGCATCGCCCAGACCCGCGCGAGGCGGGTCGACCACCACCAGATCGGGCGTACCGGGCAGCTGGGGGAAGGTTTCGCCTGTTCGCGTCCGCGAAAAGCGTTCAACGCCTGCCAGGTACTGCTCGACCCCCGCGCCGACAGCCTTTCCATTTGCAGGGAGATTGTGCGCCAGGTCGGCTGTGGATGTCTGTGACGACTCGACCGAAATGATGTGACGAAAATGGGGTGCCAGGGCTGTGGAAAACAGGCCCACGCCGGCGTAAAGATCGAGCGCCAGCCCGCCGGAGCTGCTTTTGACAACGATATTTATCAGTTCATCGATGAGAAAACGGTTCGTCTGAAAGAAACCGCCGGGGCTGATGCGGTAAGCGGCGTGCGTGGTCTGGTAAATGAGTTCCGGAGAGCCAACGATGAGCCACGGCTCCGGCGAAACCGGCTGCGGCCCGCGAAAGGCGACGATACCGCTAATTTCGGGCAGAGAGGCGCAGAATTCCTCGGCAAAGGCGCGGATCGACTTGCGGTGAGCAGCGACATCGCAGAAAAGTTCGATGCGCAGCCTGGTATCGTCGGCGTTGGCGAAAAATTCGGCTTCGCGAATGCCCTCGTAACTTAGCCCTTTGCGTGCCAATTCCCACAAACTCGCGATTCCGCGATTGATGAGCGGAGAACTGATGGGGCAAGCCTCGACCGGAAGCAGATCATGCGATGCCATCTTGAAGTATCCGGCCGCGAATTCAGGCTGGGTGCGAAGCTGAAGACGGGAGCGGTTGCGGTAGTTCCAGGGCGGAGATGGATGGATTTCGATTTCAGACTGGAATTCAATTTTGGCGATGCGGCGCAGATTTTCGCGAAGGATCTCCCGCTTGATTTCGAGTTGATGGTTGTAGTCGGCGTGCTGGTAATGGCATCCGCCGCACTGCGTGAAATAAGGGCATTGAGGCTGGACTCGACGAGGCGAAGGCGTGACGATTGCTTCGACGCGGGCGCGGGCGAATCCGGGCTTTTCCTGCGTGATCGCGGCTCCGACTTGTTCCCCGGCAAGCGCGAAGGGGACAAAGATGGCTTTGCCTTCCCTTGGATCGCCTGAAGGAAAGCGGGCAAGGGCATCGCCGCCGTAGATGAGTTTCTCGATAGTGAGGAGCAAGCAAGAATTCTACGGCATAGCGAGAGGCCGATCGGAGCTAGAACGCCCGGCCCGCCGCCGCGCCCGAAGACCAGGCCCATTGAAAATTGAATCCGCCAAGGTGCCCGGTCACGTCGACCACTTCGCCCACGAAATAAAGCCCGGGGACTTTGCGCGCTTCCATGGTTTGCGGCGAAAGCTCATCGGTATCGACGCCGCCGAGGGTGACTTCGGCCTTGGCGAAGCCCTCGGTTGCAGCGGGAGTCACGGGCCAGGCGTGAATCAGCTTTTCGAATTCGGCGAGGCCGCGATTATTCAGCGCTTGGGGCGGATGCAGTTCAAGCCAGCGGTCGGCGAGGCGATGCGGGAGATACCTGCGCAACTCGGCGCGCAGAGTGCTCAAGTGGCGCGGGGATTTCGGGTCCTTGAAAACGCTTGTGATTTCTGCACCGGGCGCGAGATCGAGCAGGACCGGGCCGCGTTCGTTCCAATAGGAAGAGATCTGCAAGATTGCCGGGCCGCTGAGGCCGCGGTGAGTGACCAGCATCTTTTCGCGAAATTGCTGATTCGAAACCGAAGCGATGATTTCGGCAGAGACGCCGGCGAGATCGCAATAACGGGAGCAATCCCCGGCGCCGAATAAAAGAGGGACAAGCCCGGGGCGGGGTTCGCGAATGGCGATGGCGAATTGACGGGCCAGGTCGTATCCGAAAGAAGTCGCTCCGGTCCTGGGCACAGAGAGGCCGCCCGTGGCGACGACCAGAACGGGCGCATGGAACTCGGCGCTTTCAGCGGTCACGCGAAAACCGGCGGCTGATTCTACCCGGGGAATTGCCGTACCGAGAAAAATCTCGACGCGGGCTTCCCTGCACTCTTTTTCGAGCAAAGTCACAATGTCCCGCGCTGAACGGTCGCAGAAGAGTTGGCCCAGAGTTTTTTCGTGGTAGGGAATGCGGTGCTTCTCGACCAGCGCGATGAAATCTGCGGGCGTGTAGCGGGCGAGAGCCGACTTGGCGAAATGCGGGTTGGCGGAAATGAAATTCTCGGGACGGCAATGAAGATTAGTGAAATTGCAGCGCCCGCCGCCGGAGATCAGGATCTTCCTGCCCAGTTGCGGGGAGTGTTCGAGCACAGCGACGCGGCGGCCGCGCTTTCCGGCTTCGATGGCGCACATCAGGCCGGCCGCGCCGCCTCCGATCACGAGAGCGTCGAATTCATGCGCCATTGTGCTTACATGTAGAACAAACTCAGCCGCGGCAGGCGATATTTTTCCAGCAGGCGCTTGTGGACGAACTGTTTCTGCAATTGCTCCACTTGCGCAGCCTGCATGTTGCGGCGATAGGGAGCGAGCTCGCGGTCAGCCTGAGCGCGAACGGAAACGAGACCGTCATCGGGCGCGGAGGTGAGGAGCGCGGCGAAGATTTTTTCCTCGAGAACTGTGAGATGGCGCTCCAGATCTTCGAGGCGCGCAGGGGAGTCGCTCGTCTCCAGGCCGGCCGCCAGTTGGCGGAGGGTGGCTGCGGCTTGAGCTACCACGGCGCGAACCGGAACGGCCGAGTCTTCGGGTGTATTCGCCTTGTCCAGAATGTCCGCGTTGCGGCGGAAGAAAGCGGCGATGGTATTGGGTTCAAAGCCTTCTCCGGAGCGGGATTTCGCGGGCGCGGTTTCCGCCACGCCAACAGCGGCTTCCTTCATGTCTTCAGCGGCGGCAAGCACTTCCTGCGAACAAAATGCGAGACTGTTAATCTTTTTGGTTTTCGCAGGGCGGCGGCCATACCGGTCGAATGCCGCATCGATGCCTTGCAACACCGCCGCAAGGGGAATCCCGGCATCCTTCCAGGTTTCGATGAGCGCCCAGTCGAGCGTGCTTAGCAGCAGGCCGCCGCCGCGCCGACGCAAATACTGGTCCTCAATTTCGGTGAAGTAGTTGAAGTAATTTTCCACGGTCAGCGACTGGAGCGGGAAGTTTTTCCCGGTTTTGATTTTGCAGAATCAGGCGCGGCGGAATTCCCCCCGCCGCGCACGGCAGACATTTCGCGGCGCGGCAAGTTTCGTTCCCAGATGATCCGCAGGCCTTCGAGGGTAAGAAATTCGTCGACGGTCTTGATGTATTTTGAGTTCGTGCCGATCATCGGCCCCAAGCCGCCTGTGGCGAGGACTCTGGTCGTCTCGCCCAATTCGTGAAGGAGGAGTTCCAGAATTCCATCGACTAATCCGAGGTATCCATAGTACAAGCCTGATTGCAGGCTGCCGACGGTGTTGGTGCCGATCACGCGTGGAGGCTTGCGGATTTCGACGCGCGGCAAGCGCGCAGTGCGCTGAAACAGCGCGTCGGCGGAAATGCCGATACCGGGGCAGATGATGCCGCCGAGGTATTCTCCTTTGGCGGAGACGCAGTCGAAAGTAGTGGCGGTGCCGAAGTCAACGATAACGCACGGGCCGCCATATTTTTCGAATGCGGCCACACCGTTGACGATCCGGTCGGCCCCCACTTCGGCGGGATTGTCGTATTGCACCGGCATACCCGTTTTGACGCCGGGCTCAATGAACAGCGGCTTCGATTGAAAATAACGCTCGCAGACCTGGCGCAAAACCGGATCGAGGGGCGGAACAACCGAAGAAATCACGATGCCTTCAATCGATGAAGCTTCCAGCCCGGCCATGGAAAACAGATTCCGGAACAGCACGCCGTATTCGTCGACCGTACTGCCCTGGCGGGTGCCGACGCGCCAGTGCGCCAGCAGCTGCTGGTAACGCGGCGCATCGTGAGATTCGTCCGCGGACTGAAGCGCAGCGCGGGCGAAGACTCCGAGTACCGTGTTCGTGTTGCCGACATCGAGGACAAAGAGCATGGGATTGAGGGCAGTCAGCACTCAGCATTCAGTACTCAGCGTTCAGCCAGCCCAAAAAAATGCCGAAGATTACCGGAAACCGAATGCCGCGTCCTGATCGATTACCATGGACCGCCAACGGCTGAGTGCTGGCCGCTAAATGCCGGCTTTCCTTATTGTTCCACTCAAAATCGTTTTCACGCCATCGGGCGTGCGCAGGCGAAGAAAGCCGCGGTCATCCAAGCCCTGGGTGATGCCCTCAACAACCGCGCCTAATTCCTCTACGCGGACTGACGCATCCCGCACCCATGAAGATCTCCCGGTGAAACGGCGCAAAATCGAGCGGTGCGCGTCGGGCGTTTCCAAGAGCCAGCGGTATTCGTGATCGAGCGATTTTAACAAAGCCGCAGTCAACTGTACGCGCGAGCGCTCGCTGCCGGCGGCCAGGCGGAGCGAGAGGGCAGCGGCCTCCAGTTCCCGGGGAAAACTCGCCTGGTTTACGTTTACGCCGACGCCGACCACAATGTGGCGCACGCGCGTCGCTTCGGCGTTCATTTCGGTGAGAATCCCGCAAACTTTCTTATCGCCGATCAAAACATCGTTCGGCCATTTCAGATCGACTTTGATCCCGCACGCTTCATCAATAGCGGCGGCTACGGCCAATCCAGCCGCGAGGGTCAAGACCAGAACGTCGGACGGCGGCAGTGCGGGGCGAAGAATGACGGA
The DNA here is from genome assembly GCA_035538435.1 of Binatia bacterium. GTDB lineage: Bacteria > Acidobacteriota > Terriglobia > Terriglobales > Acidobacteriaceae > Sulfotelmatobacter. Next base: position 36,481 of record DATLKM010000177.1, read on the forward strand.
GCAATAAATTCCCGCCGAGCGGGCCGAATCCCACGTGTGGCTGCCGCGGCCGCGGCCGGCGGTTTGCTCCTCGGCGAGAAAAACGCTGCCTTCCGGAGCGCCGGCGGCGGCGGCATCCATGGCCGTGGTGTTGGTGGAACCGATTTTATAAAAGTGGCGAATGTGATCGGCGAAGATTGTGCCTCGCAGCATGGGGGCGAGAATCTCCGGCAGTAAGAGATCGGGCACGGATTTGAGTTGATACCCCGTTGCCGGATGTCCGGCGACATCCACGCCCATGGCCCGGAGTTGCTGAATCAGGCGCCAGACTTCGGAGCGGCTGGAGGAAATTTCCTGGGCGATCTTGGTGCCGCTGACGACGACGGTGGCGTGCTCCATGAGCAAATGAATGATTCTGCCGAGGCGGGCGTCGATCTCCGATTGAGAAGACAGGTCAGTCGGGGCCGGGCTTGGCGGCTTGCGGGTTTTGAGTACGTTCCTGATGCAGAAATTATGCGGGAGCAGCGCCGAAAGCACAAACCGATGCGCAAGGCTAAAGGGGATTCACCCGCATGCTCATGTCGGCGGCGGGCGCGGAGTGGGTGAGGAAGCCGATGGAAATAAAATCCACACCAGTTTCGGCGTAGGCGCGAACGTTTTCCAGACGCACGCCGCCCGAACATTCAATCGGAATATGCCGGTCGAGCCTGGCACAGCGCTCAACCGCGCGGCGCACTTGCTCGGGCGGCATGTTGTCGAGCAGAATTCCCTCCGCGCCGTGGGTGAGAGCGTCTTCCAGTTCCTCCATGGTCCGGGTCTCGATTTCGATGGGCTGCTCGCCGCGGCGATTGCGCAGGGCGCGCTCAAGAGCCTGGACAACGCCACCGGCGAGCGCGATGTGATTGTTTTTGATCAGGACACCATCGGAAAGATCGAGGCGGTGATTGTGGCCTCCGCCGCAGCGGACGGAATACTTATCGAGAGCGCGCAGGCCGGGAGCGGTTTTGCGCGTGTCGAGGATGCGGGCTTTGGTGCCGGCAACGGCATCGACGAATTTGCGCGTGAGGGTGGCGATTCCGCTCATGCGCTGAAGGAAGTTCAGGATTACCCGCTCACAGGACAGGAGCACGCGGGCGTTATGGCGAATCACGGCGACCGACTGGCCTTTGTGCAGACGCACGCCATCGAAAACCTCAGGATGGGTGGTGACTTCATAGTGCGAAGTGACCGCGCCGTCGAGTGCGGCATAAACATCGAGAATGCGGGCCACGCAGCCGATGCCGGCGAGAATGCAATCCTGCTTGGCCAGGATGGTTGCGGAAGCCTGCTGATTGGCATCGATGCAGGCGTAGCTGGTGGCATCGCGCGTGGCCCGGTCTTCGACCAGCGCGTTCTCGATGATTGCCGTAAGTCGTCGTGAGTTCCAATCCATAAGGACAGTTCTCAGTTCTCAGTTCTCAGTTCTCGGTTCTCAGTTCTCGGTTCTCAGTTCTCAGTTCTCGGTTCTCGGTTCATCGAACCATGCAGGGACAGCCGCCCTCGGCTGTCCGGCTGGCACCCGGTTCATCCGCAGCCCAGCTCGGTCAATTTGCTCTGAGTTTTCTGCTGCAATACGGCCAGCTCCTGCTGCTGCTTGCGCAAATTATCGACCACATTGGCCGGAGCTTTGGCGAGAAACTGTTCATTACCCAGCTGCCGTTGCCCGCTGGTAATTCCCTTCTCGATTTTCTCCAACTCTTTTTTCAGTTTCTCGCACTCGGCAGCGGCGTCGATCTTGCGTTCAAAAATTATATGCACATCGAAGCGCGCTGTGCCGCGCGATCCGGGCAGCCTGGCCAGCGAGTGATCGACGAACGTGAGCTTCTCCACGTTGGCGAGCCGCTCCACCGCGCCGCGATTGGCTTCGATCATGGCGCGCATTTCAGGCTCCGCCGCAAACACTTCGACGGGCACTTTGACCTTCGGCTCGACTTTTAATTCTGCGCGAACATTGCGAATGTTCACGATCAAATCCTGAAGGACGGCCATTTCCGTTTCGGCCTGAAGATCGATCCGCTTCTCATCACTTTGCGGATAAGGCGCCAGAGCGATCGATTTCAAGGGCACCTTGCCTTCATACACTGCCTGCCAGAGTTCCTCGGTGATGAACGGCATGATGGGGTGCAGCAGACGCAGGGAAGCGTCGAAAAGTGCAAGCAGGTTTTCGCAAGCCGGTCGAGCCGTGTCGGCGGGGGAATTTTCCGCAAGCCGGGGCTTGATCAGTTCCAGATACCAGTCGCAGAACTCGCCCCAGAAAAAATCGTAGACGCGGTTGGCGGCTTCGTGAAATCGATAGGCCGCGAGCGCCGCGTTTACTTCGGCGGTGACGCGATTGAAGCGGGAGAGAATCCAGCGGTCTTCGAGAGTTGCTGTGTGGAAGATGGAGACTTCTTCTCCCGAGCGAGAGCTGCCGGGACTTTGTCCCGGCTGGACAGCCGAGGGCGGCTGTCCCCACATAAGGCCGATGCGGTCCACATTCATGAACATGAAGCGGGCGGCGTTCCAGATCTTGTTGGCAAACGCGCGGTAGCCTTCGGTGCGGCTTTCGTTGAACGCGATATCGGTGCCCGGCGCGGCCATGGCCGCTAGAGTGAAGCGAGTGGCGTCGGTACCGAAGCGCTCGATAATTTCCAGCGGATCGATGACGTTGCCTTTGGTCTTCGACATTTTCTGCCGCTCGGCGTCGCGCACCAGGGCGTGAATGTAGACGTGGCGGAAGGGGACGCTGTCGTCTTTCTGCTCCGCCTCGCCTTCTGCCTGCGCGCTGGCCCGCTCGATAGCGGCATCCTGCTGGTGGCCCTGCATGAAGTGACAGCCGAACATGATCATGCGCGCCAGCCAGAAAAATAAAATGTCGAAGCCGGTGATCATCAGCGTGTTCGGGTAGAACACTTCGAGATCGCGCGTTTTTTCCGGCCAGCCCAAAGTGGTAAATGGAAGCAAGCCCGAGGAGAACCAGGTGTCGAGCACGTCGGAAACCTGCTCCAGCTTTTCGCCTCCGCATTTGGCGCATGAAGCTGGCGCTTCGCGGGCCACAATCATTTCCTTGCAGCCTTCACAAGTCCACGCGGGAATGCGATGGCCCCACCACAACTGGCGGGAAATGCACCAGTCGTAGATGTTGGTCATCCAGTTCAAATAGATCTGGCGGTAGTTTTCCGGGACGATGGTGATCGAGCCGTTTTCGACAGCCTGTTTCGCGCGGTCGGCGAGCGGTTTAATCCTGATGAACCATTGCTCGGAAAGGCGCGGCTCGACCACGGTTTCGCAGCGGTCGCATTTGCCGAGGGAGAGCGTGTAGTCCTTTTCGGAAACCAAGAATCCCTGCGCCCGTAAGTCTTCCAGCACGCGCTTGCGGGCTTCGTAACGGTCCAACCCGGCGTAGGGCCCGGCGTTGGCATTCATGCGGGCGTGGTCATCAATCACGTCGATCTGCGGCAGGTTGTGGCGCAGGCCGGCCTGAAAATCGTTGGGATCGTGCGCCGGGGTAACTTTGACCGCGCCGGTGCCGAACTCGGGCTGCGCCAGATCGTCAACGATGATGGGGATTTCGCGGTTCACCAGCGGCAGCAGAACTTTCTTGCCGTGCAGATGCGTGTAGCGCTCGTCTTTCTCGTTCACCGCGATGGCAGTGTCGCCGAGCATCGTTTCCGGACGCGTAGTCGCTACGGTGATGAATTCGCTGGAGCCAACCACGGGGTAGCGAATCTCCCACAGCTTTCCCGCGACCTCTTCGTGCTTCACTTCCAAATCCGAGATGGCGGTTTCGCAGCGCGGGCACCAGTTGACGATGTACTTGCCGCGATAGATCAGGCCTTCTTCATACAGGCGGACGAACACTTCGCGCACGGCGCGCGAAAGATTGTCGTCCATGGTGAAATATTCGCGGTCCCAGTCGACGGAAGCGCCCAGGCGCTTCATCTGGCCGGTGATGGCGCCGCCGTATTGCCGTTTCCACTCCCACACGCGCTCGATGAATTTCTCGCGGCCCAGTTCGCGGCGTTTTTTGCCTTCTTTGGCCAGATCGCGCTCCACCATCATCTGCGTGGCGATGCCGGCGTGGTCGGTGCCGGGCAGCCACAAGGTGATAAAGCCCCGCATGCGATGCCAGCGCACGATGATGTCCATTTGCGTCTGGTTGAGCATATGGCCCATGTGCAGGCGGCCGGTGACGTTGGGCGGGGGCAACAGCAGCGTAAACACGGGCCGTTTTTCACCAGGCGGGGGCGTGGGCACGGAGAAAAGTTTTTCCGTGACCCAGAATTCAGCCCAGCGCTTTTCAATCGCGCCCGGCTCGTAGGATTTGGGAAGATCGTGGGGCATGACGAGCAGTCAGCACTCCGCAGTCGGCGTTCAGCCAGTCAGGGACGTGCGCGTGCGCGAAAAAAATCCTGATTGAAGGCTGGTTGCGGACGGTGGGTGCCACTTTTGATCTTACAGGCGCGGGAAAAGAGGGGTCAAACGGCGATTGCGCACAAGGGAGGTGCTCGTGCGCTCGCGAACCGGACCTGACCGGCGCCTGCCCTGCCCTTCCGTTTCAGAGTGCGATTTTAGCGGGTTCTAAAGCGGTTCCGATTACCGCCGATGTTACCCGTTGTGCTCACCCTACGAAGGCACGATGAGGTCGCCATGATATGCGCCCGATTGGTTCGACGGCGGATGAGGCCAGGCCGGGTTGCGCGGGAGGGGAAGATACGGCTTTCGCCAGCGTGGATTCGGCGGATGGGAATTGCAGCGGGAATCAGCTTGCTGGGCATCGCTTTTTCCGCCGTTTTCGTCGGTGCGCAATCAGCCGGTGCACAATCAGCCGGCGCACAACAGGAAGCGAACCCGGCGCCGCCGACGCAGGAGGAAATCAACCGCCGTCTCCTGGAACGGCTGGACCAGCTGGAAAAAGAAGTACAGGCGCTAAGAGCGCAATCGCCGGTGGCCGCTCCCGCTCCCGTGACGGCGCCGTTGACTGTGCCGTTGCCTGCTCCGGCAGCCGAACCGGCCGCACAGGAAATTGAGGTGAACGAAGTCGCACCCCGGCTCAAGCTGATGGTCTTTGGCGATGTTGGAGCCGACATCGTGAGCCATGTGCCATCAACCTTTGGATTTGGCTCTTTAGATTTGTTCATGACGGCG
>DATLKM010000178.1:0-13524 GCA_035538435.1 Binatia bacterium
GGCCTTCGCGGTGTAACGGGGGAGCGCGCGTGCGGCGGCCAGTGCACGTGCGAGCTCGCCAATGGCGAGCAGGAAACTGATCTCCAGCTGCGCCAGCGGCAGGGCATGCTGGGCCTCCGCGTCCCGCCCTGGGGGCAGTGAGCGAAGCTCGCCGAGCGCGCGTTCGGCGGTTTCCAGGTCGCCGCGGGCCACTGCGATCTGGGTGCGGGCCAGCAGGGGGTGGGCGCGGCCCAGCGGCGGCTGGTCCGGGCTGAGGATCTCCTCAAGAATCTCCAGTGCCTCGTCCCAAACTTTTTCGCTTCATCGGCCACGGTGACCGTGATCGATTTCTGCGCCAGGTTCGTGTTGAGTTGCGTCACCATCAGTTCCAGAATCTGGATCAGGTCGGCTTCGCTCAAAGCCTGGAAGAGAATGATCTCATCGAGACGGTTCAGGAACTCCGGGTTGAAGGTGCGTTTGACCTCGCCCTTCACCAGTTCCTCGACCTTGGTCGCAACCATTTCATCCTGCGTGGACTGGAAGCCGAAGCCTTCGCGCTTCTGCAGGTGCCGCGCGCCGATGTTCGACGTCATGATCAGGATGGTGTTCTTGAAGTCGACCGTGTTGCCGAGCCCATCGGTCAACTGGCCGTCTTCAAAAACCTGCAAGAGAATGTTGAAGACATCGGGATGCGCTTTCTCGATTTCGTCGAGCAGCACGACCGAATAAGGCGCACGCTTGACTCGCTCGGTCAACTGACCGCCCTCCTCGTAGCCCACGTATCCCGGAGGCGAGCCGATCAGCTTGGAAACGGAATGCTTCTCCATGAATTCGGACATGTCGAAGCGAACCAGGGCTTTTTCCGTGCCGAACATGAACTGCGCCAGGGTGCGGGCGACTTCGGTTTTACCCACGCCGGTCGGACCGAGGAACAGGAACGAACCGATGGGACGGTTCGGACTCTTCAGTCCAGCGCGTGAGCGGCGAATGGCGCGAGCCAGCGCGCTGATCGATTTGTCCTGCGAGATGATGCGCTTGTGCAGCTCTTCTTCAATGCGCAGCAGTTTCTGGGTTTCCTCTTCTTTGATCGAAGTGATGGGAACGCCGGTCCAGCGCGAAACCACATCTTCGATGTCTTCGCGTCCGACCACGCCGGTGGAGGACTCGTCGAGATGATACTTCTCGCGCAGGGCACGCAGATTTTCGCGTTCCTTGCGCTCTTCGTCGGAGTAGAAGCGCGCCTTCTCGAACTCGTGGTTCGCGATGGCGTTTTCCATGCGGTGGACGATGAACTTGATGCGCTTCTGAACTTCGGTGATCTCTTCGGGCTGCGAAGTCTGGCGCAGTTTTACGCGCGCGCCGGCTTCGTCGACCAGGTCGATCGCCTTATCGGGCAGGAAGCGGTCGGGAATATAGCGGTTCGAGTGCGAAACCGCGAAGTTGATGGCATCGTCGGTGTAGGTGACCGCATGAAATTTCTCGTAGCGGTCTTTGATTCCGAACAACACTTTGACTGCATCCGCTTCGTTCGGGGGCGGGACCTTCACCGCCTGGAAGCGGCGCTCGAGCGAGCGGTCTTTCTCGATGGACTTGCGATATTCGCCGGGCGTGGTGGCGCCGATGCACTGAATTTCGCCGCGCGACAAGGCCGGTTTCAAGATGTTGGCCGCGTCGAGCGAGCCTTCAGCCGAGCCGGCTCCCACCAACGTGTGCAATTCATCGATGAAAATGATGGAATTCTGCGACTCCATCAGTTCTTTCATGATGGTCTTGAGGCGTTCCTCGAACTGGCCGCGGTACTTGGTGCCGGCGACTATCAGAGACAAATCCAGAGCCAGAATCCGCTTGTCCGCCAGGAACGAAGGAACCTCACCGTCGGCAATGCGCTGCGCCAGGCCTTCAACGATGGCGGTCTTGCCCACGCCCGGCTCGCCGATCAGCACAGGATTGTTCTTGGTGCGGCGGCATAAAATTTGGACGACGCGTTCCAGTTCGTTATCGCGGCCCACGAGCGGATCGAGCTGCGAATCCATGGCCGCCTGGGTGAGATCGCGGGAAAACTCGCTCAGCAGGGACGACTCGCGCTGCCGCTGCGGTTGCGCCTTCTCCTGGCTGGTGCGCGCCAGTTCTTCACGAATGGTCGCCAGGCGCAGGCCGCGCTCATGCAGAATTTCAGCGGCAAAGCACTTCTCTTCGCGCAGCAACCCCAGAAGCAGGTGCTCGGTGCCGATGTGGCGGTGCGAAAGCCGCTCCGCTTCCTCCGCGGCATAGGCGAGGACGCGCTTGCACTCATTGCTTAGCGGCAGATCGACCGAGGTGGAAACTTTTTCGCGGATCGTGGTGTGACCCTCGATCTGCTTGCGAATGGACTCGACTGAGGCGTGCGAGCGCAAAAAACGATTGGTCAGGGCCTTGTCTTCGCGCAGGAGCCCCAGAAGCAGATGCTCAGTCTCAATATAAGGAGACCCAAATTGGCTGGCTTCGTAGCGCGCAAAAAAGATCACGCGCCTGGCTTTCTCCGTATAACGTTCAAACATAATGCCCTTCCCCCTTGAACCTTGCGGCTGAGAAGGTTAAGACCTTCCAGCCTACCGGAAACCCGGTTCGCTCTTGCGCTGGGTTGTCTGCGTGCGTCTCATCTTCTTCTATTATGCAATCAAACCGCCACAGAACCCAAGCACTCAAACGATTGAATAATGTTACCGAAGGTACCTTTTCAAATCAGCCTTCGGAAGTTGTTGCACAATTTTTTGCACTTCATCTTACTTATTTTTAATTTGTTCTCCTGTTTTAAGCCGGCAACGACTCCGGCTGGATTTCTTCGACCCGTCCGCGGCCTAAACGCAAAACCCGGTCGCAGCGCCGCGCAAACGATACGTTGTGAGTTGCGATCAGTGAGGTGAGTTGGTGCTCGCGATGCAAACGAGCGATTAGAGAGAAGACCGCTTCCGCCGTCTGACTATCGAGATCGCCGGTTGGCTCATCGGCCAGCAACAACCTGGGGCTGGTGATGAGCGCTCTAGCCAAGGCGACCCGTTGCTGTTCGCCGCCGGAAAGTTCGCCCGGGCGGTGATGGGCCCGCGATTCAAGCCCGACCTGCCTCAGCCAACGCAGGGCGTCGGGGGCGACTTCGCTCCAGCTGCGGCCGCGCTGGAGCATCGGCATGGCCACGTTCTCCGCCGCCGTGAATTCCGGCAGCAGATAGTGAAACTGCCAAGCGAAGCCCGCGTCCCGGTTGCGAAACCGCGCCGCGTCGTCCGCCGATAGTAAATTCACCTGCAATTGCGCGCAGTATACGTCACCCGCCGAAGCGCGATCAAGAGCGCAGAGGATGTGCAGCAAGGTACTCTTGCCCGCACCCGATTCGCCGACGATGGCCAGCATCTGGCCGCGCTTCACCTCAAACGAAAGATTTTCAAAGAGCACCAGTTCCGATTCGCCGGAACGGAAAACCTTCTTCAGCCCCTGGACCCGCAGCAGAACCTCCGAATCCACGGTTTGAGTAATTAGATGCAATCACCCTCCGCTATGGTCCATCCGGCGCCCGCCGTATTCAAGTGCCGTGGGAGCAGTAGACGGATCATCGCACCGGGCTCCTGAATTTCATATGGCACATTGGAACCATATGCTGACAGAAAAGATGTCTGAGGGGAAGTTTTGACAGGTGCCGTGCGCCGGGTGGCGCAGAATACGGCTTCGCCAGGCGAGGGTAGCCGATTTGTGTTACATAGTCGGCCCGGCGCGGGAGGCTATCGCGGGAGTGCCGGCGATGGCAGTCGCCAAAAACTACACCTTCGCCGTTTCGGCCGCTAGCGCGCGCAGGGATTCGCCATAGGGAGCGCGGGCAATTCCCCGTTCCGTCACAATGGCGGTCACGTACTTCGCCGGAGTCACGTCGAAGGCGGGATTCTCGACCATGACGCCGTCGGGCACCATCTGCCTGCCGGCGATGTGGGACACTTCTTTCGTGTTCCTCTGTTCGATCGGAATCTGACTGCCATCGGCGCAGGCCAGGTCGACGGTTGAGATGGGCGCGGCCACGTAGAAGGGGATGCCGTGTTCTTTGGCCAGCACCGCGACGGTGTAGGTGCCAATCTTGTTGGCCACGTCGCCGTTGGCGGCAATGCGGTCCGCGCCCACCACGATTGCTCCGATCTTGCCCTGCTTCATCATCGCCCCGGCCATGTTGTCGGAGATCACGGTGGTTGGAATGCCGTCTTTCATCAGTTCCCAGGCAGTAAGCCGGGAGCCTTGCAGGAAGGGGCGAGTTTCGTCGGCGTAAACGTGAATTTTCTTGCCTTGTTCGACCGCGGCGCGAATCACTCCCAAGGCGGTGCCGTAGCCGGCGGTGGCCAATGCGCCCGCGTTGCAGTGGGTCAGCACGCCGCCGGAGCCCGGAAGCAACGTCGCGCCGTGCCGTCCCATCGCCTGGTTGGCGGCGATGTCTTCGGCGTGCATTCGCCTGGCTTCGTTCACCAATTCCTGCTTGATTTGCGCTACCGGGCGCAAGCGCAACTGCTCGAATTTCTCCGCCATACGGCGAATGGCCCAGAAAAGGTTGACGGCCGTCGGGCGCGTTTTGGCGATCATCTCCCCGGCGCGATCCAGGTCGTTCTTCAGTGCCGCGGTGGTTTCAGCCTGGGAATTCTGCGCCGCCAGCGCGATGCCCATGGCCGCGGCGACACCGATGGCCGGCGCGCCGCGCACCACCATGGTGCGAATCACGTCGGCAACCTGGTCGGCAGTCTTAGCGACGACGTAAGTCTCTTCCGTGGGCAGCTTCGTCTGGTCGATGAAGCGCACGCCGTTATCCGTCCATTCGAGGGTTTGAATCATAGAAAAATTGAGTTATTGAGTGATCGGGCGATTGAGCCATTGGATGTCTCAATCGCCGAACGGTTCAATGCTTGTGCGCGGCGCATAGATTCCGCGGATTGTTGGTCACCGCGGGCCTGCCGCACACTTCGCAACTGGCGGCCACGGCAAAAATCATCGGGTCGGTTTCGTCCGTCTGCAACATGTGCTCGCGACGAACGTCAGCCGCGGTAAAGATGGAAACAAACGGCGCCGGAGCCGCGGCTTTCTCCACGCTTGCCCGGCCTTTCGCTTCTTCCCGTTCCACCAGGCACATTGCGCCGACGATTTCGAATCCGGCCTCGCGCGCCGCCTCGATCGCCTGCACGGTTGAAGCGCCAGTGGTGCAGACATCGTCCACAATCACCACGCGCGCGCCCTTTTCCTGGAAGCCTTCAATGCGCTGGCCGGTGCCGTGCGCCTTTTCCGCCTTCCGTACCAGAAAGCCGTTCAACTCGCCGCCGATCACGGAAACCGCAGTCACAATAGGGTCGGCGCCCATGGTAAGCCCACCAATCGCTTTTGGCGCCCAACCCTGCTTGCGGATTTCCTGCGCGAAAACTTCGCCGGTCAGGCGCGCACCTTTGGCGTCAAGCGTGGTGGTTCGACAATCGATGTAATAGTCGCTTTCGCCGCCGGACGAAAGTTTGAACTTGCCCAGCCGGAACGACTTATGGGCCAGCAGACGGAGCAAATCCTGGCGCGAGGAGCGCATGAATGCTAACGATAACACGTTCAGTCGGCGCTCGCCGTGATAACCTGAACCTTTCCCACGATGATGATTCAGTTTATGAACATGAAGCTGCCGCGAAAGCCTTTTCTGTTTCTTGCCGGTATTTTCTTTGCCGCCCTGCCCATCGCGCTCCTGGCCGAAGGCACGCGTATTTGGGAGCAATCGAAGTTCGAAGATTTGGCCAAAGGAACCGCCACCGGAGTAGCCATTCGCAGCCGCGGCATTCTGGAACTCGCCCCTACGTTTAAATCCCTGTATGCGACGCCCTCGACCTACATCTGGGCGATTGCTTCCGACGACGCGGGCAATGTTTATGTTGCCGCCGGGGCTCCAGCCCGCGTCTACCGCATTACGCCTGAAGGAAAGTCGACGATCATCTTCGAGCCGAAAGAGTTGCAGGTGCAGGCGCTGCAAACGGCTGCCAACGGGGTGATTTATGCCGCCACCGCGCCCGACGGCAAGGTTTACAAAATCGAACATAAGCCTGCCCCGAAAGACCAGGCGAAAACGGATCACGACCCTTCCGGCGAACCGGCGAAAGACGACAAAGCAAAAGATGAGAAAGATAAAAGGGACGAGAAGCCGAGCGTCGATCCGGGCTGGAGTTCGTCCGTTTATTTTGAGCCGGGCACGAAATACATTTGGGACCTTGCGCTGGATAAATCCGGAAACCTCTATGTCGCGACGGGCGATCACGGCGAGATATATCGGGTCACTGCGAAGGGCGAACATTCTGTCTTTTTCAAGAGCGACGAAACTCACATTCGTGTGCTGGCCTTCGACGCGCAGGGTGACCTGATCGCAGGTTCGGACGGCAGCGGGCTTATCTACCGCATTTCGCCCGCGGGCGAGGCCTTCGTGCTGTACAGCGCGCCGAAAAAAGAAATTACCGCGCTGGCGCTGGACAGCGCTGGCAACATCTACGCCGCGGCGGTGGGCGAAAAGCGGAGTACGAGTTCTTCTTCGAGCGTAGCGGCCGCGCTCATGACGCTAACCGCGAGCGCCGCATCGCCGGCGCCCAGCCCGTCAGGGCCGACCATGACGGTTACGGCTCCGCCGCCGCCGGCGGCGGTCAGCGGCCCGTTTCCATTTCCCGGCGCGGCCGGCGGAGGGGGATCGGACATTTACCGCATCGCCCCCGACGGTTCACCGTTGCGATTGTGGAGTTCGCGGGAAGACATCGTCTATGCGCTGGCCTTCGATTCGCAGGGACGGCTGCTGGCAGGGACAGGAAACCGCGGGCACATTTTCGCCATCACGGGACTGGATGAGTTTTCCGATTTGCTGAAGGCGCCGGCGTCACAGATTACGGCTTTCGCCAAGGCGCGGAACGGCGGCCTTTATGCCGCCACCAGCAATTTGGGCAAAATCTTTTCGCTGGGGCCGGGGCCTGAGGCGGAGGGCACTTACGAAAGCGACGTATTCGACGCCAAGATTTTTTCCCGCTGGGGGCGTGCCGATTTTCGCGGCACGGGCAAAATCGATCTGTATGCGCGCAGCGGCAACGTGGATAATCCCGACCGCAACTGGAGCGGATGGAAGAAAATTGATTTGAACGGCAGCGCGGAAACGGGCGTGCCGGCGGCGCGCTACGCGCAGTGGAAGGCGGTACTGCACTCTGGAGCGGAAGCGCCCAGCGTGGAAAGCGTGGCGCTGAATTACCTGCCGAAAAACATTGCCCCTGAAATCGACGACGTCACGGTGCAGGTCGGCGTGAAATATTCCCCCCTGCCGAAGGCGAGCACATCATCAGGAGCCGACCTCGCTGCCACAACAACCCGTTTTGACGTGCCGGTACCGAGTTCGCATGATCGGGACTCCATCGGCGTGAAATGGTCGGCGCACGACGACAACGACGATCAATTGGTCTATTCGCTTTTCTACCGCGGGGACGGCGAAAAACGGTGGCTCCTGCTTAAGGACAACATCACCGACAAGGCTTATTCGTTCGATGCCAGCCTGCTGCCAGATGGCGGCTACACCGTGAAAGTAGTGGCGTCGGATGGACCGTCGCATTCTCCGGGGGAAGCGCTGACGGCGGCGAAAGAGAGCCGGCGGTTTGAGGTCGATACCACGCCGCCGCGCATTGAAGGCCTGGCCGCCTCGGCCGATGGAGGGCAGATTCACGTTACTTTCCGAGCGGCCGATAATTTCTCGGCCATCAAACGGGCGGAGTTTTCGCTCGATGCGGGTGAGTGGAAGTATGTGGAGCCGGTGAACCAGATCTCCGACGGGAAGACGGAAAACTACGATTTCAGGATTTCGGTGGAAGCCTCGGAAGACGGCGAGCCTGGCGCGGAACACGTGGTCGTAGTGCGGGCTTACGACCGCTACGACAACATGGGGGCGGCGAAAACTGTTATCCGCGGGAAGTGATCGGGAAGAGGATGAGTGAGCCGGGCTTGCAGTTCTTGCGCAAGGGTTTGCGCATCTGAGCCGTTCTAAATGTCGTCGATTGATTGAAAGCGCGGCACATTTTTTCACTTTCGGGACAGTGGCACGCTACCTGCTGGAAACGCCCGTCAGATAAGGCTTCCAGGAGGTTCCATGCGTACATTTCCATTAGTCTGTTGGGTTCTGTTGTTGTCGGCGGTGGCTTTCGGCCAGGAACGCGGCATTGCGGGTTATTGCCCTTACGGATGCGGGCCCTACGTTCCTCTGATTTCGACTCCCAGTCTGACCTTCACCAATGTTTCCGCAAACCCCGTGGGGGCTACCAACGCCACAGGGGGGCTGGTCGCGGGAGCGACTGACTCAACCTTGTCTGAACCCACCGTCAATACCAGCGCTTCTTACAGCGTGCCGGTGTGGTATTCGGGAGGGGGAAGCCCGCTGGTAGCGCCGGCAGTGAATTCGCCGGTCGGCAGCATGAAGATGAATCCCAGGGCCGAATATCGCGAGCACATGGAACACATGGAACATGCGCAGCACGAACGCGAAGCCGCGCAGCCCTGGGTTTATATCGCTTCGGCGCGGGAAGGCGCAGGGTCGCTGGCCGCCATCAGCGCGAGCAAGGGTGTTCATCCCTCCAAGCACAGCTATACGAACGAGGATGTGCAGCGGCAGAACGACTCGAACGGGAATGCCCATTGGGATGGAAAGACGGAGAAGATTCAGTAACTGGAGTCGCTTTACCCTGTGCGCCCCTGTGTTCTCTGTGTTTCATTTTTGAATATTCCACATCGAAGAGAAAGTCTTTAACACGGGGGGGGCACAGGGGACCACAGGGTAAAGATGGGATGCCGCTGTGCCGGCGGCGTCCAGGTTAGCGCTCCCAGTCTTTGCCTTCGACCATGCGCTTGATTCCGTCGCGCAGGTGCGCGACATAGAAATTGATGAGCAGGCCTACGCCAATTCCACTCAGCCGCATGTAGGACAGAAGCTGCGCTTGATAGACCGGATGAACGGCCTCCACGCTTTTCACTTCGACAATCACCACACCTTCCACGATCAGATCGATACGGTATCCGAGTTCGATCTTCTCTCCGTCGTAAATGACCGGCAGCCCAACCTGCGTGGCGACGCCGTACCCGCGTTTTCTCAGTTCGTGGGCCAGGCAGACCTGGTAGCAGTTTTCCAGGAGACCCGGTCCGAGAACAGAGTGAACGTGCATCGCAGAGGAAACGATTGCTCCGGTGATTTGATTTATGCGGAGGGGAGCGGTCGAGGGAGCAGTGGCATTCACGCCAACTGTTTACTACAAAGAAGCGGTTTTACCCTGTGACGCCCTGTGTTAAAGATTTTGCTTTTCGTTCCAATTTGGGAAGGCATTAAACACAGGGGGCACGGAGGGAGACAGGGTAAACCTTAGACTTTTGTCCACAGGTCTGCGCGGGGATCTTCCGGGTTCAACTTTGCCAGTTCGCGCAACAGTTCTTTGGTGCGCTCGTCGCGCGGCATCGGCACCGTTACATTGACTTCGACAATCTCATCACCGCGCACGCCTTCTTTCGTGGCGGAGGGAACCCCTTTATCGCGTAGGCGAAGCTTTTGCCCCGATTGCGTGCCGGGAGGGATTTTCAGCAGAGCGCGGCCATCGATCGTGGGCACTTCAATCTTTGTTCCCAGCGCCGCTTCCGGAGCCGTCACCGGCACAGTAAGATAGATGTCATCCCCATCGCGGCGAAATACGGGATGAGGTTCCATGCGGATGATTACATAGAGGTCTCCAGCCGCGCCGCCATGCGATCCGGCGTTGCCTTTGCCGGCCAGGCGGATGCGCTGGCCGTCGCGCGTGCCGGGTTTGATTCTGACTTCAAGAGGTTCGGTCCGGCTTACCGTTCCCTCGCCGTGGCAAGTGGGGCAAGTCGAAATGTTTTTTCCCGTGCCTTCGCAGTTGGGGCATTGAACATTGAACTTCATGCGGCCACCGGTCTGCGTGACCTGCCCCGTGCCATTACACTCGGCGCACTTGCCAGGAGACTCGATATATCCCGTTCCGTGGCAGGTGGGACAGGTGTCCCGCCTCGTGATGTTCAGGCGCATTACGCCGCCGCGGATGGCCGTCCAGAACGGCACGTTGACCTGATACTCGAGATCGCTGCCCGGTTCCGGCCCGCTTTCTGCCGCTGCCGGGCCGCGCCCGCCGCCGAAGATTCCCGAGAAGATGTCGCGAAATCCGCCGCCGCTTGATGCCCCCGATTTGCGACCGCGGTTCGCCTGGTCCATCAGGTCGGAGAAATCAAATCCGCCAAAATCGAAATGGACACCTTGTCCCCCCTGCCCTGCTGCTCCTCCACCGGGGACGCCGCCGAAGCCGCCGGCGCCGGTTGCCCCGCCGCGCGCGTAAGCCTCGGCAGCGGCCGGATCGATATTGTCGGAATAGAACCCGACCTGATCGTAGATTTTTCTTTTCTTTGGATCGCTGAGAACGTCGTTGGCTTCCGACAGCGCCTTGAACTTTTCCTCGGCCGCCTTGTCGCCGGGGTTTACGTCGGGATGGTACTTGCGCGCCAGCTTGCGGAAGGCCTTGCGAATGTCATCCTGAGAGGCGGTTTTCTTTACGCCGAGGATTTCGTAATAGTCTTTTTTTGTTGTCGCTGCCATTTACTTGCCGCTTTGTATACAGGTACTATACACTACACGAGTGATCAGAAGCTTCCGTCACAAGGGAGTCGAGCTCTTCTTCCGAACCGGATCGAAAGCCAAAATCCAGGCGAGCCACGCTGAACGCCTTCGCAAACAACTTTTCGCCCTCGACAATGCCCGCTTGCCGAAAGATATGAGTGCGCCAGGCTGGAAGCTGCATGCGCTGCATGGTGATTTGGAAAGCCATTGGTCAGTGTCTGTCAGCGGCAACTGGCGCCTGACCTTCCGGTTTGAAGGCGAAGACGCCGTGCTCGTCGATTATCAGGATTACCATTAAGGAGCTGTCTATGCGTATGCACAACCCGCCCCATCCCGGCGAAGTGCTTCGGGACTATCTCGGCGGCATTTCAGTCACCGATGCGGCCCAGCACCTCGGAGTTACCCGTGCCAATCTATCCCGCATCCTCAACGGCAGCTCCGGAATCTCCGCCGAAATGGCGCTTCGCCTTTCCGAAGCAATGGGCACCAGCCCCGAGCTCTGGACCGGAATGCAATCGCAGTACGAACTCTGGCATGCCTCCCGCCGAAGCCGAAAAAAGGTGGCGCGCCTTGCAACCGCCGTACGCGCTACCGGATAAAGCTGCTCAGTTCGGCAGCCTGCCGTGTTCGTCTTGCAACATGAGCACCGTCCGCGAATCGCGCGTGTCTCCGTAAACCGGAATAGGCCGCGGGCCTTCCGGGGTCGAAACCATGACCTCCCAACCCTCGTCGCCCATCGTTAGAAAATACGTCTGATCATTTACCTGAAAATCCATTTCTACCCCACATCCTTCTTAAATGTGATGACGCGGGCACGAGTGCCCGCGCCAAACAGGCGAAGCCGCCTTCCACGCGGCGCGTCTTCCAACGGGAAGGATCGGAGCTTTGCAGTGCATTCCTCCCCATGCTCTTTTTCCGCCACACCCAAAACCTTTGTCATCCTGAGCGAAGCGAAGGACCCCATGGCTCAATGCAGCGCTACAGGCACTTCAAGGAGTTCTCACGCCACATGCACTGGATGAGAGCATTCCTTGCGAGGTTCATCTCACTCCATCTATGCAAGGGGTCCTTCGACTCCGCAGGTGCTTCGCTCCGCGAAGCACCTGCTCCGCTCAGGATGACAGCTTACTTCTTGTCTTCCACATCCACGTACTCAGCGTCGATCACGCCTTCGTCCTTCTTCTGGCTTGACGCGCCGTTCGCTCCCGCTCCAGTGGCGCCATCGGAAGGCCCGGCGGCCGGCCCACCTGGCTGACCGCCTGTCGCCTGCGCCGCCTTGTACATCTCTTCGGCCAGCTTGTGCGAAGCCTTGGTCAGCGCTTCGCGGGCGTGGTCCATTTGCGCTTTGTCGTTCGACTCGAGCGCTTTCTTCGCGTCGGCCACGGCGTTCTCGATGTCGCCGCGATCGGAACCGGAGATCTTATCTCCATTCTCGCGCAGCATCTTTTCGACCTGATACACCATGCTGTCGAGCTGGTTCTTGGCCTCGATCGAATCGCGCTGCGCCTTATCTTCGGCCGCGTGCGCGTCGGCTTCTTTCGCCATGCGCTCGACTTCTTCCTTCGACAAGCCCGAAGACGACGTAATCGTGATCTTCTGGTCCTTGCCCGTGGCCGTATCTTTCGCGGTCACGTTCAGAATGCCGTTGGCATCGATGTCGAACGTTACCTCGATCTGCGGCACGCCGCGCGGAGCCGGCGGAATCCCGGTCAGGTGGAACTTGCCCAGAGTCCGGTTCTGCGCCGCCATCGGACGCTCACCCTGAAGCACGTGCACCTCAACCGACGTCTGGCTATCGGCCGCGGTCGAGAACGTTTCCGTCTTCTTGGTAGGAATCGTCGTATTCCGCGGAATCATTGGAGTCGAAACTCCACCCAGCGTCTCAATCGAGAGCGACAACGGAGTCACGTCCAGCAGCAGCAGGTCTTTCACCTCGCCCGCCAGCACGCCGCCCTGAATCGCCGCGCCCACGGCCACGACTTCATCAGGATTCACGCCCTTGTGGCCTTCTTTGCCGAACAGCTCCTTTACCAGCGCCTGAATGCGCGGCATACGCGTCTGCCCGCCGACCAGCACCACTTCGTTGATCTTCGAGGCGTCCACTCCCGCATCTTTCATGCACTGCTTGCACGGCCCAACCGATTTCTGGATGATGTCTTCCACCATCCCTTCCAGCTTGGCTCGCGTCAGCTTCTTAACCAGATGCTTGGGACCGGAGGCATCCGCCGTGATGAACGGCAGATTGATTTCCGTTTCCATGGTGGTGGAAAGCTCAATCTTCGCCCGCTCCGCCGCGTCGCGCAGACGCTGCAACGCCATCTCGTTGCCCTTGCCGCGCAGGTCAAGGCCTTCGTCCTTTTTGAATTCGTCGATCAACCAGTCGACAATGCGCTGGTCGAGATTGTCGCCGCCCAGGTGCGTGTCGCCATTGGTGGCTTTCACTTCAATCACGCCCTCGCCGACTTCCAGAATCGAAATATCGAACGTGCCGCCGCCGAAGTCATATACGGCGATGGTTTCGTCCTTGCCTTTGTCGAGCCCATAGGCCAGCGCGGCCGCCGTCGGCTCGTTGATGATTCGCTTCACCTCAAGCCCGGCAATCTGGCCGGCATCTTTGGTCGCCTGCCGCTGCGCGTCGTTAAAGTAGGCGGGCACGGTGATGACCGCTTCGGTCACCTTCTCGCCGAGATAGTCTTCCGCCGCCTTTTTGAGTTTCTGCAAAATCAGCGCCGAAATCTGCGGAGGCGTGTACTCCTTGCCCTGCGCCAGCACGGCAACATGGTCGCCCTGGCGGACGACCTTATAGGGCACCATCTTGATTTCTTCCGAAACCTCGTCAAAGCGCCGCCCCATAAAGCGCTTGATCGAATACACCGTGTTCTCCGGATTGG
>DATLKM010000179.1:0-6640 GCA_035538435.1 Binatia bacterium
GCACCTGCTTATGCGCCTGAAGGAACTCCGAAAAAATGGCGAGCGCGTCTGTTTAATTTCCGGCGGAGAAGTGACGGTGAAGGTCACGAATGGGGGCGTGGGCGGACGCAATCAGCAATTCGCGCTGGCCTGCGCAAAAAAGATTGCGGGCGAGAGCATCTGCGTCCTCAGCGCCGGCACCGACGGCATCGACGGCAACAGCCCGGCCACGGGCGCGATTTCCGACGGCAGCACGGTTGGGCGCGCGGACTCAATGAATCTGAGCGTGAGCGCAGCGCTGGAAAAATTCGACGCTTATCCCTTCTTCCAGGCGCTGGGCGATACAATCGACACCGGGCCTACCGGCAACAACCTGCGCGATCTGAGAATTCTGCTGGCCTGGTGATCGCGATAGCTCAGGCGGGTGTTACTTCGATCTTCTTGGCTTTTATCTCGATCTTTGTAATCCGAAAGCTGCGCACCTGTCCGGGGTAAATTTCGTCGCTCTTCTCGGCCGCCGGCGAATTCCCGCTCTTCCATCGCGCTTGCAACATCGAGCTTAGGGAAGAAAGATCGGCTTTGCCTTCGCTTCGCCCGCCCGCGCTTTCGCTCTTCGCGGGGGCGGTCTTCGCGATCCGGCAGTTCGCCTGAATGCCTTGGCCCAGTTCTACGCGGACGTTGTCACCAGCAATCTCCATTACTCTACCGGTGACCGTGTCGCCTTGTTTGCGCTCGGTGAGATATTCATCGATGCTGGTGGGCACAAGCTGCTTCATGCCGAGCTTCAACCGCCGCTTTTCCCGGTCGACTTCAAGCACCTGGGCGTGAACCGTCTGGCCAACTTTCAACATGTCCTGCGGATGGTTCAACCGCTTTTCCGCGCTCATGTCGCCGATGTGGATCATTCCTTCCACTCCCTCGGCTAGCTGCACGAACGCGCCGAACTTGGTCAGGCTGACCACAGGCCCTTCAATGACCGAGCCAACGGGAAACTTCTGCGGCACTTCCAGCCACGGATCGCCCAGGGCCTGCTTCAACCCAAGCGAAATGCGCCGTTCTCCGGCGTTGACGCCCAGGATTACGACTTCCACCGTTTCCCCCGGCTTCACGGCGTCGCTGGCCTTGCGCACCCGTTTGGCCCACGACATTTCAGAAATGTGGATGAGCCCTTCCACTCCCAGCTCGAGTTCGACGAACGCGCCGAAGTCGAGGACGCGCGTGACCGTGCCGCGCACTCGCTCTCCTGCCTGAAACTTCGCCGCGGCCGCGTCCCAGGGATGCGCCTGCAATTGCTTCAACCCGACGCCGACCCGCCGCTTCTCGGGGTCGATTTTCAGCACCTGCACCGTGACTTGCTGGCCAACGCTCAGCACATCTTCGGGTTTGTTGACTCGTCCCCATGAGATTTCACCCACGTGCAGTAAGGCGTCCGCGCCGCCAATGTCGATGAAGGCGCCGTAATCGGCCAAACTTCGTACCGTGCCGCTGACCACATCGCCTTCTTTTAGTTCCGAGTAGCGGCGTTCTTTTGCGGAGCGCTCTTCGTCTTCGACAACGGCGCGGCGGTCGACGACGACGTCTTCGTCGGCCACATCCAGCTTGATGATGCGGCAGCGAATCTCCTGCTCCACCAGTTTTTCCATCTCCGCGGCATCGCGAGCGCCGCTGCGCGACGCCGGCATGAATGCGCGCACGCCGACATCCACGCTCAATCCGCCTTTCACTACTGCTGTCACCGTTCCCAGAATCGGCGTTTTTTCGGCAAATGCCTTTTCGAGCGAATCCCAGTCGGTGACTCGCGCCACCCGGCCCAGGGTCAGCGCGTAATAGCCTTCCGGATCGCGCCCTTTGACGTTGATAAACAGTTTGTCTCCGGGTTTGGCAGTTCTGCCCGCTGCCTGCAACTCGCCGAGGGGGAGAATGCCTTCGGTCTTGAAGCCGATATCAAGAAACACTGAGTCGGCGGAAACGGCAATCACAGTCGCCTCGCGGCCCTGCCCCGGCTCCGCGCCCTTGCGCTTGTGGCCTTTTTCGAACTGGGAAAGCGCTTCCTGAAAAGATTCGGTGGATTCGTCGGGCTGGCTGACGGGCTGGGTTTCTGGAGTTGTGGGATTGGACATGAGGAGAATCAGACCTGAAGTAGGAATGGCGATTCGGATCGCTGGATTAAGGATAGCATTGACCCGCGATGCATTTGGGCGCGAAAGCCCACTACGGATTTATCACAACCTTCCCGAACATCTGGCTCTTTTCCAGATACTCGTGCGCGGCGCGGATTTCGCTAAGCGGAAATGCCCGGTCCACCACCGGTTTCAGCCGTCCCGCAAACACATGCTTCAGCACCTCGTGCAGCTCGCCCATCGTTCCCATGTAGGAACCGAGCAGCGATAACTGCCGCGCGAACAGATGCCGCAGATCGATGCCAACATTCGGTCCCGTAGTGGCGCCGCAGGTCACCAGCGTTCCACCGGTTTTCAGCGACTTTATACTCTCGTCCCAGGTCGCCGCGCCCACATGCTCGACAACCACATCCACGCCTTCTTTGTTCGTGATCTTTCTTACCTCTTCCGAAATTTTCTGCTGGTAGTGGTTTATACCGAAATCCGCTCCCAGCGCCCGGCCTTTATCCAGCTTTACTTCATCGCCGGCGGTGGTGATCACGCGGCAATGGAACATCTTCGCGATCTGAATGGCCGCAATGCCTACGCCAGAGCCGGCTCCCAGCACCAGCACGGTTTGCCCGGCACGCAGCCCTGCGCGGCCAATCAGCATGTGCCAGGCCGTGACGAAGACCAGGGGAACGCTGGCCGCCTGATCGAAATCAAGCGAGTCGGGAATCGGAATCACATTCGCCGCGGGCGCGGCAAATAGCTCACAGTTGCCGCCATCCACGCCATTGCCCAGCACGGTAAATTCGCGGCATTGATTTTGCACTCCGGCCACGCACTTTTCGCACTGACCGCAATAATGCATGGGCGCAACCAGAACCCGCCGGCCTGGTTTGATTCCGGAAACGTATTCGCCCACTTCCACAACTTCACCCGCGATATCGCTGCCCAGAATGTGCGGCAGCTTCACCCCGGGCAATCCCTTGCGCACCCACAAGTCGAGATGGTTCAGCGAGCACGCGCGCACCCGCACCAGCACCTGATCTTGGCGCGGACGCGCATCGGGAATATCTTCGTAGATCAAAACTTCCGGACCGCCAAACTGATGGATGCGAACGGCTTTCATCGCGTTCTCCTGCGCGATATGAGGCTAGCATATTGTCGCTTCACCCGGAGCAAAGCGGTTGCGCTTCCCGAAACTTGGCTGCGGATAGGCCGATGCGTCAGAATGAAGGACTCTGACCGGACTCTGTACTCGGCGAGTTGCCAATGCCCCGCTTACTTTCGCTCAATGTCGGCCTTCCGCGCGACGTGACCTGGAACGGCAAGACCGTCCACACCGCGATCTGGAAATCTCCGGTGAAGAACCGAACCATGGTGCGCAAGCTCAACATTGATGGCGATGGGCAGGGCGATCTCGCCGGCCATGGCGGAGAACAGCGCGCCGTCTTCGTTTACCAGATGGACTCCTACCAATATTGGGAGCGTGTCTTAGGGCGCAACGACTTCACCTTCGGCCAGTTCGGCGAGAATTTCACGGTCGAGGGGTTGGCCGATAACGAAGTCTGCATTGGCGATCGCTACCGCATCGGTGGCGCGCTCTTGGAGGTAACTGCGCCGCGCGTCACCTGCTACCGCCTCGGCATCCGCTTGAATGAGCCTCGCATGGCCGCGCTCGTCGTCGCACAGCACAGACCCGGGTTCTATTTTCGCGTGTTGCAGGAGGGAGAAGTCGGCGCGGGCGACGAGATCGTAAAACTTGCGGACGGCCCGGAGCGGATGAGTGTGGCCGATACCGACGCGCTCCTGTATCTGCCCGGGCATTCTCGGGAACAACTGGAAAAAGCGCTGCGGATTCCCGCACTCAGCAAGGGCTGGCAGGGTTCGTTCCGGGCCATGCTGCAACAGGACCTGGGCTCCAAAACTACGGTGGGGAATCCGGGACTGGCCGACGAGGAACAACCGCCGGCATGGCCCGGCTTCCGGCCCATGCGAGTCGCCAATATTCACAAGGAAAGCGACAGCGTCACGTCCTTCATCCTCAAACCAGTCGATGGGCGGCCCTTTCCCGCCCTCCAGGCGGGGCTGTTTGTGGTTTTGCGCTTGCATCCTGATCCGGCCCAACCGCCCGTTCTTCGCAGCTATTCGCTGTCAGATCTTCCCGTGGCCGATCATATCCGCATCAGCGTCAAAAGCGAACGGAACGGAATTGGCAGTTCGTTTCTGTGCAACCGCACGCACCCGGGCGACGTCTTGGACGTCAGCGCGCCGCGGGGAAGCTTCACCCTGCGGGATGGCCGGAGTCCCGTAGTCTTGCTGAGCGCAGGAGTGGGCGCCACGCCCGTGATGTCGATGCTGCACGCGCTCGCCGCCGAAAATTCGCAACGGGAGGTGTGGTGGGTCTGTGGGGCGCGCAGTGGCGCCGAGCATCCTTTTGCGGAAGAATCGCGTTCGTTGCTGAAACAGCTTTCGCGCGGACGGGCGTATGTGCTCTACAGCAGGCCCGCCGCCGCCGACCGCGACGGGACCGACTTCGACGCTTCCGGACATATTGACGCGGCTCTGCTCCAGAGAATTGGCGTTCCGCAGAGTGGTGACTTCTATCTGTGCGGCCCATCTTCATTCTTGCAGAGTATGCGTGACGGGTTGCGCAACTGGGGCGTGCCCGCCGGGAATGTGCACACGGAAATTTTCGGCACGCTGGAGAGCATTACTCCCGGAATGGCGCAGGCTGTTCATACCCCTCATCGGCCACCGGGGCCACCCGGATCTGGCCCGGCGATTTCATTCGCTCGCAGCGGCATTACGGCTGCCTGGGACCCGAAATTCGCCAGCCTGCTGGAACTGGCGGAAGCCTGCGACGTTCCCGTCCGGTGGTCGTGCCGAACCGGAGTCTGCCATACCTGCATGACCGGCCTGATTGCCGGGTCGGTTGTTTACAACCCCGAGCCGCTGGAGAGGCCCGCTCCCGGCAACGTGCTCGTATGCTGTTCCCAGCCAGGCACGGATGTCACTTTGGATATTTAGACAATCCACCGGATGAAGCAAGAAGAGCCTACAATTTGGGAAGAGGCCTAGCCGATAATCTCACGCAGACGTTTGTTCCAATGGTCTCGCTTCACTCCTGACATTGAATCTTCGTCGCTCCTGGTTGTTCGAAACCGTCTCTACAGAATGGAGAAAATCTATGAAACGAGAAATCATCCGGGTCGAGCCCCTGGCGACCTACCTCGATAAGTACAAGGCGCCCGCTTCCACGGTGACTAAACACGGCGACACAATTTACGTCTCAGGCTCTCCTCCATTCGATCCCAAAACCGGAGAGATTTTCCGGGGGCCTATCGAGCGCCAGACCGAAATCGTTTTGGACCAGCTTAAGCTCTGCGTCCAAACGGCCGGTTCGTCCCTGGAAAACATTCTGAAGGTGAATGTTTATGTGACTTCAGTGGATATGTTTCCTGCTGTTAACGAGGTCTACAGGCGGTACTTCCCGGAAAATCCGCCGGCGCGAATCTTTATCAACGTTCCTGCCTGGAATGGCGGCTTCGATATCGAGATGGACTGTATCGCCGCGGTCCTTTAGATCGGTCGATTGCCGCTTAGCGCTTCTGGTACGGGTGGAAGATGTAGTCCTTTGCCTTCACGGGCGTGTGGCATGCATATCCGCAGTCTGAAAGGCTCTTGGAATCGGGAGAGAATTTGTCCGATGCGGCGTCGTAGTTGAACACGGCATAGCCCCAGCCGCCGCTCTTTGCAAATCTCTTGCTGTCTTTCTCCATCACGAAAGCCTGCTGAAAAACATCGGGTACATCCACCGCGAAAGGCGCCTCCGTGCTCTTCTTCGGCTTCCACTGCAGCTTCACGATCATGGAGCCATCCGGAAATGGCTGGCCGTTTAGTGGAACGCCGGCCTTGTACGCCTTAATCATCACCGGATTGCCGACGATCACCTTCAAAATTTCTTCGCGGAGCTCTGCTTCGGTCCGCGCGGAAGAGACCACAGACCAGTCTTCATATCCTCTAAAATCAGAGAACGCGATTCCGCCCGGCGATACCAGCGAGTACTTGCCCTGATTTTTGTCCTGACCTTGACCTTGCGCGAAGGGGATTGCACCACACACGATGGCGAGCAGCGCCGCGGCTGCGATCATGGTAAAGGCCGCGACAGGTCTCACGGAAATGCGTGCTTCTACTTTTTGTTGTGCCAAAGATTCCGTCATGTGTTGAGCCATGGTGTGCCCTTTCGCAGGAAAGTCCGCTAAATCCGGTCACGCGCGCCTCGAACAACAGCAAGCAGGCCAAGGTAAGGAATAAAACAATTTGGACGATGGTGCCGCTCGTGCTCCGCTATCGGCGATGAGGATGGCGCAGCCGTACTCTAACATGGCGCCGGGTTGCGTAGCGAAGAGACGGGAAGCTCGGGGCGGACCCGAGGAATTCCATCCGCCGGTGACTGTCCGCCCCTGCTTTTGCGCCGGCGATACCTTCGTCCAATAGACTCGCCGCTGCGCGTCTGGTCTAGTCGAGACACCGCTGATCGGAGCGGCTGTGAG
>DATLKM010000180.1:0-5711 GCA_035538435.1 Binatia bacterium
TCCATCGCGTATTCCGAACATGTCGGCACATAGCGGCAGGCTGTCGGCAGCAGCGGCGAAATCGCCCACTTATAACCGCGCAGCAATCTCAGGACCATGAATTTGGCGCATTGGTTCAGATACTCTCGCCTTCCGCCCGCGGGTTTTCCCGCGTAACTCTCTCCGCAGGCCTGGCCACTTTCTGCGCGATTACGGTAAAAGCCCGCGCCACTTCACTCATCACAGAAGAAAAATCGGCGGCCAATAACTGCTTCTTCGGATTAATCACCACATCGGCCGCAATCTCCAGCGGCGGATTCGACAGCCGCACCGCCTCCCGCAATCGCCGCTTCATGCGGTTGCGATCGACCGCCCCGCCCAGCGCGCGGCTCACGGTAAACCCCACGCGCAAGCCCGCGGTTGCCGCCGACCGCAGTTTGTGGCTTCCCTCCCCGCGCGAAAGGTAGAACACCGTCATCAATCCCGAAAAATGCCGCCGCCCCTGTTTGTACACGCGCTCAAAATCGGCATGCCGCAACAGGCGTGCATCCCGCGGAGACTTCTGCGAGGCGGCCTTCCCTTCGTCCGCGCTCTTCGCGAATGAAGCCGCAGATTTTCTCTCCGCTCCCTGATTCGATGCTTCAGGCACACTGCCTCGCTGCTCAAATCGCCGATGCTCCCGGTAATGCTTCTCCAGATTACGGATCAGAGATAATGGATCAGGGGCTTGCCGCAGGGGTTCCGCGGAAATCCGCGCTATTCGCGGAAGCCGGGCTTCACCGAAACCCGCTTGCGCCCTTTGGCGCGGCGCCGGGAAAGCACTTTCTGGCCGCCCTGGGTCTTCATGCGCACGCGAAAACCATGCTTCTTCGATCGCTTGCGCCGGTTAGGTTGGAATGTACGCTTGGGCATGAAAAGTAGCCGCTCCTAATTTCTTCGTCGGTATATGGGCAAACGTAGAGTATAAATGACAGCGCGCGGGCGGGTAAAGCGCGGCCTGCGGAACCTTAGCGGCTGAATTTCTCCGCGACTTCAACAGCTCCTCCTCGAAGGCAGCGTGTTTTAAAACGAATGCCGTTCCGAACTGCCGCGAAGCGGCGGCGAGGAACCGTCCTTTCCGACGAACTGCATCGCGCGCAATCCCACTGTGCCGCGCCATCTGCACCGCTTCCGCGGCAGTTACATCCTCGCCACTTGACAGCCGCTGTGCTTCTGGTGGCGAATGGTGTTTCAGGAAAATCGGGCGAAGATTTTTTTCACTCAAGAAAAAATTTTGTGCTACTATGCCGCACGGTCGCTTTTGAAAATTCTCAATTCACCATGGCAACCGCGCCTCGGGTCGGGCGCGATCTGCAGTTAGCAAAAAGTTCCATCAGCAAGCGGGTCAACAGCACTTATTAACAGGCGCCCTTCAAGCCAGCCGCCGGGACGCCGCGGCGGGGTTTTTCATATTTATGTCAGCTCAAGGTACAACGCTCTCCCCCAATCCGTGGACGCGCATTCTCGACGCGCTCGAAAAGAAAATCAATCGCCACTCTTATGACACCTGGCTTAAGCCCACACGCTACAGCCACGCCAGCGGCGGCATCCTGTTCGTTCGCGTTCCCACCGCGGAGTTCCGCCATGCGGGCGACAAATATGCGGACCTGATTCAGGAAGCCATCGACAATCTGGGCATGGAATTCAGCGACGTGAAGTTCGTCACTCCGGAGGACGATCCCGCCGCCACCCCCATGCGCCACAACGGCGGGCTTTCCGCCAATGGAGCGAACGGGACCGGCGCGGCCGCCAGCCCCGCGCAGGCGCGATTCGACTGGGACGGAGCTGCGCAACTGAATCCGCGTTACACCTTCGATGCCTTTGTCATCGGGTCGGGCAACCAGTTCGCCCACGCCGCCTGCCAGGCCGTCGCCGAACGCCCGTCCAAAGCCTACAATCCGCTTTTTCTGTACGGCGGCGTCGGCATGGGCAAGACGCATCTGATGCAGGCTATCGGCCATGAGATCAAGCGCCGCCAGCCCGTTGCCACCATCTGCTACGTCTCAAGCGAGAAGTTCACCAACGACATGATCAACTCGCTCCGCTACGACAAGATGACCACGTTCCGCGACCGCTTTCGCAGTGTGGATGTGCTGCTCATCGATGACATTCAGTTCCTCGCCGGGAAGGAGCGCACACAGGAAGAGTTCTTCCACACCTTCAACGCGCTGCACGATACGATGAAGCAGATCGTCATCGCCAGCGACCGCTCACCCAAAGAGCTGGCCGAAATTGAAGACCGCCTGCGCAGCCGCTTCGAATGGGGACTGATCGCCGACATACAGCCGCCCGATCTCGAAACCAAAGTCGCCATTCTCCAGAAAAAAGCCGAGCAGGAAAAAGTCACCCTGCCCAGCGATGTGGCCATGTACGTGGCCCAGAACATCCGCTCGAACGTGCGCGAGCTTGAAGGCGCTCTCATCCGTCTGGTCGCGCACTCCTCGCTGATCGGCGCGGAAATAACCCTGCCTTACGCGCAGCAGGTGTTGAAGAACTTCATCGACTCGCAGGCGCGCAAGGTCACGATTGAATCGATCCAGAAAATGGTCGCGGAACAGTTCGGCCTGCGCCTGGTCGAGATCAAAGCGAAAGATAATTCCCGCGCCATCGTTTATCCGCGGCAGATTGCCATGTATCTTGCCAAGCAGATGACGGAGGCTTCGCTACCTGAAATCGGACGGCAATTCGGCGGCAAGCACCACACGACTGTGCTGCACTCGGTCGAGAAAATCGAAGAGGCCCGCCAGAAGGACAAAGATTTGAACAGATTGCTCAACAAGCTGACCGAGCAATTAGGCGGATAAAACGCCGTGTTCAGAGTGTTTTCGCCGATATCCGCAGTCTTGCTTTTTCGGCCTTGTGAACTGGATGTGGAAGCTGTGTAGAGATGGAGTGAATTGCGTGACGGCTCCGGTTCTTTCGTGCGGCACCGAAGTATCGAGGGGCGATTTCTCACATGAGAGAATCGCTCATAAAGCCAAGAGAACAGGCGGCTTGGGCAAGTTTTCCACTTTCCCGCGTTGCCTACTGCTACTACTGGTTTTATAGCTTTTGTATTTGATATAAGGAAGTAAGAAAAGTAAGCACGCGGCAGGGGGAGATAACGCGTATGCCGGTGGAAGCGGCCGTGGCGGTGGGCACGATGGAAATTACGGTCAGCAAGGGCGAGTTGCTGCGCGAGTTGACGGCGACTCAGGGCGTGGTCGAGCGCAAGACCACCATTCCCATTCTCTCGAACTATTTGTTTGAGACCGCCGATGGGAAACTTTCAATTACCGCGACTGATCTCGATCTCAGCCTGCGCACATCGTGCAATGCCAAAGTGAAAAAAGAAGGCTCCTGCACCATCCCTGCGCGCAAACTACACGACTACGTGAAACTTCTGCCCGACGCCGATATCACCATCAAGCTGCTGGAAAATCACTGGGTCAGCATTCGCTGCGGACGGTCCAACACGAAAATGGTCGGGATGGCCAAATCCAATTTCCCCAGCCTGCCGGTTTTTCCCACCGCCGGCGTGGTCAAAATTCCCGGCCAGGTTCTTCGCGGACTGATCGCCCGCACCGGTTTCGCCATCTCCAACGAAGAGTCCCGCTACACGCTCAACGGCGCTCTCATGCTGCTGAAGCCCGAGTCGATCACCATGGTGGCTACCGACGGCCATCGCCTGGCGCACTGTGAGCGCTCCGGCGAAAAATTCGACAATGTTTCCGGCGAGATGAAGACGCTCGTTCCCAAGAAGGCCATGGACGAGCTTAAGTCCCTGCTCGATTCCACGGATGACGCGGAGTTCGTCGAATTCGCCAAAGACGAATCGACCCTGTTCTTCCGCATCGGACCGCGTCTTCTCACCTCGCGCCAGCTTACCGGGCAGTTCCCTAATTTCGAAGCCGTGCTGCCCAAAGACAACAACAAATCGATCGTGCTCAATGACGATGAGTTGAACGCCGCGATTCAGCGTGTGGCCCAGTTTGCCGACGAGCGCTCACGCGCCGTCCGCCTGAAGCTGGAAAAGGGCGAAGTGAAGATTTCCGCTTCGTCCACGGAAGCCGGCGAGTCGGAAGACTCTCTTGAAGCCGCTTACGACGGCGAGCCGCTCACCATCGGCTTTAACGCCGTCTACCTGGTCGATTTCCTTAAGGCCGTGGGCAGCGGCGAAGTCCGCTTGGAACTGAAAGACTCCCAATCTGCCGGCCAGCTCCGCCCCGCCGAAGGGGATGATTACAAGTACCGGTATATCGTGATGCCGATGCGGATCTGAAGAAGCGTTTCCGCTTAAAAAGTCCTACTTGCCCCAAAGGTTAGGGTCAAAACCCTCGGGTGACTCCGCCCACGGTCCACCAACCCGCTCTTCGATGTACCAAGTGCCAGCGGCTCCGTCATAGGCGAACTTCCAGCGCGACAGAACATCTCGCCCAAGCAGGCAGTGGTAAAGGATATGCGGAAGCTCGCAGCAGGAAACCTCGATGACCTCTATCGTACTGAGACTGCATCGGGGAAACTGCAGCGAAGCCGCGTAGACACCCGCTCTTACGATTCCTCCAACTCCTCTGACATCGGCCTCGTTGATCTTGGAGAGGCCAGCTTTTCGGACCGCCTCGGGGGACAAAACCGTGCGTTGTGCACCGGTATCTATGAGGGCATCGGTCTCCGTGAATCTGGTGGTGGCGAGTGGGAGCCCCTGTCGGCCGCTAGGTAGCCTCAACAGGGGTGGCCCTATTGTGACTTTTAAACGAGGTCCGTGGAGCTTGAGATCTCGAGGGTCTCGAACTGGCGACTGATAGGTCGTCACGACTTAAAGCACAATGAAGACTGGCTCGTATTCAAGGATCTGCTTAACCAGGAAGTCCGTTTCAAACCCATACTCTCGTGCGCCCGCCGTGTATGCGTGTTCAAAATCGGGAAAGAAGCCTAGAACTCCAGTGTTCTTAATGACTACATACTGGCCAGCCTTCTGCGCGGCCCACTCTTGCGCGTGTTGGTCGTAGCAACGTAGTTCTACCGCTAAGCGAGCTGGTTGTTCCGTGTCCAGTTCAGCCTCTCAATGGAACCCGCTGCTGCTTAGAGTCTAGATGACAAGCGGTTCCTTTTCGGGTATCGTTATGATTCTTAAAAAGCATGCTTTTTAAGAATCATCTTGTACTCGTTCCTTGCGTTAGTCAAGCACTTTAATGAAGCGGACCGACGAAGACCGGCAATTCGGTATCGAATTCGCAAAGCGCCTAACGCCCTTCTACAAGAAAGCGCTTGACGAAGGCGCGACAGAGAAAGAGTTCGCAAGGCGTCTCGGAGTCGATAGAGGAGGCCTGCAGAGGTACTTGAGGGCAAACGCGATGCCTAGCTTCCGGACGATAGTATTAGCCTACCGCGAGTTTCGCATAGCGATACCTTATGCTGGTGCCGAAACCGAGCCACTCGTTTCGCGCCGAGCGAAACGGCGGCGTACGGTGTCGGGGCTGCAGATGGATCTTCCGTTGACGATAGAAGCTCCGCATGGCGAAATAAGCGTGGTGATCAAGCGGAGGACGCCGCAGCGAATCAGGTTGCAGTTGCGCGCTCAAAAGCTCGGATAGGCTTGGCCCTTGACCTTCCCTGGCCGCTGTCATACCCTTACCGCCAATCCCTGTTAGGAGGCTTCCATGCTCGACGGCTTCAAAAAATTCATTCTGCGCGGCAATGTTGTGGACATGGCG
>DATLKM010000181.1:0-7621 GCA_035538435.1 Binatia bacterium
CAGGAGCATGAGCCAGGGCGAAAACACCATGATCGAGACCGAGAGTGTAACCGTGGTCACGGCCTGCTGAACCAGGCGGCCGATCTGTTGAATCATTACCAGACGGTCGGTGGCCTGCACGCGGGCACGTTCGAGGCGATCGTAGAAAACAGGATCTTCGTAAGCGATGAGGTCCAGAGATGCGGCATGATCCATCACCCGGATGCTGACGTAACGCGTATATTTATCGCCGAGAAGAGAATCCGAGTAATCGATGGTGCGAAGCAGCAGGCTGTTGAAAACCGCAAGCGAAAATTCGGCGACCACCAGCCACCAAAATCCACGCTGGATAGGCTGGTGGGTTCGGGCTGCGTTGTTGATGCCGTCGATGATCAGCCGGGTAATCCAGAGAAGGGCAACCGGCATGAGCGACGCGGCAACGCGAGAAACCAGTCCAAAGACGACGACGGCGGGAGCTGAATCCCAAACAATTTTGAGAACTGACGGGACGTTACGAAGCGCGGAGATGCGATCTTGCCATCCCGCCCACTGGCTATCCCGTTGCGCCATAAGTCTGGATCACCCTAAACGCTGGAAGCAGACACACGAATCGGGAGGTGCTAAAGAACTGTGCCGCCCCGTTACCTGCAAAGACTCGCACGAGAGATGCCAAAATGGGGCGGAAAGGTTGATTCCCTTCCCTTTCAGCGGCTTGCGCTGTACTGGCACGCCCCAAAGCCGGCCTCGGCAAGCCCAAAAATTCTATCAGATAGTGTAAGGGTTTTAAGCTAAGTATGCTGAACTGGCGCAGTCCCAAGTTTCAGTTCGAAGAAAAACGGCAGTCGGTCAGGGGGGCGCCGATTGTCAAAAAACCAAGGAAGCCACCGGCTGACCAAAACATGAAGCCATTAACCCTTTTTGGTCTATTTGCTGTAAGCGCAATGCTCGTTTGCTACGCCCTGGAGTCCAGGAGCCGCTGGTTCATTCTGGCTTTTGCCGTTTCCTGCGTTCTAGCCGCGATTTACGGGTTCTTGCAAGGCGCCTGGCCGTTCGGTCTGGTTGAGGCGGTCTGGTCGCTTGTGGCCTTGCGGCGGTGGTACCTGTCAAACAAATCCAAGAGCAGATAATGACCGACCCTGAGCATAGCTGCGGATTAAAAGCCAACACGGCCGGAGCCGCCGTTTTCGTGTGATAGACTCGAAATTCGAGTTCGGTAATTCCTCTCTATCCCGCCAGTAGGAGCATGCGGTGCGTTCGGTTCTAAGCCTTTTCTTTTTCCTCGCTATTTTTGTTGCCTTTTCCGGTGCGGTCACGCCGACGGACTACTACAACCACGTCATCTTCGACAACAGCATCACGTCCGATTATTACTACTACAGCAGCGGGCGATTGGTTTTTCCCAGCAATGTCGTGCTGATTTCGGGCGCCCTGCCGATTGAAAAGAAGAATTTCTTTACCGCGCCCAATGCGCTTCGGCTGGAATGGAAGTCGTCGCCCGGCGGGAGTTGGGAGGCGGAAGTCCGGGTGGTCGATATGCGCAATCGCCCCACTGATTTTCACGGCGACACTCTCTATATGTGGGTGTACTCGGCGGAAGCGATACCCGCCGCGGACTTGCCGTTTGTACAACTGGAGGATGGGCGGCACGATTTCACCGCACCTCTGAAGCTCGACGGGATTACCGGCGATATTCCAGCCAAGCGCTGGGTGCAGCTTCGCATGTCGCTGGATAGTTTTACGACAGCATCGATCCATCCGTTTGATGTGCACCAACTGCACAGCATTCACTTCGGGCAAAGCGAGGCGGACGACATACAACACTCGCTGATAATCGACGAAATCAAAATTGACGATCAGGCTAACGCTGCGCCGGTTTCGGTCGAAGTGCGCCGGGCCCCGAGCGCCCCGCAGAACGTGAAGGCGGTGGGGTACGACCGGCATGTGGATATCAGCTGGGACCCGGTGATTGATCCGGAGTTGCAGAGCTATGCCATCTATCGGGCGATTGCGCCTTCGCACAAGTTTCAGCAGATCGGGATTCAGACCGGCGGAATTAACCGGTACGCCGATTTTATCGGGCGCTCGGGAGTGAAAGCCACGTATCGAGTGCGTTCAGTTGACCGAGCATACCGGCGCTCCGTATTTTCCACGGTCGCCACAGCGTCGACCCATGAGCTTTCGGATGATGAACTGCTGACCATGCTGCAGGAGGAGTGTTTTCGTTATTACTGGGACGGAGGCCATCCGGTGGCGGGCGCGACGCTGGAAAACATTCCCGGCGATGACCGCATAGTCGCGACCGGGGCATCAGGGTTCGGGATCATGGCTCTGATTGTTGGTGTGGACCGCGGATTCATCACCCGCGAACAGGGCGTGCAGAGGGTGACAAAAATTCTCGACTTTCTCGAGAAAGCACCCCGATTCCACGGCGCCTGGGCGCATTTTCTGGATGGATATACTGCGCAGCCGATGCTGGTTTTCGGCATGTTCGATAACGGCGGAGATCTTGTTGAAACTTCGTTTTTGATGGAAGGCCTGCTGGCGGCGCGTCAATACTTCAATGACAGTTCTGAGGCAGAGCAGAATGTTTACCAGCGGATTACCCATCTTTGGGAAACCGTGGAGTGGGACTGGTACAGGAAATCGGCGAATGAGGGTGCTCTGCTCTGGCACTGGTCGCCGCAGTGGTCGTGGTATATCGATCACCGGCTGACCGGATTCAACGAGACCATGATCACGTACCTGCTGGCCATAGCTTCGCCTACGCATTCGGTGCCCGCCGATCTCTATTACACCGGGTGGGCAGGGCAGACGCCGGCCTCGGCGGCGTATCGCACTGGCTGGTCGGGATCGATTGCCGGCAATATGTATGTGAACGGCCACACCTATTACGACGTTAAATTGGATGTGGGCGTAGGCTCGGGCGGCCCTTTGTTCTTCACCCAATATTCGTACATGGGCTTTGATCCGCGCGGCATCCACGACCGGTTCACCGATTATTTTGATAACAATCGCAACCTGGCGCTGATCAATCTGGGATATTGCGAAGCCAATCCCGGCCATTTCGCCGGATACGGCCCCAACGATTGGGGTTTAACGGCCAGCGACGACCAGGTCGGCTATCTGGCGCACGCTCCCGACCGTTCCACCGATAACGGAACGATCACGCCGACGGGGGCGCTCGCTTCATTCCCTTACACGCCGCAAGAGTCGATGGCAGCTTTGAAATTTTTCTATCGCGATTTGGGCGACCGACTGTGGGGAGTGTATGGCCCACACGATGCCTTTAATTTGACCCACAACTGGTTCTCTCCGGTGTATATGGGTTTGGATCAGGCGCCGATCGTGGTGATGGTGGAAAACTACCGCACCGGGCTGATCTGGAAACTGTTCATGTCGAATCCGGAGATCAAGCCGATGCTCGACAAAATCGGCTTCCAACCCGACAAATCCCCGAGTCCGAATCGGGCTGATAGCGGCGCCCAAGAGCAACGCTAGAATTCCCCGTCTAGCCGATTACCGGCGCCTTCATTACGCAAGCTTGACCTTTTCCTTTTCCTCGCTAATCAAAATCAGCCCACATGACGATAGAGACAGGGAGTAGTCGGGCCTGTCTGCCACATTGCCACAGGTGTCAGTTCCGGAAAGGATTGGAAGCGATGGGCGAAAACGACATCATTAATGACTTTCTGGTGGAGAGTTATGAAAACCTTGACCGGCTCGACCGTGACCTGGTTGGGTTGGAGAAAAACCCAAACGATCGCGAGGCGCTGGCGGGTATATTCCGCACTATTCACACCATCAAGGGGACCTGCGGTTTTCTAGGCTTCAACAAGTTGGAGAAGGTGGCGCATGTGGGCGAGAACCTTCTGTCGCGGCTGCGCGATGGGCAGCTTGCACTGAGTCCTGCCATCACCACGGCCCTGCTGGGCATGGTGGATGCCGTCCGCGAGATGCTAAAGAAGATCGAAACCACCGGGCAGGACGGCGAGAACGATTATCCCGAATTGCGCGAAACATTGACGCGGCTCCAGCAGGGGCAAGGCGAGAGCCCTTCTGGGCAGCGGCCGGTTGCGGCTCCGGATCCGCCCGCATCATCCGTTGCGGACGCCGCCAAGGCCTCGGTTGAAGTGCCGCCCCCGTCGCCGAAGCCTTCAGCCAAGGCATCGGCGCCACAAAAACCCGCTACCGCGGAGCACGAGGCGCGAGGGGAAGGCATGGGCGGCCGTGCCGTCTCTGATAGCACTGTACGAGTGAACGTCGCGCTATTGGAGAGGGTCATGAACCTGGTGGGCGAGCTGGTTCTGGCGCGCAATCAGGTGCTGCAGTTCGCCAACCGCGTGAAAGACACCGGATTCGTGGCGGCCACGCAGCGGCTCAATCTGATTACCACCGAACTGCAGGAAGGAATCATGAAGACCCGCATGCAGCCCATCGGCAACATTTGGGATCAGTTCCCGCGCACGGTGCGCGACGTGGCGCTGGGCTGCAAGAAGGAAGTCGGAATTGAGATGGAGGGGAAAGATACAGAACTCGACAAAACGATCATTGAGGCGATCAAAGATCCGCTGACCCACCTGGTGCGCAACTCGGTGGATCACGGCATTGAGTTGCCCGCTGACAGGATTGCAGCGGGCAAACCGCGCGCTGGGCGGCTTGTGCTGCGGGCCTTTCACGAGGGAGGGCAAGTCAACATCGAGATCATCGACGATGGCGGCGGGCTGAATGTCGAGCGGATCCGGAAAAAAGCAGTAGAACGCGGGGTGGTCAGCGGAGAGCAGGCGGCGCGGATGTCGGAACGGGAGATTTTCAACCTCATCTTCCTGCCGGGATTTTCTACCGCGGAGAAGGTCACCAATGTGTCCGGCCGTGGCGTCGGCATGGACGTGGTCAAGACCAATGTGGAAAAGATTGGTGGAACGGTTGACATGCAGTCGGTTGCCGGCCAAGGGACGACGGTGCGCGTCAAGATTCCGCTGACGCTCGCCATCATTCCCGCTTTGGTCGTTACCTGTTCGGAAGAGAGGTATGCCATTCCGCAAGTCAGCCTGCTGGAACTGGTGCGGCTGGAAGCGGACAAAGTCGCCAGCGGAATCGAACTGGTGCATGGCGCTCCGGTGTACCGGCTACGTGGAAGACTGCTTCCCCTGGTGTACCTGAATCGCGAACTGCATTTGGCGCAGGGCGGCAATGAAGGCAGTCACAAGAGCGAAAGCACAGCGAAGCCGGCCCGCGAAGACGCGGTAAACATTGTTGTGCTCCAGGCCGATGAACGCCAGTTCGGATTGGTGGTCGACCAGATTAACGATACGGAAGAAATTGTAGTCAAGCCGCTGCGCAAGCAGTTGAAGACGCTGAAGACGTTTGCCGGATCGAGCATCATGGGAGATGGCAAGGTGGCCCTGATTCTCGACGTGCTGGGGCTGGCCCAGCGGGCCAACGTAGTGACCGAAGCACGCGACCGTTCGCTGGCGGAAAAAACCGAAGAGACGGCGGAGGCCGGAGAGAAACAGACGTTTCTGTTGTTTGCCGGGCCGGGCGATTCGCGCATGGCCATTCCGCTGGCCATTTTGGCGCGGCTGGAAGAGTTTCCCGTGGCGCAGGTGGAAATGTCGGGAAGCCAGTGGGTGGCGCAGTATCGCGGCCAGATTCTGCCTTTGATCCGGCTGAACACGGTTCTCGAGGAGCGGCGCAAGCGGCTGAAGGATGTGACCGCATTACCCCACACCGAGGCGGGGCCGATTCAGGTGCTCGTGCTCAACCATGAGCGGCAAATGTTCGGCCTGGTGGTGGAACGGATCATCGACATCGTCGACGACCGGGCCGAAGTTCGGTCGCCCGCTACCCGGCCCTGCGTGCTTTACTCGGTGGTGATCGGCGAAAGGGTTACCGAGTTGTTGGATATTCCGGCCATCCTGCTCGCGGCGGGGGGCGCAGTCAGTAGCATGCCCGCCGCCAGCCGGGTAGCGGAAATGGGGAGATGAACATGGCGCGTTCTCAATTTTGCTCGTTCTATCTCGACAAGCTTCTCTTCGGGGTCGAGTTGCACGGGGTGCAGGAAGTCATGCGCTCACTCGATATGACGCAGGTGCCGCTGGCTCCCGATGTGGTGAGCGGGCTGATTAATCTCCGCGGACAAATCGTGACGGCGGTCGATCTGCGGCGCCGGCTTGAACTGGGGCCCGCGCCGCCCGGAACCCGGCCCATGAACGTGGTGGTGCGCTCCGGCGACGGCGCGATGAGTCTGGTCGTGGACCAAATCGGCGACGTGGTCGAAGTGGACGAGGACACGTTTGAGGCGCCGCCGGAAACGCTGCGCGGCTTGGTGCGCTCCATGATTTTGGGCGTGCACAAGCTCGATAAACAACTGCTGCACGTGCTTGACGTTGAGAAGGCTTGTGAGATGACGGACCGAGCAGATGCAAACCACACGGCGGCAAACTGAAATTGGGGCGAAAGAACGATCATGAAGGTGAGTCTGGGCAAGAAACTGGGATTGGGCTTCGGCGCGGTGTTGTCATTGATGGCGGCAAGCACTCTGGCCGCGTACTGGAGAATCAGCCAGGTCGAGCACACGCAATCCCATCTGATGACGTTGAGGATTCCCACCCTCGATGCGACGCAACAGTTGCAACGCGATTTGTTCCAGACTGCCAGCAAGAGCAGGCAGGCCATTCTCGCCGGCGCGCAGGACGAACGGCGCAAAGACGCTTTACGGCGGTTCGATGATATTTGGGCAAAGGTCGATAAGGACATCGCGGTGTTGGCCGACCTGTCGACAGGGTTCGTGGTGGCGGAGAATCGCGAACATGTGATGAGGATCAAGGAGAAGGCACCGCACTTGCGGGAAGTGCAACGCGCAACCATCGACATGGCAGCTTCGGGAGGGGCGGAGGGCGTGGTTAAGGCCGGCAATGAGTATGCCGACCGCGCCACCCCTTTGAATGATTCGCTGGTCGGAGACCTCAACGGCTTAGCCCGATTCGGTGGAGCAGCTACTGGCACAAGACAAGGAATCAGTGGCCTCGGCCAGCGCCGCCCTCAAATGGACCATGACCCTGGCAGCCATCGTTTCGTTCGTATTAGGAATCTCCCTGGCCGTCTTCTTGAGCCGGAGGATCACGCAAGTAACCGGTTCCATTCTTCTGGAAGCGCAGGCGATCGCGGGTGGAGACCTGACCCGCGATGACATTCAGTTGAGCAGCAAAGATGAGCTGGGCGAACTTGCCGCGGCCATCAATCAAATGAGTGGCAGCTTGAAAGCGATGATTCGCGCCATCACTGACAATGCGGTACGCGTGGCGAGCGCGAGCGAAGAGTTGAACTCGACCAGCCAGCAAATTACCGCCAACTCGACCGAAACCACGGCGCAAGCCGAGGCGGTGGCCAAATCGGCACAGGCCGTGAGCCAAAACCTGCAAACTGTGGCCACGGGTGCGGAAGAGATGGGAGTGAGCATCAGGGAAATCGCCAAGAACGCCACGGAGGCCGCGAAAGTGGCAAACTCGGCGGTGAAGTCGTCTGAGGCGACGACGATCACGATCTCCAAGCTGGGCGAGTCTTCCACCGAGATCGGGCAGGTGATTAAAGTCATCACTTCGATCACGATAGAAGCGGCACGTGCCGGCGAGGCGGGAAAAGG
>DATLKM010000182.1:0-2106 GCA_035538435.1 Binatia bacterium
CTGTGGGTTCAACGGCGGCTTGGGCGTTGCCCGGATGGAATGGCCATCCCGTGTTTACAAGCTGACAGTGAACAAGGTGTTCCAGGCAACAATCACGTCTGCTCAACGCGCGTTCCATGTGGCGCGTTTTAGAAGCGATACTGCGAATTGTCAAATGCGCCGCAAGACGGGTTCACGCGGACAGGAGTCAGTTAGCCAGCAAACTTGGAATTGGCCAGAATTGTTTCTTGTCCTGTCGAAATTCAGAGATACTCCCGCGGCGCAATGCGCAGCCGTCCCCGTTTGTGCCCTGAATCAGCTGTGGATCCTGCAAACCCGTTGCAGCCAGGAAGATCGGGACTGGCCACGTCGT
The DNA here is from genome assembly GCA_035538435.1 of Binatia bacterium. Classification (GTDB taxonomy): domain Bacteria; phylum Acidobacteriota; class Terriglobia; order Terriglobales; family Acidobacteriaceae; genus Sulfotelmatobacter. The sequence continues at coordinate 353 of DATLKM010000182.1, forward strand.
TTTACGGTCGATTCCCGTTCGCTTTTTTTGTGTAGCTGTCCGACCGCTCTAAAAGGACGCACGCAACCAGGGAAGGAACGTCAGTCTGTAAATGTGGTACAAGCCGAAGATTCTTCCAGAGCCCCAACATTTCAATGCGCAGGAGAAACGCAGTCAGGAACCGCGCGACTGGCGCCGCTTCTTTTCGTGGGCAACGAAATCGAAAGCGGGGCATCGCCTAAGTCATGCAATCTCCTCTATATCGGCGTAGTCACACGTGACGCACGTCCCATGAGTTATGACGCGTGATGAACTCTTCCTGTGGTGGTCGGTTCGCCGAAGTACGCCCGCTCGCGTGCACCGGTAAAGGTTCGGGCGTATGTTCCGACGCGCCTTAGGAGCCGGAATCTGTGTTCGCATCCGTGGAAAAGCTCGCCAGCGGTCTTCACAGTGTGGGGTATGTGATTGATCCCATCACACTTCAGATCGTCTATCTCGCCGGAAAGATGCAAAAGCCTCTTCTCGTGGAAGGGCCCCCGGGCTGCGGGAAAACGGAACTGGCTTATGCCGTTGCGGCGGCTGCCGGAACGACAGTCGAACGCCTGCAATGCTACGAAGGGATCACCGAGGAAAAGGCCATTGGGAAGTTCGACGAATCGCTGCAGGCCCTATACCTCGGAGCACAAAAAGACTCTCTGGGCCAAGACTGGGATAGCATTCGAAGCCGGATGCATTCTCTGGATTTCTTTGCAGAGGGCCCGCTGTTACGCGCATTGCGGCCGAAGGCGAAGCCCTGTGTGTTGCTGATCGACGAACTCGACAAAGTCGACCACGGCTTCGAGGCCTTGCTTCTTGAAATTCTCAGCGCCTGGCAGATCACTGTCCCGAAGCTAGGCACCATCGAGGCGGCCACGGTGCCCTTTGTGGTGTTGAGCTCGAACGAGGAACGCCGTTTGGGCGATCCCTTGCGGCGAAGGTGCCTGTACCTGCGCTTTGATTACCCGACCGTGGAACGCGAAGTCCAGATCCTGACCGAGCGAAGCGGGAATCAGAACGCGGCGCTTCTTGGCCAGATGGCCGGCCTGGCGCACGCGCTGCGCGGCTGGAACATGGAGAAACCGCCATCCATCGCGGAAATTCTGGACCTCGCACGAGCGCTCGAAATCCTTGGCACGAAAGAGATTCTCCCGGAGCAGAGAGATGTTCTCCTGCCGCTATTGGCCAAGACGGAGGGGGACCGGGGAAGACTGCTGCTGCGCGAAGGTTTTGAGGGGCTTGTCGCAGACTCAAAACTCTACCGGGACAAGCTGATAGGAGTGGATGCCGCGCCGTCCGCCGCGGCTTAGGGAGCGAAAACGATGAAGAACCTCCTCGGGATTGTTGTTCTTCTCATATTGCTAGCGGCGCCTGCGGGAGGGGCGGCAACCCGAGCACAGGTGCGGGAGTTCTCCATGCGATGTGCGGCATTCTACGCCTCTGCGTTCGAAGTCCCCGTGGAACTCGTTGAATCTGTCATCCAAGTGGAGTCGGGCTGGAATCCGTACGCGGTCTCGAAAAAGGGTGCGGCAGGTCTCATGCAGCTGATGCCCCAGACTGCTCTTCGATTTGGGGTCCAGGACAGATTCAACATCGAACAGAACGTCCGCGGTGGAGTCGCCTACCTGGCGCTGCTAATCCGCCTGTTCAAGGGTGATCTTCGGCTGGCAGTTGCGGCCTATAACGTGGGTGAGTCACAGATCCTTTTGCGGGGCCTAGCATACTCGTCCCGGGAGGTT
>DATLKM010000183.1:0-5228 GCA_035538435.1 Binatia bacterium
CTCTGGCAGAAGCGCATGACTTCGTTGTCACTCTTGCCTTTGGGATCGAAATCCGATCCGCCCTTGCCGCCGCCCATGGGTAATGTGGTCAAAGAATTCTTGAACACCTGTTCGAATGCCAAAAATTTCAAAATGCCGAGATTTACCGAGGGATGAAAGCGCAGGCCTCCTTTATATGGCCCGATGGCGCTGTTCATTTCAATGCGGAATCCGCGATTGACCTGCACACTGCCCTGGTCGTCGATCCAGGGCACGCGAAACATCAGCACGCGCTCCGGTTCAACGATGCGGTCGAGAATGCGATTGGACTGATACTCGGGATGCTTCGCCAACACCAGGCGCAGTGAATCGAATACCTCGCGCACGGCCTGATGGAATTCGGGTTCGGCGGGATTTTTCGCCTTAACGCTGAGCATTACTTCTTCAATGTAGTCGCCGGGATTCTTGATTCCGGGCGACGTGAGAATGCCAGAAGTCATCGTGTTGCCTCCGTTTGAACTCGGTCGACTTCGTCTTTCATAATGAGCTTTTGGACAGAGACCGCAAGGAAAGGCCGCACCGGCGCGAGTGACGGTTCTCACCCGGCCCGCGCCAGGGCTTGTCCATTTGAAAGAATACGCCAGTTGCGGCGGCAAACAAGCGGATTGCGGGGCAGAAGCTAACGAGGCAACAGGCGAACGGCAAGCGATACGGATAGTGCTTACCCCCAACGCCGCGCATGGTCGATGTCCCTCAAAGCCGAGAAAGAATGGGGTTTGCGATTGCGTTACAACCGCTTTGTCCACTGATCGATTCTGTCGAGGGCCTGTTCCAGATTTTCCATGGAATTGGCGATGCTGAAGCGGAGGTAGCCTTCGCCGAACGCGCCGAATGCGGTCCCCGATAACGCAGCCACTCCTGCTTGATCAAGCAAGGCGTCGGCCAACGGTTTCGATTTCCATCCGGTGGCGGTGACGTTGGGAAAAACATAAAACGCTCCGTGCGGCATGCGGCAGGAGAACCCTTTGATCTTGTTCAGGCCGGCGACAAAGACGTCGCGGCGGCGCTTGAACTCTTCGCACATATGGTCGACCGAACTCTGGTCGCCGCGCAGGGCTTCGATTCCGGCCATCTGCGTGAAGCTGGCGGTGCAGGAATTTGAGTTCGTCATCAGGCGCGTGATGTGCGTGGCCAGATCGGGACGCATGACGCCGTAGCCCATCCGCCAGCCGGTCATGGCGTAGGTTTTCGAGAAGCCATCGAGCAGGATGGTGCGCTCCTGCATACCGGGAATCGACATGATGGAAAAGTGCTCGCCATCGAACAGCAGGCGGCTGTAGATCTCGTCCGACAAAATCAGAACGTTGCGCTCGCCGATGAGCTGCGCGACCTGCTCCACGTCGCGGCGCGGCATAACGCCGCCGGTGGGATTGTGGGGAGAATTCAGAATGATCAGCTTCGTACGGTCGGTGATAAGGCCGCTGAGTTCGTCGACGCTAAGGGAGAAATCTCTTTCTTCGCGCAGGGCTATGGGCACGGCCTTGCCGCCCACGTAGTGAATCATGGACTCGTAAATGGGGAAGCCGGGATTGGGGTAGATGACTTCATCTCCTTCATCAACGAGAGCCAGCATCGTAAAGAAAATAATTGGCTTCCCTCCGGGGACAACTACGACTTCATCGCTGCCGACTTTCACGCCACGGGTGCGGCTTACGTAGTCGGCGATGGTCTGGCGCAGCTCGGGGAGGCCGGCGGAGGGGCCGTAATGGGTCCAGCCATGGCGCAGGGCGTCGACGCCCGCGTCGATCACGTTGGCGGGAGTATCGAAATCGGGCTCGCCGATTTCGAGGTGGATGATGCTCTTTCCCTGGCGCTCAAGGGCGCGCGCTTTGTTGAGGACTTCGAAGGCGGTTTCCGTGCCTAGCCGCGACATGCGGCGGGCAAGTTGCAAGTCGTATTGGGTGGTTTGAGGCATGATCGGCGAAAGCTCCTGATACGGCAGATTATACGATGTCCGTTCGAGACTGGGCTGCGTTGAGGACCGTGTCTGCGGCGGAAGCGGCCCGAGTAGGTCTCCGATCTCGGGTTTCGGCAAGCCCTTCGGTGCATTCGAGCGCCAGACTTGAAAAGTGCGCGAGAGTGTTGAACTTCGCAATAATTCAACGCGCGCACCGTTTCTGCATACTACTTTCACTATAGGAAATCCTTAAGGGCAGGCGAGCCCTTGGCTACCGATCGCACCGGATTTGTTGGGCGGGGCGTGTGCTGCTAGGCTTTGGTAAAAAAAACCAAACTAGCGGGTCAAGGAAAGAACAATGACCAAACTAGCGGATGGTATTTGGATTATTGATGCAGAGGCGAAAACACTTTATGCGAACGCAGCGATGGGCGAAATTCTGGGCGCGAACGCACAGGAATTGATGGGGCAGCCTTCATTCGAATACCTCTACCCGGAGGATGTTCCTGCGGCACAAAAATTATTTGATGGGAAGAGGCAAGGGGACAGCAATCCGTTCCGCTTCCGGCTCCGTCGGAAGGATGGAACTGCGGTATGGGTGGACGTGCAGGGAACTCCCATGCGCAACGCGTTGGGGGAATTCATCGGGATCGTCGGGACGTTCCGAGTGGCAAATGGAAGAAGCTGACTTACGCTCCCACGTCGCGGACTTAGCTACTCCGAGACGCTGTGCTCTTCGTTCTGGGCGCGCAGGACGCGGTCGACCGAATAGGGAGCGCGGTTGCGGGGCTCGTGATAGTGGCGGACCTGCATCTCGCCGAGCAGGCCGATAGCGAGCAGATTGAGGCCGCCGAGCAGAAGTCCCAGAGCCAGCATCATCAGTGGGCCGTGAGAAGCCATGACAGGAATGTGGCGCAGGAATTTTTCTACGCCCAGCCAGGCTACCACGGCGCTGCCGGCCATCATGCTGACCAGCCCGAAGGTGCCAAAGAAGTGCAGCGGGCGGGAAAGATAGCGCAGCAGGAAACGGATGGTGATGAGATCGAAGAAGACGCGGAAAGTGCGGGAAATGCCGTAATGAGAAGCACCACGCTCGCGGTTCACGTTCCGGATGGGCACTTCGCAGATCGAAGCCCCGTACCACGAAGCCAGTGCGGGAATAAAACGATGCAGCTCGCCGTAAAGCGGCACCTGCTCGAGAATCTCGCGCCGGTAGGCTTTAAATGTCGTGCCGAAGTCGTGAATGTCGACGCCGCTTAATTTGGCCATCAGCCAGTTGGCGATGCGCGAGGGCAGGCGGCGCATCCAGAAATTGTCGATGCGCACCTTGCGCCAGCCGCTGACGATGTCATAGCCGGCGGCAATCTTTTCCAGGAACCTCGGAATGTCGGCGGGATCGTGCTGAAGATCGCCATCCATGGCGATGATGTACTCGCCGCGCGCGTGATCGAATCCTGCGGCCAGGCCTGCGGTTTGCCCAAAGTTGCGGCGCAATTTCACCACCGTCACGCGACTGTCGACGGCTGCGATTTCGCGCAGCATGGCGAAAGTGTGATCGCTCGATCCGTCGTCCACCAGAACGATTTCGAAAGACTCCCCGGCCGCTTCCATAACGGCTTTCAGCCGGTCGTAGAGATCGGTAACGTTCTCCTGCTCGTTATGTAAAGGGACGACGATCGAGTACTTGGGCACAGTTTTTTTATTATAACGCGGCGTACTGCATGCGCACCGTTAAATGTGAAGCGAAGGTAACGGTGTGAATCAAACCGTCAACGTGCGCGTAAGAACATGACAGGAAGGGCCGATAGCCGAACCCCAAAGCCCGCTTTCTTAGCCTTGTTCTTTCAGCTTAAGCCGCGATTTATTCTCTTCCAGAAATTTCTTCAGGTCCTCGCCCGCGCCCAGCAGACGGTTCCATTGCTCGTAGTAGAGGGTCACAGGGAAACGGCCCAGGCCATAAACGCTGACGCCGCCTTTGTCCCCAACTTTAAAACTAAGCTCGCCGCTGCGCTTCTTGGTCTCGACCTCTTTTTCCAATTGCGACAGGCGGGCCTTCAATTCCTCATACGTCGGTTCTGTCATCATCTTCCTCGCGTTCGAACCGCCACGCCCCAAGGCGCCGGCTCCTGATTTTCACGGAGCCACAGTGTCGTGGCTCGGGCACAATCCTGCCTCCCAGAAACATAACACTCCGACCTATAGTAACTTTTTGAGTATCGCCTTGACAGCATGCAACCGTGATAATTTAAAAGGAATCTAGCCCACTACGGGAAGATATGCGAGTCTTCTTTCGATGGCTGACGTGGCTGTGCCTGTCGCTCACCCTGTGGGCGGCAGTGGCGGAGTCGACCCACAGCCATGCGAACAAGACGGAATCACCCTCCTGCCCGCTTTGTGCCGTGGCGCATTCGACCGCGCCAGCGCCCGTTTCCAGTCATACCACGCCGCTCTTCGCCGCCATCGGCGTAATGCACGATCGTGAACTGAGTGCGATCACGCATCTGACGGTTTCAAAGCTGGGCATTCGTGGTCCTCCTGCCGACCGGGGAATCAGTTAGCAACCAGTGAAGCGGCGTGTTTAGGGAATTCTTCCGCCCGCTTGTATCCCCAATCGTCGGTTTTCCTCGGAGGAGCACTCATGACTACGTTATACCGGCAGTTCCGTGAGGTGATTCGTCTATCCATCTTCTTTTGCGCGACGCTGGGCCTTGGCCAGTCCGCCGGGAGTTCTGGCTCGGTCAACGGGACGGTGCTTGACCCGACCGGTGCGGTCATACCCGATGCAAAAGTCGAAATCCACAACGCGGTGAGCCATTTCGACGCTACCGCAACGACAGACAGCGCCGGGCATTTCAATTTCCCCAACGTTCCCTTCAATCCCTACCACATGACGGTGAATGCGGCGGGATTTGCCAAGAAGGCGCAGGATGTCGAGGTTCGATCGGTGGTGCCGGTCAGCGTAAATGTAAGCCTGCAAATCTCCGCCTCTCAAACCGAGGTCACGGTTGAAGCCGGGGGCGACCTGGTGGAAAACGACTCTACATTCCATATCGACTCGGACCGAAAGTCATTCGAAAAGATTCCCCTGGAGAGCGTGACCTCCGGGGTGAGCGCGATGGTAACGCAAACTACGCCCGGCATCGCAGCTGATTCCAATGGCCTATTTCACGGCCTGGGCGATCACGCGGAGAATTCGTTCTCTGTGGACGGACAGCCGATCACCGACCAGCAGAGCAAGGTTTTCTCGAACCAGATACCACTCGATTCGGTGCAGTCACTGGAAGTGATTTCC